>CAILYI010000124.1 GCA_903838415.1 uncultured Anaerolineae bacterium | reverse complement strand
TAAAACTATTTCAGACGGGGCCGGAAGGCTCCGGCAGCTGGAGCTACCCGGAAGTGGTAACTGCGATCTGCAGCGGGGAGACTGCCATGACGATCATTTGGAATTCCTACGGTTCAGCCCTGATTGATCCGCAGAAGTGCGCAGCATCCAGCCATCTGGTTTTTGCAGCCCCGCCCGCCGGTCCACGCGCCAATACGCTGCAATTGGGCGGGCAGGGAATCTCTATCAGCCAATACTCCAAAAACTCCGAGGCCGCTTTGGCATTCCTGAAGTGGTTGATGAAAAAAGAGACCCAGATCGAATGGGCCAAACTGCATGGCTACCCCGCCATGAAATCTGTTCTGGCGAGCAGTGAATTTTTGAATGCCGCGCCTTACAATCACCTTTTTGCCAAAACATTTGAACGCACGCAGGATTATTGGAACATCCCGGAATATATCCAACTGCTGGCCATCCAGGGTAAATACTTGCACCTGGCAGTTATTGGTCAGATGGATTCAAAGACCGCGCTGGATAATATTGCAAACGAGCAGCAGGCAGTTATCAACACAGCTTACCCGAACGGACCGGATCAATAAAGCGGCTAATCTTATGCTACACAATACGATAGCGTTGACGGGAAGAACCCAAGCTCACCAAATGTCAGTCACTATTTATTTTGTCCGGTAGAGACTGTTTTGATACAAAAAGCCTCTGGTGATGAGCTGCTTTTGTTATTGATTTTGACCGCACCTTTTTCCTGCAAATCGACCTTACGATTATCAAGAAATTGGCGATCAACCTTGATTAAAATTACTTCCAATTCCAATAAATGACTCGACTGCAATTTGGATGAGTTTTATCGCATCCTTTTTGCAGCCGAGTCAAATCTTAATTGGATCAATTGTATGTGGACGGATCGTCACAAGATAAATAGCTCAGAACCCCATTACAGTTGCTAATAGGCGATCCGATATATTCATTCGGAATCCATTTTCCATTTTTTTGATCCAAACCAACAGCACTCTTACAAGATATGCAATCCAGTCCTATTCCTTTTTCATATTTTACAGCAGAGCAACCAGAACAAGTATCTATGTAATTGCCGCTCGGAAGATCGGTTGGCTCAATTTTCGCGCCAGGGCCTTCACCCCCAACTTTCAAATGGGTACGCACCCGAAATGTGTTCAATCTTTGTACTTTCATCGTTTGCTCCTCAATAGGTTCATCTCATCAAGCACTTGCGCCAGGATGCAAATAATTGCCGCTTGGTTTGTTTTTTCACCCAGACGGCTAACCGTGAGCAAAAGTCAGCCCAAAATTCTCCGCCCAATCATCACAATTTTTTCCAGCGCCAGCGATCTTGCACTGCTCGACAGTTGTATCCAGCCCGTTTTTCAGTTGTGTATAATTATTTGTGGTCGAGATATTGGCTACGAACGCCCTGACAAAATCGCCCAGCGAATCGAAACCAACATTCTTCCCGGCGCGCAAGTCGCTGCTTAGACGTATTCCTGCGCTATTCTTTGTCGTTTCCTTACCAGTTATTTTTTGCATATCAACCTCTCGTCATATGGTCTGCGCCTGTCACATGGAATGTAACGTGCGACAAAAGCTCGCCATGCGTTTGGAATTGCATGGCCAGCTTAGTCATTATGATTTTAGTTAGACCCTTGCGGATTTAGATACATATTGAATGACTGCTGGCCGTTGCCTGTCAGCGTAATCCGTTTATTTTCGTCCAGGGAAATCAGGCCTTTCAAAACGAAAGAATCCACGACATTTTTGATATCTTCGTCACCCTTAAATATTGCATCAGTTCCAACTTGTATGCGTGTGCGTACCCGCAACCCATCAGACAGGCAGCCGGTTTCAGATTTTCGTGAAGTTAACAAGAATGTGTTCATTGATAGTCTCCTATATATGCAAAGTGTGGGCGTAAAATCAGGATGCATTCAAGCCTTGCCAGGCTTCTTGCCCTTTCGCTGTGACAGTATAGACACCATCAGTGTTGCTAATGTACCCATCGCTGATAAACCCGAGGAACACTGTATGGCAATCCGGGTCACAGGCATAGGTATATTTCACTTCGCCTGCCTGCAGGCGGGTACGAACATGCAAACCAGGGCTAAGCTGGGCGCCCTTTAATCCCAGACATTTGTAGATGGTTGATTTCATTGTTTTCTCCTATTTTGGATTGAAAGTATGGCAAATCAAGATTCAAATAGAATTTTTTGGATAGATTATGATGCTGGGCCTGAATATTCGCGGAACAGGCTATTGCCGGGGTCTATTTAACCGCTCAAACCAGCACATCTTATTTTCAAGCAGCTCTTTCTATCTTGAAGAGCTTTCTTGATACACTCACCTGGGTCGATATAGTTTTTCTTGCAGACAGCCACATCATTTTGTAGAATTGATGAACATCGGTTTTTGCACGCTGGCAGGGTTGCTCTGCCCGCGTGCAAGTGAGTGTGAATCCGCATGCCGATCACTGGGTTTATTGGGATGACTTTCATAAGCGCTTTTCCTTTTTCCTTTCTAAACTTAACCACCGTTTGGGTTAGCTTTACTTTAAAATGGCAGGTCTCATCCAGACTGAGCTTGACCAATGTCATGTCGCCCTAACATTGCTGACGATCATCTCGCCATTCAGCCCGTCAAAGATGCCAACGCCCAAGTCGCCATGCTGTTAAGCCAGCCTACTGTTTCAAAGCCGTCATTGTGACACGAAAACAGCGAGTTGACGGAAGAAAGCTGGTAAAGCGTTTCACGTTGTTGTAAATATGCCTGCGTGGCCGGGTGTAAATATTGACGGGTTTCAGACGCGAGGACTACCAGTCTTTTTTCAGGCGTCAAACTGGCGGCGCCCTTCCAGGCAAACCGGTTTGTAGTTTAGTGCCTGTACTGGCAGGCTAGTTACCGGTAGATTCGGTTTTTTGAGATGTGGTGGCGTTTTGTTTTCCATGGTAGTCTCCTATATATTCATAAACCTGGCGGAGAACAGCAGGATGGAGAAAATAATTTCATGCAGCCAGCCCCAATAGAGTAATGGGCATTTGGGCCAGGTAAATCAAGAGCGAGTTCTGTCCTAGCTTGCTCAAAGCTCTGATGACGGGCAAATCTGAAAGCTCAGGAAAGTCGAACTTACGGCTGGCTCCTTCCTGGTAAATGGTTCTGCCAACAGCCAGGCCCATCAGCAAAAAGCCCATCCAGGGAGCCAGGGGGGTGTAATCGACAAACACCTTGCTCACAGGCAGCAGGCCGAGCAGCAACCACCAGGGCCAACCCGCCAGGAGTTGCGGCGTTAGTAGCGCGCCTGCTGCCAAAATAGCCACGGCACTGGCCGCCACCTGCGAGATGGGCAGACTGATAAATGGGATCATCAGGATGGTTGACAGGCCAAAAAGATGTAAAACTCCGAAGTAGATTGGGGATTGCGGAACGATCAACACAGAAAGCAGGCTGACCAACATTCCCAGGCCTAAAAGAATGACGCCGCGTTTCAGCCATTCCCGGCGCAGTCTATTGAGATCGGTTGTGCGCATGGCGCTAATGGCCATCGATATCCCACTTAGTCCCAGAAATGCAGATGCTCCCACACTCGTTACCCCAAACCAAAAGCCGGGGATGGCAGCCAAGGTGTAAGCCATGATCGCCTGCCAGGCAGGTTCCAGGTTTGGCGCAATGGTGGAGATAAACTGATCAAATATGATGGAATTCCGCAAGGCTGTGCCAATGAAAAATATAGCCGTTGTCGCGATCAGGCCGATTTTGAGTGGTTCCCAAAACGCAAGCAGTGTGACAGTGAGCCGGGGCAGCAAAGAAAAACCCCAGCCATCCAGGCCATGTTTAATCAGCATCATGGTAATCGCCATACCCCGCCAGGCATCCAGTTCGTAAAACCGTTTTTTAACCGGATATTCGATAACCAGTTCCGGGGGATGAGCCAACTTATCCTGACGTTCCCTCTGCCAATTTTCCAACCAATCGAACAGATACCGGGCATAATCCGGGATTACAACAGACTCGTGTGAAAATTGGTCACCTGCAGCGCCAGATGAATGGCCAGCGGAGTAGGTACTGAGCGGGTTTACAAGATTTTGCTCTGCAAATCCGATTCGGTAACCGGTTTTTACTTTTAGGCCAATTCGGCTGCCGGTTGAACTTGAAACAGGTAAACTGGACAGATGATTGGATGCCATGAATAATCCCTAACTGACTAAAAGTTTTTATTTATCGATTGGTCAGAAACCAACCCAGCCTTGCCCGTCGGTTGGGTAATTTTTTGACGGTCGGGTAGAATGTTAATGCCCCGGGCCTTTTGAGTAAGTTTTGATGGATTGCTCTGCAAAATCTGCTTTAATTTTGGTTCTCTGGGGATTGAGACTGGTATGCGCCAGTCCCAATCCCGACTTAGTCTGCAGATCAGTATTGACGATTTACGTGCCGCTATCGTTTGGATCACTCTTCGGCAAGCAATACCAGGTATTGCCCCCATCATTCGATGCCATTTTTCCACTTTCGCATCCAATTTTCAGGTTTGTTTTAATTTTCATGGTTTTTTCTTCCTTATAAAAAATATTTTGAATACCCTGAGGCGTGGGTTGATTGGTTGGAAAAGAAGAAAGTTTTTCAGGGGCAGGCCATGTATAAGGCCAATTTAGCATAGGCTTGCGAGGCTGACGCGTAAGCCATTTCACGGCTCAGATATTCAGCGGCCAGCCTGACAGCATCCCGAATACAGATATATTGGATGGCAACCTGATATTTGGTGCTTGATTTTATTACTTCCGCAGGCACAATTTCTGCTTTCATTTCTTCCCAGTTTATAAGACCATTTTTCAAAAGCTTTTCCTCGCTTAAACTTTCTCGCCGATGTCATCGTTCCAGAGTGTGGGAGATGCCGCAATGAAATCCGTCATCAGTTGGATGCATTCTGCATCATCCAGAATGGTGAGTTCAACACCGCGCATGCGCACATAATCTTCCGGGCCCTGAAAGGTGCGATTTTCACCGATCACGATCCTGGGGATTTTATAGAGCAGAGCCGCGCCGCTGCACATATCACAGGGTGAAAGGGTGCTGTACAGGGTGGCTTTCTGATAATCGCCGGGCTTTAGCCGTCCGGCATTTTCCAGGCAATCCATTTCGGCATGCAGTATGGCGCTATCTTTCTGAACCCGGCGGTTGTGTCCCTGCCCGACGATTTTCCCATCAATCACCAGCACAGACCCGATTGGGATGCCGCCTTCCTGCAGGCCCTGACGGGCTTCCGCGATGGCAGCTTGCAAGAAAATATCCATGGTGAGCACCTCCTATTGAAACTTCCAAATTGATAGTTTTTTCGATCAACTTTCAGCACCCGGTCTTATTCGCCGAGTGGATTCAGCTTCACTTCAAAATAGCGGGTCTCATCCAGGCTGAGATGGACGGAAGTCATGACGGCTTCCACCAAATGCCCGCCAATCGTCCGGTCATCCGAAATGAAATGCAGGTTATAGCCCGGCAGGTTTATTTTCCCAACGTAATCTGGCGACCAGAAACCCACCACGCTGCCCTTGACATTTTCATATTCAAAAAACACCGGCTTTTTTAGAACTTCTTCAAGTGGCAAATACGGCTTGGACTGCCGGGCAACCGTGCGAACCTTAAGTTGTTTGAAGGTGGCATCCACACGGATGGCGTAAAAAGAATCCTTGCGTGGCATCATCTTCACCAGCGCATCCTGCAGGGCCGCGAAGCTGTCCACCTGTCCAAGATCCGCTGATAGATCGCTGTCAAAGCTGGAGACATTGGCAAACGGCACCAGCGTGGCATCATCCGGTTTTTTGAGGCTGCCATCTGCCAGCGCCTGGTAAACCTGTCCATCAATGACGATCATTTCGCCATTCAATTCATCAAAGGTGCCAATGCCCAGGTCGCCATGCTGTTTTAACCAGCCGACGGTTTCAAAACCGTCATAATGGCCGGAGAATAACGAGTTGATGGATGAAAGCTGGTAAAGGGTTTCGCGTTGTTGCAAGTATGCCTGCGTGGCAGGGTGCAAATATTGATGGGTTTCAGGCGCCAGGACTGCCAGGCTTTTTTCAGGCGTCAGGCTGGCGGCGCCTTTCCAGACCGGGACTAATAAATCGGCTTTGTGCGCAAAGATTGCAGCCAGGATGGAGGTCAGCCGCGAGCTGGAGAAGTTGTCCATGACTGCCAGGACGGCGGTCACACCCAGGGTTTCAACATCCTTTTCCAGCCCCGGATACTCTCCCGCCTTGATGCTGGTGCGGTGGAAAACGCCGGGAGTCTGCTGCAGCACACTTTCAGCGAACTGCCCGTCCAGCGGCAGAAAGACAATTTTGAGGGAAGGATCGGATGCAAGCTCAACCAGTTTGGTGGGCGCAGCTTCGGATGGCACCGCACCGGACCAGAAAAAAGCATCCAGGCTGCCTGCCTTGAGGGCTACGATCGAATCATTCAGGCTGAGTTTCTGACGTGTGATGTCTTTGTCCCAATCCAAACCGAGGGCTTGGAGCACATACCCGGCTTGTTCTTCGGCTCCACTGCCAGCCGCACCCGTGGAGACGCGCTTGCCTTTCAGCTCTGGCAAACTCTGAATGCCCGCATCGGCGCGCGCAATGATGTGCAGCGGATGTTCGTACAAACCCAGCGCGATGCGCGCCGGTTGTGAACCGGCTGCAATATCAGCCATTTTGCCCTGATTGAGCCAGGCAATGTGGTAATCGTAGGCAAAGATCAGCTCTGATTTTCCACTGGTCAGCAGCTTCAGGTTTTCAGGTGCGCCAGCGGTTTCCTGGGCTTCAGCCACCTCACCGGGTACGGAGCCTGAAATCAGCTTGGCCAGTGCGATCCCGATTGGATTCCAGACGCCTCCGGCGGTCGCCGTGGCGATCTTGAGCGTGGAATTGGTTGGCGCAGGTGTGGCGCAGCCAGTCAGCAGGACAAGGATTAAGAAGATTGCCGCAGTGGTTTTGAAAGTTTTGTTTATTTCCATGACCAGAGGTTCTCCTTTGTCAGGGTTGTCGTAGAAATGGGGAAACAGGCGCCTGGATCAGGGCTTCTTCCCGTTAAGTTTGCTGTCACCCACCAGAAGTCCGGTTTGCAGTTTGAGACCTGGGCGGGCAGGCTGTTTGCTGTTCGATCCAGCTTGTTTAAAGGTGCTGTTTTGTTTTTCCATCATGATCTCCTCTTCTTTTCACAAATCTGGCGGATACAATGAACAGCCAGCGGGATGAATTCAATTCAGGCTTTGCGCTTCAAAATCAATTCGATAAGCCGTTTTTCCCTTTAGACCGGTTCAGCTTTTGGCTGGACAGGTTTGGCACCGATTGGGCGAAAACCGACCCAGCCCTGCCTGGCATTGGGGTAATTTCTGACGGTTGGAAAGGATGTGATTCCAGCGCATTTCCCTTTAGATTTGTCACAGTTGATGTAGTTGAAATCAACACCCGCAGCTTTAAAAGCATCCTTCTGTTTGGTGGTGTATTCGCACCAATCGGTGCCATACAGGAGGGTGGGCTTTGAATTCGGTGCCTTGCCGATCAGCAGTCCTGTACGCACTTGTAAATTCTTGAACTCAGGCTGAACATTTTCTTCCATTTTGCTTTCTCCATGCTTTTATTTTTAGCAAAAATAGTTATGAATCGGCTTACTTGTAATAACCGCTGCCCACCACCCAATTGAAGGGCTCAAACAACTGCACATAAGAACGCTTCGGTTGAGCCAGGGTATCGCCCTTTTTGGTAAACCAATAATCGACATAACCACCACCGGCCATGCCGGTTTTCAGAAAGGCTTTGACGTAATAGTTGCCTTTTTCATCCTTGTCTTCCAACCGATTGCGGCCTTCCACATCCGGGCGGCCATACAAAACAACATTAACGCCCTCGGTGGTATCTGCCCAAAAATATCCGTCCGGGCTGTAGCTCAACCCGCGAAGCAGGTCGGCGCCCAGGGTTTTGGCCTGTTCAGGTGTTAATTCCCCGGCCTGCTGACGGGCATAAACCCCCTGCAGCATGCTGATGGCAGTCTCCACTTCAGCTTTGACCAGCGTATCCCGGGCCGGATCGGGCACGGAGCTAAAACCTGGAGTTCCCGGCAGGAAGAAAAGCACAGCTCCAACAAGCAGGAGTACGACGATTAGCGCGATAATGAGAATGGTTGTTTTTTTCATACAGCCTCCGTCACAAAGGTGTGAAAGTTTTTTTGACATTATCCAAGGGCATTGGGGTATTTATGGTTTCAAAAACTTCAGCAACGAATCTGCGCAGGCTGGGCCATCATGCCCGGCTTCCATGCACTTTGAGATCCACAGCTCGCCAATTTCCTTTTGCGAAGCGGTTGTGCGCAGATTGGCCAGGTAGTAACCGGTAGCCGCCGGATGGAGAAAACTGAGCGCCTCATCCGATAGCATGTTCATACTCTGGAATGGGGATAATTTTGTGGCGCCGCCCCAGACGCCGGAAAGCTCCTGCCGGTGGTCAAAAAGTGCGGGCAGCACCTGGGAAACCAGTTCTGCCGGGAAAGTATCCAGGCTGGCAAGCACGGCCGTGATCCCCAGGGTTTCGATCGGCTTTTCGAGCCCGGGATAGCCTCCAGCGGGTACGCTGGATAGGTGGTAAACGCCGGGATTATCCTTCATAATCAATTCAGCCGAGGCAGAATCAACCGACAGTAGTTCAAGCGCAGAGCCATTCTCTGCAAAGAGCTTGGTGATGGTGCCGGTCGGCATCGCGCCAGTCCAGAAGAACGCATCGATCTGGTTATCCTTGATAGCCGCGGCGGATGGAAGGACATCCAATTTTTGACGTTGAACGTCTTTATCGATATCAATGTTCATGCTTTTCAGGACAAAACCGGCCATTTCTTCCGCACAACCGCCTGGGATTCCGGTGGAGACCCGCTTCCCCTTCAGGTCTGCCAGAGTGTTGATACCGGCATCCTTCCGAATCACAATTTGCAAGGGCTGGTCATAAAGCCCCATCAAGATTTTGACCGGTACTTTACTGGCCGAGATGGATGTGAGCAAACCCTGGTTTATTCTGGCGATATGGTAATCATGCGCAAAGACAATTTGCGCTTTGCCGGAAACGAGCAGCTTGAGATTGTCCAATGAACCAAGGGTTTCCTGGTCTGAAAAGGTGACACCTGGCACATATTGAGGCAGAATGCGCGCCATTTCTTTTGCCAGTGGATTCCAAACCCCACCCTTGGAGGCGCTGGCGATGATGACGGTTGACACAGGTTTCGCTTGGCTGGAACAGGCCAATAAATTGACCGTCATTGTCAGGATAATCAGGATACGCAGAAAGGTTTTAATTTTCAGGTTCATTGAATAAGCTCCTCGTGATTAGCTATGTCGGAAGTGTTTATTTTGTCAGTTGGGCGCATAGATTGTGACCAATCTGACTGCGCAGCTTCACCAGTTCGGGAAATTCATAGAAGAACAGCACTTTTTGTTCAGCGATGCTTTGACCGGTTGGTTGGGGCTCCCGGATGAAAACACTGAACGTTTCGGCGAAATCTTCAGAAGGATCGGTAACTGCATAATCGTCCACAAATTGAGCCTGATATTTTTCATAAAAGCGCTCAAGGGCAGCCTGGTAATCTTCTTCAGACTCGATCGCGTCTAAGGACTCCCATTCCGGTTCAATTTCTATCCAGAACCGGTCATAGAACTGGTTGATATAGGAATCCGGCAGGCTGCAGCCTTCGCCAGGGAAGTAGGTCTGACAGGCGTCCCATTCTGACTGATAAACGGAGTCGCTATCAGGGTTATCAAATATCGGTTTGGAGGGC
Organism: uncultured Anaerolineae bacterium; assembly: GCA_903838415.1. GTDB lineage: Bacteria > Chloroflexota > Anaerolineae > Anaerolineales > Villigracilaceae > UBA5195. The sequence goes on along the minus strand of CAILYI010000124.1, from coordinate 9,078 downwards.
ACCACCTGGGCAGGGTTGAGCGCTAACAGATGTGCGAACTCATGGAGCAGAGAAATGGTCAAATCCTGGGGGTTTGCCGCATCAAGAATATCCAGTTCAAGCGCCCATTTCGTCATATCTGTTTCAGTCTGGACTACCGAGGCAAGGTTGTTATCAGGGCCATCACTGAAGACGCGGTATTCAGCCAGATAAGTGCGTTGGTCCGCAGGAATGAGCGCCGCAAAGTAATCCCAAACCTTGGTCTGTGAGCTTTGGTCCTGCTGAAAAGGTTTCAACCACTCTGGCAAGTCCGTGCCTTCCACCGGGTTTTCGGGTTGATCCCCATTGATGGTGTAAGTGACCAGGGTGATTCCATCCTCGCTCTCGATGGAACGGATGCCACTTTTGGCCTTTGCATCGCCCGGATTGACGATTTGGGGTAATTTTTTAAAGCAGGCCGTGATACAGTCCCCATTTGGACAACTATCAGCCGTGGGGGCCACCATCTCGGTGGGCTGCGGAGTGGCGGATGGCGCTGGAGTGGCGGAAGGCTGTCGGGTGGGAAGGACAGGGCGTGGTGTGACGGTGAAAACCTCCTGGATTGCGGTTGGCGGGGCAGGCGCAGGCGCCACCGTCTGACAGGCGGATAGAACAATCACCATGAAAACGACCAGGATCAAAGACAGGATGGGTTTCATACAGGTTTCTTCCTTGATGCGGCAACTACCACTCTGGTGCGTGTGGCAATTAATCCAGGATATAACATGACGGACTAGACGGGCTGCTGCTCAACCTGGGACATTTCTTTTTTGGCTTTCTTGGCGGCTTTTGGCTTTTCTGGTTTGGGCGACTGGCTGATCTCCAATACCTGGGCTGCGAACGGCAGCACCGCACTGCGATCCTTTTCGATTGCAGCTTTGAGCGCGCTGACCTGGTGCGCCAGGCGTTCCTTCTCGGGTGCCAGCAGCAGATGGGATGGAATGCTGATCATTTTGGCATCCACCAGTTGGATATACAGCAGATTGCCAAATTCAATGTTCTCATTTGAAAGAGGAGCTTCCTCCCAGGCTCGCAAAGAAGCGGCCGGGCGAGAGTTGGCGCGTTCGCGTACCGCCATGCCAAAATACAAAACCAGGCCACCGAGCGCCACCAGCATGTCAGCCTTTCCGTTATCTTCCAGCAGCCAGCCAAGATTGACGCCTTGCTTCTTACAGAACCCGTCAAGTTCCTGGGCTACCAGATCGGCTTCCGCATTACTGATTGAATCAATCCAGGCCTGGAATTCTGTCAGGATTTCAGACTGCTGTTTGGAGAATCCGGCCAGTTTTGCCAGATCAGGCTGCGTGGACCAGGACTTCAGCTGCGCTCCCTGGCTGGTATTTTTCTGCCAAAGGGGCTTGACCTGGTTAAACCAGCCTGCGGACTTTTGCTTGACCACATCTGCCCCGTAGACAACTTTCTTGGAAATGTCATTTTCGGGCGGCGCCGGCATCCACTCGGGTTTAAAAATGATCCACGAAAGCAAAGCCAGTGAAACCAACATGATTAGCAATAGCATGGTTTTCTCCTCTGAAACAAGTTTTTGACAGTCGAAAGTTGAGCTTACTAACATATCTTACCCATCAAGCGTGACGTAAGCGTTACCGGAAAGGCCATTTTTTGATTAATTTTGACCAATTTTTAAAATTGGTCAAAATTGGTATCTGTTTTCCCTAAAAATAGGCTCTGCCGTCACGCTTACGTCACGGGACTGGGATATGATTTTATAAAGACAAAAAAACGATTTTGCTTTTCTTCAACAAATCCGTGAAATATTCACACTGATTGGGCCGAATACCCCATCCAAACCTGAATACCAATTGAGCAAGCGATGATTAACAAGACTTACATTGTCGATACCTTACAACTCGGACGGGAATTTAAACAATGGGTCGCTCGCCTGAAGCCTGAAAATTACCCGACTGCGGAACTGGAATGGCTGATTTTGCTTCGATTTTGGGTTGGGAGAATGTCAACCCGGCAGGCTGGTCAGCTAGCTATTGAAATTGCCGAGTTATCTTCATTGACTGGTTTTGACATGACCTGGTTTCGGAGTTTTCTGGGGAAATTGCAACCGAATTCCCATTTTGCCCGTATGCTGACCTATTTTGGACTGGCAGCGTATCTACGATGGGATAGCCGCCATCACCAGAAAATTCTTTCCTGGTTGAAGTCACCGGATTTCACTGAGAATCAGGATTTTGCCTGGCAGCTTTATTTGCGCCTGGTGGAGGCTGGCTTTACAGATTTTCCCGGAGAATTCCTGATGGATTCGCAGGAAAGACGAAGAGCGATCATCATGGACACCATTCAAGCAGCGTACTTCCAGGATTACTCTCTTTTGGCGGCGCTCACACGCGAGATTATTTTCCTGCAACAGAGCGGTATCAACCTGCAGGCTCGTACCAATCCCGTAATCGGGCAGTTGCATCTGGCAGGAAATTAATTTCCAAAGATTTTTCGCAGAAAGGCATGTTATGAATAAATCAATTACTACACATGAACTGCAACCCGAAAATAGTCAGTTGGAAATTACCGGGATCAAAGTGCAAACCGGGCTGCGAGCCGGAAAAGCGTTGGGGGATTCTTTGGCTGATGTTTTTCATTTTGCAGGGCTGGACCGGTTGGCAGCACTCTACAGCCAGGTTACCGGGCTGGATTGTGGTTGTAAAGCTCGCCAGAAAAAATTAAATCAACTGGTGCCAAACCACATCGTCATTGGCAATCAAGCCCCAAAAATTTGATGTTTTGGGGCTATGTTTCTATCCGGCGACGACTATAGCGAATAGATTTTGGAAACAAGTCAAAAAAAGCCGGTCACTTATCTGCTGATAAGATCGAGGGTGGCTGAAGCGGGTGGCGAAAAACCTTGCGGCCAACGGGTGGCCCTGCTGTAACGCACTCCCAGCATCTCTGCATTCGTCAAATTGGCGTCATCCAGATCGGCATCTACCAGCGTACAACCGGTCATGGAGGTATTCTGCAGGTTGGCATGATTCAGGTTTGCCTGGGAAAAATCAGTCCCATCCAGCCAGGCATAGCTCAGGTTTGCGCCAGTAAGGTTTGCGCCGATCAGAATGGCGCCACTTAGATCATCATCCTGGATGTCTGCGCCGCGCAAATCCGCGCCGCGTAAATCCGCACCTTGCATATACCCGGCCAATTTAACGCCGGTCAAAACAGCGTGGCGCAGCGATGCACCACCGAAATCCGCATCCGTTAAATCAGCGCCACTCAGGTCAGCGTAATTAAGATTTGCGCCGCGTAAATCTGCATCCACCATGCGAGCGCCGGCCAGGGAGGTGCCTTCCAGGTTACTGCCGAGCAAGTTGGCTTTGTTGAGAATAATTCCCGCCAGGGTTGTCTGGGTGAGCGTCACGCGCGGCAAAATTGCCTCGGTTAAATCAGCGCCGGTTAAATTGGCACCGGTGAAGGTGGCCCCAATCAAGGAAGCGCCGTTTAATTTGGTGCCAATCAGGTTTGCATCTTTCAGATTGGCGCCATCCAGGATGACGTTATTTAAGATTGCACCGCTAAAATTCGTCTTGACCAGTGTGGTATTTCGCAAAATAGAACCGGTCAGCACCGCATTCGACAAGTCAGCGCCGCTCAGGTCGAAACCAGAAAGGTCCTGCGATTCGAGCCGGATTCCAACGCAAGCTGGTGGGCATCCGAGCGGCAGCAAACCATAATAGCGAAATAAACCACCTTGATAGGTGAAAGCCCATATCATAACAACGCTAATTGCCACGGAAATACCCCACCTGATTTTCTGGCGAATGTGATTTGGATGTGCCACGCGGCTTGTTTCTGAGGGAATTTTCATTTTGAAACAGGCTCCAGTTCTTCACGAAGGATAGTTTGCCGCCCAGTTTCGCTGATGATGAAATCCAGCCAGGCCTTCGTTTCACCGGATGGCTTGCTCCGGGTTATCAGGTACAAGGGTCTGATCAATGGATACTGCTCCGTTGCGATTGCTTGCGCTGTAGGCATAAAACCGTTGACGGCCAAAATCTGAAGACTGCCATCAACAAAATTCCTTGGCAGGATCCCAATCGCCCCGGGGTCTGCCGCAACCGCTGCCCGAACCGCCGCATTGGATGGTAATATTTTACTTGTGCCTGCCATGGGAAGGCTGCCCATCACAAGCTCCTTGAAGACCAGCATCAGGGTATTATTCTGTTGCTGGGCGTTAATTGGAATATCCTTGCCGCCCAGGTCTTTCCAATTGGTAATTTCACCCGCGTAAATCGAGCGCAGGTCTTCGATGGTTAAATTATTCAACCGGTTATCCAGGTTAGCCACCACTGCCAGACTATCGATCGCCAGGGGAAATATATTCAAATCTGGATAGGAATTCAATTCGGCCTGGTTGGGGACGCGTGAACTCATGCCAATATCTGCCTGACCATTCCCCACGTCTGAGATTCCGGTAGAGCTGTCGGTCACAACAAACTTAAAAAATAGGTCTGGATGATTTTGGGTGTAGGCCCGGCTCAAGGGTAGCGCCAAGTCAGCGACAGTGGATGATCCGCTAATCAGGATTTGTTTTCCGCTTGACTGAACCGGCGGAATTCCGGCAGCCCAGGGTTGGTAAATTACCCCATCTGGGGGCGTAAATCCGTCCGGCCAAATGGTCAAATTATCATATTTAGCACCATCCAGAATGGTGTCACCCAGTTCCAATTTTTGCCACTGGGCTTCACTTAGACTGGAAAGAGTGCCGTCATCAAAGTTTTTCCAATCCAGCAGATTGGGGGTCGCGACCAGTTCGGCTGCGCGCAGATCTGCACCTCGTAGATCTGCGCCTCGCAAGTTAGCGCCAACCAGGTTTGCGCCTGCCAGGGATGCGCCAGACAGGTTGGAACCTGTCAGATCTGTGCCAATCAGGCTGGCCCCGCTCAAGTTAGCATCCTGCAGATTGGCGGCAACCAGGCTGGCCAGATTAATCCAGCCGCCGCGGATATCCGCGGACCGTAAATCGGCGCCGCTTAAATCAACTTTATCCAGCAAACCACCTGCCAGATTGACCCGGTTCATTTTTATGCCTGCCATTTTGGATTTATCCATGTAGGAACCTGCCAGGTTGAGTTGGCTGAGATCGGCATTCACCAGGCGGGATTCGATAAAAGAAACAGCAGCCAGGTTGGTGGAGGTCAGGCTCACTCCGGTCAGATCCGCCGAATCCAGAATTGCACCGGTCAGATTGGTATTGGTAAAAATGGCGCCTGAAAGGTAGGCTTTTTGTAAATTTGCACCGATCAAGGTTGCATTGCTTAGATTGGAAGATTGCAGGATTGAGCCAGTCAGGTCGGTACCGCTCAGGTCCGCACCGCTAAAGTTAACGCGGCCGAGGTTTGACTGCCGGGCGGTGGTATTAATTAGCTGAGCTCGGTGGAGGTTTTTTCCACTCCAATCAACGCCGCCGATATTTTCTCCCAGGCAGGTGGGTGGGCAGCCGCTGGCACAGCCAGATAGAAAAAAAATAAACAACGATAATAGACCAGTTAGAAATCGGAATTTTCTAAACAGAGGTCTCATAATTCCAATCATCCTATGGTGTCGGTGTTGCGGTTGGGATGGATGTGGGGCTTTCAGTCGTCAATCCTGCGGGCAAGGTTCCGATAATTTCCGGGATGATTTCGGTGGCTGCCGTGGTTGGCGCAGGTGTGGGCGTTGGGTTAATCAGGTTGGGCAAGGGCAGGATATACGGCGCGTTATTGGGCACAAGCATGACCTGGATATTAGGCGCCAGCTTGTCCACATATCGCAGAGTAATCACTTCCGGGTTGCGGGCCAGGGCTTTTCCCAACATGTCCAATGCATCAGCTTCAGCCTGGGCCACTGCCCGGATGCGGGCAGCTTCACCAGAAGCCAGTTTTTGAATCTGTTCGGCTTCATACTGCTTTTTGACGGTATCCTGCATGGCCACCTGCTTCTTTTCCACTGCGGTGGCATATTCGTTGGAGAAACTGATATTTCTGAGCAGGAAGGCATCCATGATGAAACCTCGCTGCCCAAGGGTATCTTTTAATTCAGTGGTCAGGTCATTCTCCAGATCCATGCGTTTCGAGCTGTTGACTTCGTCCACCTTGTATTGAGAGACGTAGGTGCGAATCAAACCGCGCAGGGTGGGGCGGATTAAATCTTCGATGTAGCGATTCTGCCAATCGATAAATATTCTCGGGGCTTCCTCCGGGTCAATTTGGAAAATAATCGTACAGTCGATGATGACTTCCTGCCCGTCGGAAGTGCGCGCAGCAATCGAATCATCCCCTTTTTGAGCGCCTTCATTTGGTTTGGCAGACATGGTGTAAGTTTGCCAGTAAATTGGGTAGGTGTGAACTTCTTCCGCCAGCGGGATGATCCAATGCAACCCGGATCGCAAAGGCCGGGAACGATATCCATTGGGTGATGCCAGCGAAACCACCACGCCCACTTCCTGGGGTTGGATGAATACCAGGCTGGAATTTAGCAAGGAGATGGCTGAGGCGACCACGAATAATATGTACAGGGTGCCCACCCGCAACATCTTTCTAAATGCGACGCCGGGGCCTTCAACCATGGTTGTGAAAACCACAAATCTGACGATGAAGGCAAAAAAGCTCAGCCAACAGGCGATGACGATTACATTAAGGACACGTTCCAGGATCATAAAATTCTCCTATTTTACGGATGGGCAATGATCAGCAAGGTTGCGGCCCGGCGCTGCGCGCATTCCAAAGCCAGATACAAATTTTCAGGATCCAGCGCACCAAAGCTCTCATCCATGATGACCAGATCAGCGTTTTGAAGTAAGGCGCGCGCAATAAAGACCCGGCTGCGTTCACCGTGAGAAAGCTGCCAGCCGCTTTCACCGACCATCTGCTGCCAACCCGAGGGCATGCGTGCCAGTAAATCGCCCAATCCCAACTCCTGACAGATCGTTTCTGCAGCCTGCATGTCTTCTAACTGCGGAGGCCAGCGCCGGCCCATTAATAAGTTAAAGGCAAAGGTTTCGTTGAAGATGTGGTTTTCGTGAAATTGGGGTGCCATGACGACCCGCTTGCGCCAGGTAGCTTCACCGAGGCTTTGCCAGTCGTAACCGTATAAAAACAGCAGGCCGGAATCCGGTTTGCGTATGCCCGCCAGGACGGCGCCCAGGGTGGTTTTTCCGCCACCGGATGGACCTTCCAAAATGATTCGATCTCCGGGATAGATTTTTAAAGCGCAATCGTGGAGAGCTGGGCGGCGATGCGGCGCAAAGCGGTAACTCAAATCATGGGCCGTGATGAGTGGTATTTTTTTGTCAATGGTCGGCCGCAGTTGGGCTGGGTTTTCCCGATTGGGTAGGCTGGCAGTTTTTAACATGACGGTTGGAATTATTTCTTCTGTCGAACCAGCCTGGTAGATCGGCTTAACCTGTTGCCAACTCAATAATAGAAGGATGTCATTTTGGATGCCAGCCTGGATGATGCCAAAGGCTTGATATGCCAGCATGACACCGCCCAGCCCCACCGCCATGCTGGGAAGCTGCGCGGACTGCTTGGAGATCAGGGCTGGAATGAAGCACGCCAGACCCGCCACCAGCCAGGAAGCCGGGATGGCGCCCAGCAGTAACCCGGTTTTCGAGAAAGAGCGGGTCAGGGTCTGATAATGATCAAGTTCAATATCTTCCTCATCATGACGGTGGTCAGGATCTTCCTGCGCCAGGCGGGTGCGATGACCAACCATTTTCTCCACCAGCCCGTTCGTCATGGACCGATAAGTGTCAGTCCATTGCTTGCCGCTGTTATAGTTGATCCAGCCCGCAATCAGCATAGCCGTCAACCAGAGCGCAAGCACAGCCATGGAGAGCAGGCCACCCGCACCCTGTGACAGCACCCAGGCCGCCACTCCAAGTTGAAAAATGGAGATGATGGCAGTAAGCCCGCCACCCAGCGCCAGCATTTCTACCGATTCGGCTTCCATAACGCGCTCAAGCAGTTGGCCCGTTCCCAGGTGACGGATATCGTCGGGGTTCATTTTTAGCGCGCTAAATAAGAGTCTTTGCTTGAAGATCACGCCCAGTGATTCAGCAAAGCGGTTTTGCATCCAACTGGCCGTCAGTTGAAATGGAATGGCGCTAACCAGCAGCAGAACCCAGGCCCAGACCCAGCCTCGATCGGTTTGCCCATCCAGAACAACGCGCCCGATCAGCCACCAGGCCAAAAGGTAGAGAATATCCTGGAGCGCAAAAGCTGCCAGCCAGCCCAAGATTTCCTGTACCAAGCTGGATTGTTTAATCTGGATTTTTAGATTGGATCCCGGCGATGAGCGCAGCAGCCATCCAACTGGTATGATCTCCGCTCCCAGCCAGCTGCCAATCAAAGCGTCTGCCACCCGATCTTTACGCTCTCCCGCGATGTTTGCCAAGCTCAACAATTGTTCGGCAGGCTCACGGTACGCGGCTGATAACGGCTTACGAAAGGCATCTGCCACAATCTCGGCGGATATTGTGACGATTTGTAAGTCAGGCTTTAAAACCCGGCAGTGCCGGCCTTTTTTTTGAAATACCAGGAAAAAAGCCGGGGCAGACTCGGATTTGGTGGGCATTTTAACAATGGCCGGGGCGGCAAACTGGAAGAAGGATTGCAGCTTTCCATACGGGCAGCTAACTGGCTCGGCCTCAATCCCCAGGGCGGTCGCCACTCTGTCGATTAGCGTCTGCCAATTGTTTTCATCTACCTGATTCACACCAGCTTTTTGATTGGTTCCAGAGGCGACAGGCGTAGATATTAAACCATTGGCGTAGGCCAGCCATTCAATCGCCTCGCCCACCCGGTTCCCCGGCCAACACAACTCCATTAAATTATCGGTTGTATACTGCATAATTCCAGTTTACATGCCCAGCGTGACGTAAGCGTGACGGGAAGGGGGAGTTGCAGGGCCAATTTCAAGAAATCGTAAAATTGGCTGGTGGTTAATCCATATCAGAATTATTTGAGCAGTGTGCATAAAGGGTCTAGCCCAAGGCCGTGAGAAAAGATGAAATAGATCTGATTGGCAGACCAAAGGCATTATTCACGATCATGGTGATTT
>CAILYI010000123.1 GCA_903838415.1 uncultured Anaerolineae bacterium | reverse complement strand
GGGTCTGCCTGGCCCTTGGTTTTGCGGAAATGTCCCCGGAAAAGCGAGCTACGCGTTTATTCGGATCATTACAGGACATTACTGAACGCAAGCGGGCGGAAGATACTTTACTGGCGAGTGAAGAGCGTTATCGCTCCCTATTTCAGCAAGCCAGCGATGGCATATTCTACTTATCCACCGACCTTAAAATTATTGAGATAAACTCTTCGTTCGCCAGGATGCACGGCTACCAATTAGAAGGAATGCAGGACATGCGCTTGCAGGATCTGGATACTCCAGAAACCTTTCGACTGGCGCCTGATAGGATGCGCCGCGCTTTTGCAGGCGAAGCTATTAATTTTGAAGTGGAACACTATCACAAGGATGGTCATGTTTTTCCCCTGGAAGTGTCACTCGGCTTGATTTTTGTCGATGGGAAAAACATCATTCAGGCATTTCATCGGGACATTACCGTGCGTAAAGCAACCGAAGAAAAGATCCGCCTGTTGAACTTGGAGTTGGAAAAACTGGCATTGACCGATTACCTGACAAATTTATATAACCAGCGCTATTTTATGCAGCGTGGCGCGGAGGAGTTCAAACGCGCTCAGCGCCACAATCAGCCCCTGGCGTTTATGATGTTGGATATTGACGAGTTCAAAAAAATTAATGATACTTTTGGCCATGGAGTCGGGGATTTGGCGCTCCAGCAGGTGGCGAGAATTCTGAAATCAAGCCTGCGTGAAATTGATCTGATAGGGCGAATGGGCGGCGATGAATTTGCCGTGCTTTTGCCGGACACTTTGTTGGAAGATGCAGTTGCATTGGCTGAGCGGGCGCGGCAGGCCATCGCTAATACGTCTTTCTATGCACATACAGGGGCCGGGGCTAACACAACAGCTGACCAGATATTGAGAAAACCCCTTACCATCAGTGTTGGTGTGGCAACTATTTCGGATGCAATGTTGAGGATCGACGATCTGCTCAGAAATGCTGATGGAGCGATGTATCGCGCCAAGCATAATGGTCGCAACCGTGTTGTTTCTGATCAAGGAAATCCAAGCGTCCCCCCTGAGGGAGGGGGGTGAACGTATGCTTTGGATGGAGCGCAAGAAACGGGAACGCCGAGTACTGAGTTAGTACTTGGCGTTCCCGTTTACGCACAGAATTTAAACCTGTTCGTAAGGAAATATCAAACATTTGGGGGAGATTGGTTGGATGCAATAGCCCCCCTTATCCCAGGTGCTGCTCAGCCAGCGTCTTCCCGGCATACAGTTTTGCCCAACAACCGCGCCCCGGTTTCTGGATCCGGTGCTTCTTGCAGAAGATGATGCATCAAATTGTAGCAGGGGTCATCTCGTTTTCGTTTATCCACACAGTATTGCTTGTGAAAGTGGTCTTTTCTTTGATTTGCTTTTGTCAAAATCACAAATTCCATTTGGCCAGGATTATTTTCCTGGCCCTTATTCTGGGATGCGTTCCAGTTGCCGCCAACTGACAAAAGTGCCAACGCTGGTTTGCATGGACTCTTCCCCACCGTAGACCACATACCCTTGGCCCTGCGGCAAGTTCAACAATTGAAGCCAGGATTTGAGATTGTCAAAGTAACTGGTGGACATCGTTTTGCTTGATTTGATCTCCACCGGTGTGATTTTTTCTCCAGCCACCAGTAGACAGTCAATCTCTTTGCCATGACTATCCTGCCAAAAGTACGGCTGGCAATTCTCACAGCGATGGAAGTTGCGCTTGATGAATTCGTTGATGATCAGGTTCTCAAAGAGTGCACCTTTCAGGTAATGCAAGTTGACCTGGCTTTCATCACGGAGACCGAGCAACGAGCAAGCAACACCCGTGTCGTAAAAATAGAGCTTAGGCGATTTGACCAGCTGCTTATTGAAATTGCTGTGGTAAGGTTGCAGACGGTACAGGATATAGGAACTCTCTAAAATGGAGAGCCAGGCTTTAGCCGTGTTTGGGCTGATTCCAGCGTCGGTTGCCAGGCTGGCAAGGTTGAGCAGTTGTCCGATGCGCCCGGCGCACAGTCGGGTAAATTGAATAAAAGCGTTGATATCCCCGATATTTTTTATCAGGCGCACATCCCTTTCGATGTAAGTCTGAATGTAGGCCGGGTAAAAATCGGTAGGGGCAATTTCTCGATCGTATATGCGCGGATACTGACCTTTGAAAATCAGGCTTTCGTATGTTACTAAACCGGGTTCCAATTCGGCAAACGAAAAGGGTAACAAACGCAGAACTGCAGTGCGTCCTGCCAGAGTTTGGCTGATTTTTTCCATCAATAGGAAATTCGATGAACAAGTCAGGATAAATTGAAGTTGTCGGTTTTCGTCCACCAATTTCTGGATGTAGGAAAACAGGTCAGGGGTGTTTTGGATTTCATCCAGGATTGCACCAATGGGGTAGTTGGAGAGGAAACCACGAGGATCAGTCAGTGCAATTTGACGGATATCCGGTTCTTCCAATGAGACGTAAGGCAGGGCTGGAAAAGCAGCTTTGACTAAAGTGGTCTTCCCAGATTGGCGCGGTCCAGTCAGCGTGATGACCTGAAATTTCTGCGCCAGGGCGATGATTTTGGATGTCAGCGTTCTTGCGATCATGAAAGCGCTCCATGCCAGTGCGGTTTGCTTAGCAAATCGTGCCGGGCTTAGTTATTGCTGGAAAGCGGACTGTTGAACATTTTCATCAAAGCACGTCTTGTGCAAATATGCAATTCCGTTGCGTATTTACACAAGACGTGCTTTGCGCCTGGGCTGCATATTCCAAAAGGATGTATGAATTACGAGCAAATCCAGCAGTTTGGGGGAAGCTGAAAATCTGAATGGTTTTTTCTCATTGAAAGAATAGCATGCTTATGACATATAGAATTACTATGGGCGTGTCGGGTAGGTACTGCTCACGCCCACCACTTCCCATTCGCCTGGATTACCATGCGGGCCTGGGAGCGGGCCAGCAGCTTGAGCGCTTCAGCCTCCGGCATGCGTTTCACCAGTTCAATAAGGGAACGCTTCGGGCTGGACAAACTCTCGGAGCCAGACGACAGGTATCCTGCCTGCTCGTAAACCAGGGCAACCGGCAGCCCCAGCCCGTGGGCCAGCTTCCTGCAGGAGACCGGTTCCGGAGCGCGCTGGGCGTGCAGGAATAGGCAGATGGTACTTTCGCTCGGGTTGGCATGGTTTGCCAGGTCAATCGCTTTCCAAGTACGAAAGGTCAACTGGCTGGAAAGCCAGCGGGCAAACGATTGTTTTTGGTCGGGGGTGGTGGTAGAGTGTTTGGTCATCGGGTATCCTTTCGGGGTCGTGAGATTTCCTGGTGGCGTGAAAACGGAGTGTGGAGTTTGTACCTTTTGGGCCAGTGGGTACTTATTCCCTAGTCTACTAACCCGGCTTTTAACGGGTACAAACTTGTTTGTACCCAGGGGTTTGTACCCAAAACCTTGCCAATTTGTGGCTTTCAAACTGCTAAAAACACAGGTTTGGGTAGTTTGGACCCACGCACGGGTACAAAAATAAGGTTTGTATCCATGGGTTTGTATCCACAGCATCAATATCAAGATGGTTTGTACCCATCAATTTATGACCGTTTCTGAGATACCCAGATACTGCCATCCGGATGTCTTTGGTTGGCTGCAATAGAATCCAGGTTATTCATAAATATGTTTGCCCGCTCCAGCCGCGCTTCGGATGCCAGAGCATGGTTTATCTCTTGCGAAATATTTTTTTGGATCTTTTCTGATTCGCAAAAGACATATAAAAACCCCTGGCCTGCATCAAAAGCGCTTTGCCATTTGCGTTCACGCGCAGCCGGATCGCCTTTACCTGTATTGCGCTCAACCTCAACATGGATCTCCTTCCCGTTCCGTTTTGATTTAGCCAGAATGTCCGGGGAAGTAATGCGGCCATCTGGTAGCGTGAATTCCATCTCGCCCATTGAAAAGATTTCATAGTCTTCGGCTTCCAAGATGGAGCCCACCTTCAAAATCAGCAAAGTATGCGCATCTGTGCCATGCGCTGAACGGATCTCATCGAAGGTAGCCTTCACCGACCGCTTTCCAGTCATGAGTTGGTAAGCGGTTTCGCCTAGCGGCCCCAGCCGAACCGTCTGCGGAGGATGACCCGGCAATCCACCATCTGTCTCGCCCGTGATAATGAAAAGATTATCAACCAGGTAATTGAAGGCCCTTACACACGCACCGGATGTTCGCGCAGCATCATATTTGGTAGTTAGCGCCTTCATGATTTCAGGCCTTACAGAAAGTCCAGTATCGCCCATCAAGCGTATGACGAAGGATTGCTTCTCGAACCCTTCGCTCGCTGCCCACTTCTGAAACCAGGCAGGCGCAGGCGATGAGGCTTGGAACTCAGGATCAACAGGTTCAGGTGGAATCACGTCACGAGAAGGTGTCGGTGTAACATTGCGAACAACCGCATCGATCACCTTTACAGCAGGTTTGCTCTTTTTGTCATCGGCCTGGATTTTTAGACGCGTGATTTCCAGATTGGCATTGTCCAGCTCGCCCTTGTACCCGTTGGCCAGCAAAGTAAATTTCTCCACTTCCTGATGAAGTGCATCGATACGGGCCAGCACATTATGCACCTGCTCCGCATTCGGGTGAATGTGAGCGGAGTGCAGGGTGCTGACGCGCTCGAACACCACCTGGGAAAGCTCTTCAATGCGTACCACTTCCAGCCCGCCCTTCTGCTGCAACCGTTCTTCGAGCCAGTCTGCCGCCACCAGCCGCGCCAGATTGAAGAGCGCCTCGCGCGCAAACGACCAGCGTTTCTCGGCCGCATCCCGCAATTTCGTCTGAGCATCGATCAAACCGTTCAAGACCTGCATCGTCACCGGGCTAACCGGGCTTACTTTGTCTCATCCCATTGACTGGCCTCCAAAATTGACATGGTTGTATGAGCAGCATCCAGCGCCTGCTGCGCGCTGCTCAGATTTGCGGGGGTTGGCGCCGAGACCCAGATCAGCGCAGACTGGGCCGCGATCAGCGTGGTATTGGCAACATTCAGCGCCAGCTCCCTGGCGGGCACCGCAGCCGGGATGGCGGCGGTCTGATCAATCTCGTTCAGGACTTGCAGGGTCTCGTTGAGCGCCTTCTGGCCATCGCTGGATTGGCTGAACAAATCACCGCCGTAATCGTTTGACAAAACCCTGGCAATCCTGCCATCCAGTTCAGCAAGCTT
>CAILYI010000122.1 GCA_903838415.1 uncultured Anaerolineae bacterium | reverse complement strand
GATGATCTTGGTGATAACGCCAGCGCCCACGGTCAGGCCACCTTCGCGGATGGCGAACTTCAGGCCTTGCTCCAACGCTACCGGCACAATCAACTCTACCGTCAGGTTCACGTTGTCGCCCGGCATAACCATTTCCACGCCCTCGGGCAGGGTAATGTCGCCGGTCACATCCATCGTGCGAATGTAGAACTGCGGACGATAGCCCGAGAAGAAAGCCTTGTGACGTCCGCCTTCTTCCTTCTTCAGCACGTACACTTCAGCCAGGAACTTCTTGTGCGGCGTAATTGACTTCGGCTTGGCCAACACCTGGCCACGCTCCACATCGTTGCGTTCGATACCGCGCAAAAGCAAACCTACGTTATCTCCAGCCCGACCTTCATCCAACAACTTGTGGAACATTTCCACGCCTGTCACCACTGAGTTCTGCGTGGTGCGCAGACCAATGATTTCAATCGGTTCACCTACTTTGATGATACCGCGATCAATACGACCAGTGACGACTGTGCCGCGGCCCTTGATCGAGAAGACATCTTCAGCCGCCATCATGAACGGCTTTTCAGTCTCACGCTTCGGCTCGGGAATGTATTCGTCAATCACACGCAGAATTTCCCTGATGCAGACATATTCAGGGGCGTTCGGATCGGTTGAGGTGCTCTCCAAGGCCTGCTTGGCAGAGCCGCGCACAATCGGGGTCTCATCACCCGGGAAGCCCTGCTTCGTCAGCAGTTCGCGCAGTTCCAGTTCCACCAGCTCGAGCAGTTCCGGGTCGTCCATCATGTCAATCTTATTCAAGAAAATCACGATGCTCGGCACGTTCACCTGGCGAGCCAGCAGCACATGTTCGTGCGTCTGTGGCATCGGGCCATCGGGAGCTGCCACCACCAGGATGGCGCCATCAACCTGCGCCGCACCGGTGATCATGTTTTTGATATAGTCACGGTGACCCGGCATGTCGACGTGGGCATAATGCCGCTTGTCGGTGCTGTATTCAACATGCGCGATGTTGATCGTAATGCCACGCGCTTTTTCTTCGGGTGCATTATCAATCTGGTCATAGGCCTTGAAATCAGCCTTGCCCAACATCTGCGATACTTTTGTGATCGCCGCCGTCAAAGTCGTCTTGCCGTGGTCGATGTGTCCCATCGTGCCCACATTCAGATGCGGCTTGCTGCGGTCAAATTTCTGCTTCGCCATGAATGATCGCTCCTTTTAATGCTTAATACTTGAAAGAGAAATTATGCTTTGATAAGGTCTTGCGCCACAGAATCGCTTACGGGCGCATAGTGGTCAAATTCCATCGAGAACACGCCACGGCCCTGAGTTGCAGAGCGCAGTTCGGTTGCATAACCAAACATCTCACCCAGCGGGACCATTGCGTTAACCGCCTGAGCATTGCCGGGGCGCATTTCCATGCCCAAGATCATGCCGCGACGACTGTTCAACTGGCCAATGACAGAGCCAAGGTATTCTTCTGGAGCAATAGCCTCCACCTTCATGATCGGTTCCAGCAAAACAGGACCACCGCGCTGAACACCTTCCTTGAAAGCCATCGAACCGGCCATCTTGAATGCCATTTCGTTCGAATCGACTTCATGGAAAGAGCCGTCAATCAGGGTTACTTTTAAGTCCACGACGGGATATCCAGCCAGAACGCCACTTTCGGAGGCTTCTTTGACGCCTTTTTCCACTGCCGGAATATATTCTTTGGGGATGGTGCCGCCCACAATCTTATTTTCAAAGATAACGCCAGAACCGCGTTCCCCGGGTTCCATACTGATCACCACGTGACCATATTGCCCGTGGCCACCAGACTGCTTGGCATACTTGAGGTTGACCTTTTCGACCTTACGGGTGATCGACTCACGGTAAGCTACACGCGGCTTGCCAATATTGGCCTGCACCTTGAATTCGCGCAGCATGCGGTCAACAAACACTTCCAGATGCAGCTCGCCCATACCGGCAATAATCGTCTGTCCGGTCGTTTCGTCGGTGCGAACACGGAAGGTTGGGTCTTCTTCGGCGAGCTTGTGCAGCGCCTCGCCCATTTTTTCCTGATCAGTTGCGGTTTTCGGTTCCACCGCAATATAGAT
>CAILYI010000121.1 GCA_903838415.1 uncultured Anaerolineae bacterium | reverse complement strand
TCATCACTGGGGTATCTGACACCCGTTGAGTTTGAAATCGCCTGGCGGTTAGCTCAACCCGATCAGACCACCCCTTAGGATCGACCAAAAACCGTCCAGTTTTTGGGGTCCACTACAGTTAAAATACCTGTGCTCGCGCCCATTTCCAATTCAACCATCACCGCCCGGAGGCTATCATGCTGGAATTATTCAACTTCAAATCCATTGCAGAGAACAAACAGGGCAAAAAAACCGCCGCCCAGATTCAGGAGATCAAGGCTAGTGTCAACCCCGCCCTGTGGCTGTGGACAACGCTGGGCATGCTGCTCTTCGGCGGCCTGTTCTACGCCTTCGCCGCCTCCGCCGGGTCTGGCCTGCTCAGCCTGTTGGGCTGGATCCTGGCGGCGGTGAGCATCTTTGCCGCGCTGCGCGGCTTCACCACCTGGAACCTGCGCCGCAAACTGCTGACGGCGCCCGTGCAGGCAGAAACCGGCACGATTGACTTCCAGCTGCCCGCCCTGGGCAGTTCTGCCCGGTATAGCGCCAAAACCAACTCTGGCCGGTTGATCGCCCAGGGCGGGCTGGTGGGGATCGGCTACCAGCTGCCGCCCGGCGCGTATTGCTTTTACTATCTCACTCCGCGCAACTGGCTGTTGAGCCTTGAGCCGCTCTCCAGCGAAGCCGAGCTGCGCGCCAACCTGGGCCGGGTGCTGGAACTCGTCTTTTCATACGACCCTACCCAGCTGCAGGCACTGCGCCAGCAAGCCGAAAGCGGCGCAGTGCAAACCGCGCAAGGCCTACCCAGGGTGACACATAAAGAAATACACATCACTGATGATGAGTTCGATATTGAATATTTCTGTACACTGGAAGGTCACAAGTTTAAGATCTCCCAGACGGCCTACGCCGCCATCCTGGCAAAATTTCCATACCGCGCCTATTTCCGCGCCGGGGAAGAAGAACTGCTGGCGCTGGAGTTGGTGAATCCCTGAACAGAAGAACGTCGTTCAGACCCATTAACCGCCAAGGAGCACAAGGCGCCAAAATTTTAAAGAAAGGCCTTGAACTTAATCTCAGGTGTTCCTGACTTACTGCCAAACACGCTGTTCTTATACTCCGCCCGGTCACAAATTGCGTTTTTTTGCTTATTGTAGAAAACCGCAATTTATGACCGGGTGCATGATATAAAAACTTGGCGAACTTGGCAATTTTCTCTGCGTCTTGGCGATTTTCTCGGCGTGGCGGTGAAAACATGCGCCGTGAACGGTTACTCCAAAAGACTTACGGGCGGTTGGCGGGCACGCAGGCCAATACTTGCTGGATGGTCTGGCAGGCGCCGCTGACCAGGCCATTGGGGGAAGTGAACGAACAGGCCGCGCCCTGGCTGCTAGCCGAGCAGGCGTTGATGGCGGCCTGCGGGGGCGTACCGCCCATTCCGCCGGGCAAGCCGCCGCTCTGACCATTGGTGCCGCTGCCGCCCGCGCCGCTGCCGCCGGGGCCAGTTTGCTGAACACCGGTCACTTCCACCGTCATGGATGGGAGCGTGGCGCTGGGGTTGCCGTCGAGAGTCAACGTGACTTGCCCGCCGCGCACCAGGCGCACATAGTTCTGGATGCGGATGGCGTCGCCCTGCGGCCCGCGTCCCTGCGGGAATTGGGCGGCATCCCCACTCTTGGGGTCGCTGCGCTGCGCACCCGCACCGTGCACATCCACCCAGGCGCTGTCCATGTAGCCCAGCGCGCGGCCAAAGGCCATGTAATCGGCGGTCTCGCCCTTGCCCGTCGAACCGGCGTGCGTGGAACCGCTCCAGTAAAATGGATAATCTTCCTGACCGGCCTCGTTGCTCAGGCGGGTGCTCTCAAAAAGCGGGTCAATCGCCGCCGAAGCGCTGGCATCCGGCGAGCGGCTGTAATCCACGATGCTCTGCAACTCCTTGATATCCGGCAGACGCCAGTCATTGTGACCGAGATAATTGGCGGCGTTCTGGGCCTGCACCCAGCTGAGCGCCTGCTGCCAGTTCATGGCACTGCCGCTGTCGGCTTTGGCCCAGGTCAGGCCGGTGGCGGCGTCGCTGATGGTCTGGTCGCCGTTATCCTGAAAAGCGTTCTGCCCATATTGGGGATTCCCCCGCACGCAAATCACAAAGAAGGTCTTTTCCGCGCCGCCGGGCATGCTCAGGTCATAGCCCTTGATGCGCCCATCGGCAAAATTGACGCCGAACAGCTTTTGGCCGCCGCGCGAGGACGGGCCGACGTAGACCGTGCCGGAAGCGTACTGCGAGTCGATCGTGCGCTCGCCGGATTGGGCATCGCCGTAGACAAACTGGAAGTAGGTGGTGTCGATAAAGGGGATCAACTGCACCGTGCCGCTGCCGACGCTCGGATCGGTGCCGCGGAAGTCGATCAGCGAATAGAGTTCCTTGATCGAAGGCAGCCTCCAGTCCGAATACCCGCCGAAATTGGCGGCGTTCAATTGGGCGGGCAGGGCCTGCGCCTGCGCCAGGGTCAGCTTGTCGCTTTTGTTGAGCGCGCCATCGCCGTTGGTTTCCGGGCTGCGCTGCCAGGTCAGGCCAGTCACCAGGTCATTGACGGTCAAGCCGTCGGCGCTCAGGCTGTAGCCGGGCGCATGGCTGGTATATTGGGCATCCTGCCCGAAGAAACTGGTCTGCGAACAGGTCATTTCGACGCTGTTATCGTAGCACTTGCCCTGCCCCGTATCCACAATTGGATAGGTCAGGTTCGCGGCGGGCTGCGCGGGGCTGGCCTGCTGGGTTGGGGCGGGTTGGCCGGCTGGCAGGCTGGCGGCAGGACTGGTGACGACGAGTCCCGGCGTGGCTGCGGGCTGGCTGACGGCGGCTGTCGGCGCTGCGCCCGCGCAGGCGGTCAGCAGCAATGCGGCGCAGACGAATATATAAATGGATTTTTTCATGCTCATGTTGTGCTCCTGGGTTGAGTGTTGCAGCGATTTTACCCGTCCCCCCGCTTTCGAGCGGGTGCCTGCAATCATCAAATTGGTTCCCAGGGCATGCCTGCCGTCATCGCTGCAGGTGACAGGAGTCATGGATACCTTTCGCAGCAATAAAAACCTTACCGCCAAGGGGCCAAGCGGCCAAAGACACCAAGGAAATTTTGAAAATCCTGCGCCAGCCAGCATCCCAAAATAAAAACTTCGCGAACTTCGCGGTTCGATGGTTTTTGCGCGCTCACACAAAAGATAAAAGGTGAACAACTGAACAGCCCCCTCCCAACCTCCTGCCAGAGAACACGGCAGGCGAAACAGCCCCAAATTCCGCACTTTGGAATTTGGGGGAGGAGAAGCACTTTAAGCGATTCTTTCCAGCCCAATGCCGGGCGCGTCGGGCAGGGTCAGGGTGGCGCCAGCGTAGCGCAGGCCGCGGTAGGGATCATTCTTGATCAAAAGCGGGCCGTCCAGGTCAAGAAATTCGCACAGCGGAGCCAGGTGCGCCGCCGCGGTCACCCCCACCGAAGACTCCACCATGCACGAGAGCATGATCTGCATATCGAAAGCGCGCGCGGTATGGATGGCGCGCAGCGCCTCGCGCAGGCCCTCCGTTTTCATCGTTTTGACCACAACCCCATCCACGGCCCCGGCCAGCTTCGCAATATCTTTGGAATTCTTGGCGCTTTCATCGGCAAAGATCGGCAGCTTGGCGCTTTCGCCGCGCAATTTCTCTTTCAGCCAGAAATACCCCTCGATATCATCCACCGCCAGCGGCTGCTCGACAAATTCCAGGTCATAAGCCGCCAGGCGCGGAATCAATCTCAGGGCCTGCTCGCGCGTCCAACCGGCGTTGGCATCCACCCGCAACCGGGCGTCGGTCGCGTTGCGGATGGCTGCGACCATCGCCTCATCGCTTTCCTTGCCCCCCAGCTTGACCTTGATGATGGGATAGCCCGAATCCCTGGCACGCTGCGCCATGATCTCGGGTTCATCCATCGCAATCGTGAAGGAGGTCTGCGGCAAATGGGTTGGATTCAGCCCAAACAGCCGGTAGAGCGGCTGCCCGAGACGCTTGCCCCACAGATCATGCATGGCCACATCCACGGCGGCGCGCGCGGCGCGTGAACCGGGCGGCAGGCGCGCCAGAATTCCATCCAGATCAAACAGGTCATCACCCAGATCGGGCACGCTTTTCAGGTAAGCGACGATTTTTTCCTGCGTTTCGCCGTAATAGGTGACAGCAGGCGCTTCGCCCACGCCTTCGTCGAGATGCACCAGCACGTTAAAACGCTGATCGTCCGCGCCGTGCGCGATTCGAAAGGTGGTCTTCAGGTTGAGCGTAATCGGTTCAATGGTTAGTTTCATGATTTGCCTCGTCGTTTCAGAAAATCCAACACTTTTGCCAGCCATTCCTCGGGGATTTCGAGATGGACATTATGCCCAATCCCATCCGGGATCCAAACTTCCGCGCCGGGGATATGCTCGGCGATAAACTGTCCATGCCGGTCGGGCGCGTTAACCCGGTCTTCGGCGCCCATGATGGAAAGCACCGGGCGGGTCACTTTGGCCAGATCGGCCGGGGTGTAATTCGGCTCCGTGATGATTTCCTGCATGGTGATGTTCAGCAGTGTGCGCCAGTAATCCAGGCCGTGCAGCTCGCCGTGCGCCACGATCATCTCCTGCACCGAGCCGGGATTATGCGCCTGGTAATAATCCGGTTCGAGCACAACCGGCTCGCGCTGCCGCAAATAATCCGTCACATAAGCGTTAGCGGCCTGCGGAATGGCTGTCTGCGTGACCTCGGGATGTTCCAGCAGCGTCACCAGGGCCACATTCCCGCCATTGGAATGGCCGATGATGTGCATGCGCTCGTAACCCAGCGCCCGGATGAAGGCCGCATTATCCGCCGCCATTTGCCGGAAGGAATATTTGCCGCCGGGATTGGTGCTTTTCCCGTGTCCGCGGCAGTCGGGCACATAGACTTTGTAGTCCCGCGCAAGCAGCGGCGCAATCTGCGCCCAATCCAGCTCGCCGGTGATCGTTGAACCGTGGATCAGCAAAATGGGCACGCGCCCGGCGTGATCATCGCCATAGACCTGATAATAAATATGGGCGCCGTTAATTTCAATTGTAGACATAGCCAGCCTCCGTCAGGTGTGATAAGCAACGAAATTATACATCGTGACGCTCAACACAAAGCGCGGCATATTGGGCTAAAATAGAAGCGGCTTTGATTAAACAATCCCACCCATTTTGGAGCAGCCTTATGAATACAATCCAAGAATTGATCGAGAAACTGGCGCAGGAACGCAGTGATAACCGGCTGAATGTCTTCGAAATCGAGACGCCCGCCCTGCAGGGCGATCAACTCACATTAAGCGGGCGTGTGCTCGGCGCGGACGACCTTCAGGCCTTGACCGATGGCCTTTCGCAGCACATGCCCGGCATACGGGTCGACGCGAGCAGTGTCCGCGTCCTGCGCCAGCCGCACAATCCGCAGCTGACGGTCGGCACGAATCTAACCAGTCTGCACAAATCGACATCGTTTATCTCGGAAATGACCAGCCAATTGGTGTTCGGCGAAGAAGTGGAAGTTTTGGAAGAACTGGAACGCTGGGTTTACGTCCGCCAGCCGGATGGTTATCTCGGCTGGACGTTCAAACCCTACCTGACCGAAAAGATTAGCCCCGCGCCGACGCATATTGTGCTCGCCCCGGCGCTGGAACTGCGCGCGGAAGCGGACTCCAGCGCGCCGATCCTTTCGCGCATTTTCTGCGGAACGCGCGTCAAGGTCAGCGGTATGCAGGACGGCTGGGCGCAAGTGCAGGCGCATGTCAGCGGCTGGCTGCCGCTGGCCGAACTGCGCGACCTGTCCGCCCTGCCCCAAAGCGCGGAAGCGCGCCGGGAGCAAATCGTGCGCGATGCGCAACGTCTGATCGGCGTGCCGTACCTGTGGGGCGGCGTGACTGGCAACGGCATCGATTGTTCCGGTTTTGCGCGCCTGATGTATCGCCTGTGCGGGCTGGAACTGCCGCGTGACGCCGATCTGCAGTCAACCGAGGCGCGGCATATCGAGGCGCCGCTCGAACCGGGCGACCTGTTCTTTTTTGGCGAGGGCGATGGCGGCCACATCTCACACGTCGGCGTCAGCATGGGCGGCTGGAAAGTGCTGCACTCCTCGCGCAGCCGCAACGGCGTCTACCTGGATGACCTGCAGGAAAATACCTTCCTGCGCTCGATCTTCGTCCACGGCGGAACATTTATCGGCAAGTAAGCCATCACAAAGGAAGACGCTCCTTTAAAAACTTACCGCCAAAACGCCAAGCGGCAAAGGCGCCAAGAAAACCGTTTTTATCACCAAGCATTTACGCTTTCGTCTCAAGCCACATTTTGCGCAAATACTTACGATCGAACTTGGCGCGCCTGGCACCTAGGCCTCTCGGTGGTTATCTATTGACCTTTTTCCATAGCAGCCCATTATAATAATCCAGTGATTTCAATCAAAAAGTTCATCAACAACCCGGCCATCCCCGCAGAATACCGTGCAAACTTCATGCACATGTATTTCGACATCGGCTGGTTCGGCGTGTTAAGCGGCTCGGCGGTCAACTTTCTCAACGTCTACGCCACGCGCATTGGGGCAAGCGGCTTTCAAATTGGACTGTTGGGGGCCATCTCCGCCATCATCAGCCTGATCTTTGCCATTCCGGCCGGGCGCTGGCTCGAAAAACGCGCCCGCGGACAGGCTGTCTTCTGGGCCTCGGTCTTCTACCGTGTGGGTTTTTTATGCTACATTCCCCTGCCCTGGCTGTTCGGTGCGCAAGGTCAAATTTGGGCGCTGATCGTGATCGGCCTGCTGATGGGAATTCCGCTGGTGGGACTCTCGGTCGGTTTCAGCGCCCTGTTCGCCGAATCCGTCCCCGCCGAATGGCGCGCCTACGTGGCGGGCGTCCGCAACATCGTGCTATCGGTCATGTTCATGATCTCGTCGCTCGTCAGCGGTTACCTGCTCGATAGGATCGCCTTTCCACTCAATTACCAGATCGTCTTTTTGATTGGATTTATCGGCGCCGCGATGAGCAGTGTCCACCTCTATTTCATCAAACCCATCCCCGGACAAATCCAGCCAGAAAACCCCACCCGGGCACCTATCTCACCTTCCAATGGAGCGAATCCCCGCCCAGGCTGGCGCGCTGCCATCCGCGCCGACGTGTGGAAGACTCCGTTTCGCTCCACTTTGCTGGTGATGCTGGTCTTCCACGTCGCGCAATATCTTGCCATTCCGCTTTTTCCGCTGTACTTTGTGCGCGTCTTGCACCTGACAGATGAAACCCTGGGCATCGGCACCGCGCTGTTCTACCTGGCCGTTCTGATCACCTCCACCCAACTCAATCACCTGGTGCGGCGCATCGGACACAAAGATGTGACCGGCTGGGGCGTGGTCGGCATGGCGCTCTATCCGGGACTGTTGGCCATCACCAGCCAGGTCTGGCAATATTTTGCAGTTTCGTTGTTGGGAGGGCTGGTCTGGGCGCTGGTGGGCGGCGCCTCGACCAATTACATCATCGAAAAATGTCCCGAAAACGACCGGCCCTCGCATCTGGCCTGGTACAACATCATCCTGAACGCCTCGGTGCTGACAGGTTCGCTGCTTGGCCCGGTCATTGCCCAAAATATCAGCCTGCCGACCGCCTTGGTCATTTTTGGAATTCTGCGCGGGCTGGCGGGTTTCGCCATCCTGCGCTGGGGCTGACGCCACCATCCAAAGAATTCGATCCAACCAATCTCAAATTTCCAAATATCAAATCCACAACTCGTGGTAACATAAAAACAAGATGACCGACGAAAACATAAAAATTGTTGCTACAAACCGCAAAGCCGGTTTTGAATATTTCCTGCTCGAACACTATGAAGCCGGGCTGTCCCTGCAAGGCTCGGAGATTAAATCCGTGCGCGCCGGGCAAATGAGCCTGGCCGAAGCCTTTATCGACATCGAAGGCGGCAAGGAAGCCTGGCTGATCGAGGCGCACATTGCCCCTTACGAACAGGCCAACCGCTTCAACCATGACCCAAAACGCCGCAGACGGCTCTTGCTGCACAAAAAAGAAATCCGAAAAATGTGGAATGAAGTCCGCCAAAAAGGCGTTACGATCATTCCGCTCAAGGTTTATCTCAAGAACGGACGCGCCAAGATCGAAATCGCCATCGCAAAAGGCAAGAAACTGCACGACAAACGTGACAGCATCGCCAAACGCGACCAGGAACGCGAATCTGCACGCGATTCGCGCATCTAATTCAACGGAGAAAACCCATGCCCCCCTCCACCATAGGCGGGATTAACCTGCTCCCGGAAGCCCAAAAACGCGAAATCTACAGCCGCTGCGTCCCAAATGAATTGCTGGAACGCTTCAAGCTCCCGCCGCTCGATTCCATCCGCGCCGTGAATTTTCTACAGTTCAAATTTGCGCCCGGCAGCACCGACGTGGAAATTTATCTGTATCACGAGCAGCGCTTTCCCGACCCGATTCTCTATGGTCACCTGACCGATACCATGAATGGGCAAATTCACATTTTGCTCTACATCTTGAATGACCCTGATGCCCCGCGCTATGACGTTGACCGTATGCCCGATGGCTCAACGACGCGCTTTGGCACGCTCAATCGCAATCTGGCCGCCGAACAAGCCGCCATGCAAGCTCATCTCGCTCCCGG
This sequence comes from uncultured Anaerolineae bacterium, assembly GCA_903838415.1. GTDB lineage: Bacteria > Chloroflexota > Anaerolineae > Anaerolineales > Villigracilaceae > UBA5195. The sequence goes on along the minus strand of CAILYI010000121.1, from coordinate 11,732 downwards.
ACAGATTCGTCACGGCTTGCGCTTGCTCTCCCCAGCCATCAAATCCTTTGAGAAACTCGTCTCCAGCCTCGGGCATGACATTTATTTTGTCGAACCGCTCTATTATCACAATGCCGTCATTTTTGAACGGTATGGCTTCACCTATCAGCAGGGCCGCAAATTAATGGAAAATATCGAATCCGGGTTTGCCCCCGGCGGTGACTTGCATGCCCGGCTCGACGAATCGACCCCTTTCCGCACCCGGGAAGCTTCCCAAAGCATCCGACTGCGCTCGTGGGCAATTCACGATGGCATTCTCGGCGAACCTTTTACCAATGTCACCATGTACAAGCGCGTCGAAAAATCTGCGGGCATCACCACCTGCCCCAGCTGCACCTGGTAATTGCGCGCAGGCTTTTGATCATTTTCGTGGGGAAATAAAACCAAACTACGCGTGGATGACGCCTTCCCTGTAATTCAGAGCGAGGAAGGCCTCTACCAGTTGAGGGTCAAACAAGATTCCGGCATTTTTGCGAATATAGCCAGCCACGGATTCTTCCGTGCCGCCCGGACGGTATGGGCGGCTGGCGAGCAGCGTATCCCACACATCAATAATGGAAAATATGCGCGCAGAGAGCGGTATTTCGGCTCCCTTGATGCCGCGCGGATAGCCGGTACCATCCCAACGCTCATGATGACAATAGGGAATTTCAAGCGCCGGGCGCAGGTGAGCGATGGGGAAAAGCATCTGATGGGCATACTCAGGATGTCGGCGCATTTCATGCCATTCATCTTCAGAAAGCGGCCCGGGTTTCTGAAGAATCCCGTCAGAAATCGCCATTTTCCCAATGTCATGCAGCAGCGCGCCGCGCCGAATATGGATAATCTGATCTTCAGAGATCTTCAGCGCCTGGGCCATGCGCACGGTTAATTCCGTGACGCGCCGGGTGTGGCCATCAAGTTCTTTATCGCGCAAATCAAGCACCCGCGACCAACCTTCAATTGTAGCTTCGTAAGCCGCAGACAGCTCGGAATACGCGCGCTGCAAATCATTTTCCGCCTTACGCTTTTCAGCGCGCAACATTTTTTGATGCAAAGCCCGCTGAACCGCCGCGCCAAGGCGGCTTAATCGCGTGTTGAGCAAATAATCTGCGGCGCCGTGCCGCATGGCCTCAACCGCAGCTTCCGCATCGCTGGATTCTGTCACAACAATCAAGGGAATATCCAGACCGCGTTCCTGTAAAAGTTGCAGCGCCTGCAACGCTTTGAACTTCGGCAGGGAATTTTCGGCCAGAATAATATCAGGAACCATCTCGAGCGCTTCAAGAAAAACTTGTTGCGTGTCCACCCGCCTGCTGACACATTGATAACCAGACCGTTTCATCTCCTGCAAAACGATTTCTGCATCTGCTGGGAGATCTTCAAGAATCAACACTCTCAAGGCAATATCATCAGACATAGGCACCTCTAAAATTAACCTTCAGAAATGAAATGAATCCACAGGAGTAATTACCTATCCGCAAATCTTCTCAAATTATACCGATTTTATACAGAAGATGCCAGTGCCATATTGCCGAAATCAGCACAGGCCCGATTCGCCATCAGTTTTTAATGGAAAATGGATGAAGCTCAAACCCTCATCCATTTTCCATTAAAAACTGATTGGTTACCCGCAGTTTTTTCAAATTCTTAGCCACCCGAAGCCAAAATTCCGTTAAACGGCAAATTCCCTGCCCTGAGCATCTTACAATGTCCGCTTGGACAGATACTCTGAGATAACGTAATCATAATGCGCGGTGGTTGAGAATCCCTGGACTGCCAATTCTTGCCGTTTTTGTGCCGAGACTGCGCCCTGCTGCAAATCCGTCAAAACAGAATCATAATCCGCGGGATCACAGATCAAAGTGACGCGCTCATGGTTTTTGGCCGCCGCCCGGATCAAAGTCACCCCGCCAATATCAATATTTTCGATGACCTCAGCATAGGTCACCCCCGGCTTGGCGATCGTCTGCTCAAACGGATAGAGATTGACCGCCACCAGGTCGATGAAATCCCAGCCCAAATTCAGCAACTGCTCGTGATCAATCTCCGTTGGACGGGCCAGCAAGCCGCCATGAATGGCCGGATGCAGGGTTTTTACCCGTCCGCCGAGAATCTCGGGCGAATGGGTGTAATCGGCCACTTCGGTGACGGGAATCCCGTTCTCGCGCAACAATTTGGCAGTGCCACCCGAGGCGAGCAGCGTCCAACCGAGTTCGGCCAGACCTTTGGCAAATTCAACAATTCCGGTTTTATCGTGGACTGAGAGAATGGCTTTGGGCATGGTGTTCTCCTATCAATGTTATGAAAAATGATCGGCCTGCGGGCAGTTTTTTAGTGATGAAACAAGCGCACGCCGCTAAAGACCATCGTCATACCGTAGGCATTGGCCGCCTGGATGACGGCCTCGTCGCGGGCGGAACCGCCCGGTTCGAGAACATATTTCACGCCGCTGGCGGCAGCGCGGTCAATGCTATCGCGGAAGGGGAAAAAGGCATCCGAGCCACAAGTGACTCCGTCCATAACGCCCAGCCAGGCACGCTTTTCATCACTTGTCAGCTGGCGTGGTGCACTGGTAAAGATATCATTCCAGGCGGCTTTTACATTGGGGGTGACGTCATCCCGCAAGAATTGGTCGATGGCATTGTCACGATCCGGGCGCTTGATTTCAGGCCTGAAGGGCAGATTCATCACGTGCGGATGCTGGCGCAGACGCCACAAATCAGCTTTTTGACCGGCGAGGCGCACGCAATGAATCCGCGATTGCTGCCCCGCCCCCACGCCAATGGTCTGCCCATCCACCACGAAACAGACTGAATTGGACTGGGTATATTTAAGTGTAATCCAGGCAATCGTCAGATCGCGCAAAGCTTCAGCGGGAAGGTCTTTCTTGATGGTAACAAGGTTGGCAAAATCAGCGGGCGAGACAAGACGATCGTGGCGATGCTGCTCAAAAGTAATCCCAAAAACTTCACGAGTTTCGAGACCCGACGGTTCATAAGCCGGGTCAATTTCGACGATAGCGTACTTGCCCAGTTTTTTCTTGCGCAAAATTTCAAGCGCTTCGGGCTGATAACCGGGAGCGATCACTCCGTCCGAAACTTCACGGGCAAGGATGCGCGCCGTGGACACATCCACCGTGTCTGAAAGGGCCACAAAATCGCCAAAGGAGCACAACCGATCCACGCCACGGGCCCGGGCGTAGGCGCTGGCAAGCGGCGAAAGTTCAAGGTCATCGACAAAGTAGATTTTGCGCAGCGTCTCTGTCAGCGGCGTAGCAACTGCCGCTCCTGATGGGCTGACATGCTTAAAGGATGCTGCCGCTGGAAGCCCGGTGGCTTGTTTTAACTCCCGGACCAGCTGCCAAGAATTCATGGCATCGAGCAGGTTGATGTAACCCGGAGAGCCGCCATGCACCACGATTGGCAGATTAGCGCCGCTTTGCATATACACGCGAGCAGGCGATTGCTGAGGGTTGGTTCCGTAGCGCAGGACGAGTTCTTTCATTGATCAATCCCTTATAAATTTCATATCACGAAATAGCAAAAATCCAGGGGAGTTACTCCTTGGATTGTACAACGAACTACTTGTCCAATCAACATTCTTTGAACAACGAATTTGGGGTATTCCATCAAGACCTTTTATCGCACAAAGTCATATCAAATAGTTGGTTTCTTATGATATTTGTCGCACGCCTGCATGACAAATGCAACCCGGCGGTCATGCGATTTGGTCGCTTTAAGACGTCAACTGATAATTTATTATCCTTTTCGGAAGAAGTTCACTCACGCCTTCTTTTTTTTACGATTTAATGATCAAGTATCACTTTCCTTTGTGACAAATGTCACATTTTATGCGTGCTTTCCAATACTGATAACAAAATGAAAAAAAACGCATACTGAGTATAGGTTTCTTAATGACCTAACCAGCAAAGAGACGGCTCTCGGTCTATTCGCTCCCAAAAGGAGGGGCTATGACGCAAACCAAAGTGATTGTCCAACCAAAGGCAGGTCTGCGCAAACAAGAAGATTTGACACTTTTGCACGAGGTGAGCATTGCCACAGCGGGAGTTTCACACCTCGAAATGTGCATTCAGTGCGGAACTTGCGGTGGCTCCTGCCCGTCAGCGGCGGATATGGATCATACGCCGCGTATGATTTTCGCCATGCTGCGGGCTGGTATGCGCGGTGAAGTCCTGCACAGCAACACACCCTGGATTTGCGTTTCTTGCTATCACTGCGTGGTGCGTTGTCCACAAATTGTACACATTCCAGATGTCATGTACACCCTTAAAGGGATGGCCATCAAGGCCAAACTCTATCGAGACTCAAACCCACCCCATTTTTCTCAAACTTTCGTGGGAATGGTGGAAACTTTTGGGCGCAGCTACGAGCTCGGACTGGCCACCCGTCACTACCTCAGGCATTATCCGCTTCGCCTGCCCGGAATGGCGCTGATGGGTCTGGGGCTGCTGACAAAGGATCGCATGAGCATCATCCCCAAACAGATCAAAAATATGAGCCAGCTCACTGCCATCCTTAATAAGGCCAAAACCCTGGAGTTGACATCATGAATAAATATATTTACTACCCCGGATGCTCCATGGAAGGCAGCGCCAAAGCCTACGGTGATTCTCTCAATTTCATCAAAGGGACCCTGGAGATGGAATTGGATGAGATCGACGATTGGAACTGCTGCGGCGCAACCGAATATGTGAGTCTCAATCTAATCCCCGCCTATTCACTGATAGCGCGGAACCTGGCATTAGCCAGCAAGCAAGCCAATGGTCATAATACCGTCATGGCGCCCTGCTCAGCCTGTTATTTAAATCTGGAAAAAGCAGATTATTACATGGCCGAACGCCCTGCGCTGGGAGAAAAAGTCAACCAGGCGCTGGCAGCTGGTGGCCTGCATTATGAACCCGGCTCCCTCCAAATTCGGCACCTGCTGGATGTTTTCATCAATGATATCGGCCTGGATACCATAAAAAGCAAGGTCACCCGGCCACTGGCGGGGATGCGCGTAGCGCCTTATCTCGGTTGCATGGTGCCTCGCCCAGATTTTGCCCACCGCTGGTCAGATTTCGAGCAACCAACAGAGTTGGATGACCTGCTCAAAGCCCTGGGCGCAGAAGTGATCGAATTCCCGCTTAAAACTGAATGTTGCGGCGGCCACATGACCCAAATTGGACCTGAGACGGCTTATGAACTGATCCGCCGGCTTGTTTCCTCGGCAGAAGAGCATCAAGCAGATATCATGGTGACAGTCTGCCCGATGTGCCAAATGAACCTGGACGCCTACCAGGCAGAAACTAATCACTTTTTTGGCACCAACTATCAGATGCCTGTTGTGTTCTTTACTCAATTAATGGGACTCGCCTTTGGTGGAAATCCGAAAGAAGTGGGTTTTGGCATGGAACTTGTCAGCGCCAATAAAGCACTCACCCGCATTGGCATGGAGCTGCCCCCAGGCGAAACTCCGCGGAAAAAAGCTGAAGGGCTACCAATGCCTGAACGCAGACTCAAGAAGAAGGTTGTCGAAAAAATCAACCAGGAGGGGCAGGAATGAGCGAAAATGAGAAAACCCCGAATGAAAGAATCGGCGTTTACGTCTGCCACTGCGGCAGCAACATCGCCGGAACGGTGGATGTTGTCGGCGTGCGTGATTGGGCCCAAGAGCACCTCGGCAAAGACGGCGTGGTAATCTCGCGCGATTACAAATTCATGTGCTCCAGTCTCGGCCAGGAAATGATCGAAAAGGATATCAAGGAATTGGGACTCAGCCGGGTCGTGGTGGCGGCCTGTTCCCCGCACCTGCACGAGAAGACTTTCCGTACCGCGGCTGAACGCGCCGGGTTGAACCCCTATTTAACGGAACTGGTTTCCATTCGCGAGCAGGTTTCGTGGGTACACACCGATAAAGAGGTGGCAACTCAAAAGTCGAAATCGCTGGTGGCAGGCACCGTCAAACGCATTATCCACAATGAGGCGCTTGAAAAATTAAAAGTACCCATCAACCCCAACACCCTGGTGGTCGGAGGCGGCATCGCTGGCATCCAAGCCTCCCTTGAAATTGCCAATGGTGGTTTTCACGTTTATCTGGTGGAACGCGAACCGTCCATCGGTGGGCACATGGCTCAATTTGACAAGACCTTCCCCACCCTGGATTGCTCAGCCTGCATCCTGACTCCGCGCATGGTCGAGGCGGGTACACATCCGAATATCACCCTGCTCACCTGGAGCGAAGTGATGAGCGTTTCGGGTTACATTGGCAACTTCAGCGTGGCCATCAAGAAAAAAGCGCGCTTCGTCAATGAAGAATTATGTACCGGCTGCGGCATCTGCGTGGAAAAATGCCCCAAGAAAACCATCGATCATGAGTATGAAGCCGGCCTCGGCTATCGCAAGGTCATCTACACACCCTTCGCCCAGGCTGTCCCCAAGTTTCCTGTGCTTGACGCGCCCAATTGCACCTATTTCCAAAACGGAAAATGTAAGGCCTGCGAGAAGTTCTGCCCCACCAACGCCATCGACTTCACCCAACAGGATCAAATTCTGAACGTGGAAGTGGGCAATATCATCCTGGCAACCGGCTACGACATGTTTGACGCGCGGCGAGTCACCAATTATGGCTATGGACGGCTCGCCAACGTCTTCAGCAGCATGGAATTTGAGCGCCTGTGCAACGCATCCGGCCCGACTGGCGGTGAAATCACCCTGCGCGACGGCAAAACCAAACCGGAATCAGTGGGCATCATCCACTGCGTTGGCTCGCGCGACAAAAATTACAACAATTACTGCTCCACTATTTGCTGTATGCAAAGCCTGAAGTTCGCCCACCTCGTCAAAGAACGCACCGGCGCTACCGTGTACGAATTCTATATCGATATGCGCACCGCCGCCAAATCATATGACGAGTTCTACCAGCGCATCCTGGAAGAAGGGACGCTGTTTGTACGCGGCAAAGTGGCCGAAGTCTCAGATGCGGCCCGCGAACCGCACGAAAAAGGCAAACTCATCATCCAAGTGGAAGATACCTTCATCGGTAAACAGCGGCGCATTCCGGTGGATATGGTGATCCTGTCCAGCGGGATGGAGCCGCGCGCTGACGCCAAGCAAACCGGTCAACTATTCGGCATCTCCTGCTCGTCAGATGGCTGGTACATTGAGCGGCATCCCAAGCTGGACCCAGTCACCACGATGACCGAAGGCATCCTGATCGCTGGCTGCGCCTCCGGGCCAAAGGACATCCCTTCCAGCGTTTCGCAGGGAGCGGCCGCCGCCGCCCGTGTCATGGACAAAATCCTGCAGAAGGAAGTGGAACTCGAGCCGGTGCGCGCCACCGTTAATGAAGAAAAATGCTCCGGCTGTCGCATCTGCAACAATCTGTGCCCATTCAGCGCCATCGCGTTCATCGAAGACCTAGCCGTGACCCGCATCAACCCGGCCCTGTGCCAGGGTTGCGGAACCTGCGTGGCGGCCTGCCCGGCAGGCGCTATCAGTGGAACCGGCTTCAGCAACGAACAGATTTTTGCCCAAATCGACGGGCTGTTGATGAGCATATAGGAGGACGGCATGAGCGAACAATTCGAACCCGTCATCATCGGCTTTACCTGTAACTGGTGTTCGTACCGCGCCGCCGATGCAGCCGGTACTGCCCGCGTAAAATATGCGCCCAATGTGCGCCTGATTCGCCTGATGTGCTCCGGTCGTCTCGATCCGACCTTCGTCATCAAGGCGCTGGCGGGCGGCGCAGATGGCGTCATGATTTCAGGCTGCCACCCCGGGGACTGCCATTACATCGATCAAAACTATAAAGCCCTGCGCCGTGTCCTGCTATTGCGACGCACACTCAAAGGAATGGGCGTGGAACCGGAACGCATCAAACTCGTCTGGGCCAGCGCCGCCGAAGGCATGCAACTGGCTCACGAAATTGACTCGTTTATCGAGGAAGTCCGCAAACTTGGCCCGCTCGGCTGGCCCAAGTGGAACGAAACAGACCATGGATCACAGACCATCGACGATGAGCAAGCGCCCGTCGCCCATGGTCAGGAAGCGGAGGTAACCGCATGAGCGACAAACCGAAATTCGCCATGTATTGGGCCGCGTCCTGCGGCGGCTGTGAAATTGCCGTCTTGAACATCCACGAAAAAATCCTAGAAGTGGATGCAAATTTCGAAGTGGTATTCTGGCCGGTGGCAATGGACGCAAAATACCATGACGTCGAAGCTATGGAAGACGGCTCGATTCTGCTGACCCTGTTCAATGGCAGCATACGTTCGGATGAAAACGAACATATCGCCAACCTGCTGCGGCGCAAATCCAAGATTCTGGTGGCGTTTGGCTCCTGCGCCACAGAAGGCTGCATTCCCGGATTGGCGAATCTATCCCCGGTCAGTGAGATTTTCGACATTGCCTATCACACCGTTTCAACGGATAACCCCAACAACATCCACCCGCAGACTTCTTTCGAAGTCCCTGAAGGCACGCTCACACTCCCAACTCTGAATCCATATATCAAAACGCTGGCCCAGGTGGTGGATGTGGATTACTTCATGCCCGGCTGCCCGCCCGAAAGCCATCAAATCGCCGCAGTGATCGATCTGGTCATCCAGGTTTTGCAGGGCAAAGCGCAACTGCCACCCAAGGGCAGCGTGATCGGCGCTGGCAATTCCACCGTCTGCGACGAATGCCCGCGCACCCGCAATGTCAAGCAGATCAAAGCCTTCCACCGCATCCAGGAGGTCGCGCCGCTCGATCCAACGCTGTGCATCCTCGAGCAAGGCGTGCCCTGCAACGGTCCGGCCACCCGCTCCGGCTGCGACTCGCGCTGTCCGCGCGTTGGCGCCCAATGTATCGGATGTTACGGTCCCGCCGAAGGTGTACTTGATTACGGCGCGCGCCTGATCACCGCTTTCGCTTCGGTGATCGACGCCAAGGAACCGGCTGAAATCGAAGCCATCCTGGATGGCATCCCCGACCCGACCGGTCAGTTCTACCGCTTCAACCTGGCGGATTCGCTCTTGCGAACGAGCACCAAGGCATGGAAAAAGTAGGACGGTTCGCCCCACAGGAGGCAGATATGACCCAACGAATCACAATAGACCCAATCACACGCCTCGAAGGTCATGGCAAAATCGAGATTTTCCTTGATGATAAAGGGGATGTCGCCAATTCTTACTTCCAGATCCCGGAACTGCGCGGATTCGAGCGCTTCTGCGTGGGCCGCCCGGTGGAGGAAATGCCCCTGCTCACCAATCGCATTTGCGGGGTGTGCCCCGAAGCGCACCACATGGCCGCCGCCAAAGCCGCCGACGCCGTCTACCACGTCGACCCGCCGCGCACTGCCAAACTGCTGCGCGAACTGCTTTACATGGCTTTCTACGCCACCGACCATACCACACACTTCTACGCCCTGGCCGGTCCGGATTTCATCATCGGGCCGGATGCGCCGATCGCGGAGAGAAACATCCTCGGCGTGATCCACAAAGTCGGGTTGGAGATTGGCGGGAAAGTCATTCAGATGCGGAAATACGGCCATACCGTCGTCGAAATGATCGGCGGGCGAAAAGTCCATCCCGCCACATCCATCCCGGGCGGCATCACCAAAATCCTGAGCGAAGACGAGCGCGAACAAATCGAAGAAATGGGCCGCTGGGCGATCGACTTTGCCCTGTTCAGCCTGCAAGCCTTCAAGGATCTCGTTCTCGCCAACAAGAGCTACCTCGACCTGATTTTGGGCGACATCTACACTCACCGCACCTACTATATGGGACTGGTGGACGCCAACAACAAGGTCAATTTTTACGATGGCAAGGTGCGCGTGGTTGATCCGGACGGCGGGGAATTCTGCAAATACGAGCCCAAGGATTACCTGAACCACATTGCCGAACACGTTGAGCCGTGGACGTATCTCAAATTCCCCTATCTCAAGGACGTCGGCTGGAAAGGCTTTGTGGATGGCAAGGATTCCGGCGTCTATATGGCGACACCGCTTTCGAGGCTGAATGCTTCTGACGGGATGGCCACCCCGAAAGCGCAGGAGGCTTACGAGGAACTGTATGCCACGCTGGGCGGGAAACCCGTCCACCAGCGCCTGGCAACGCACTGGGCGCGCCTGGTGGAGCTGCTCTACGCCGCCGAACATTGGGTGGAATTGGCCACCGATCCCGAAATCACCTCGCCGAACGTTCACCGCGTTCCAACCGAAACACCGACTGAAGGCGTGGGCATCGTCGAAGCGCCGCGCGGCACGCTGACGCATCACTACACTACCGACGAACGCGGCATTCTGACCAAAGTCAACCTGATCGTGGGCACCACCAATAACTACGCCCCCATCCAGATGTCAACCAACAAAGCCGCCCGAAACCTGATCAAAGGCGGCAAGGCCACCGAGGGGCTGCTCAATATGGTCGAGATGGCCTTCCGCGTCTATGACCCGTGTTTCGGCTGCGCCACGCACTCTTTGCCCGGCCAAATGCCGCTCGAAATCACCATCCGCGACAAGGAAGGCGAAGTGCTGGATGTGATTAAGCAGTTTGTGGATTGATCTATAAACGATAGACGATGGACGATTGACCGTGTCAATCGTCCATCGTCATCTTTAAACCCATGAAAACATTGATTATTGGTTTAGGAAATCCCATCCTGGGTGATGATGGCGTCGGGTGGGTTGTCGCCCAAGGCATTGAGCGGCAACTAACATCTCTCCCCCCACTTTCCGCTGAACTGCGCGGAAAATGGGGGGAGCCGGAGGGGGGCTTGGAGGTGGTTTGTCTCGCCCTCGCCGGGATTTCCCTAATGGAGCAGATGATCGGTTACGAGCGGGTGATCCTGATCGACTCGCTCAACACCGGCCAACATCCACAAGGCGCAATCGTCACTTTCACGCTGAATGAATTGGTCGATCTGACCTACGGACACAGCGCCTCGGCCCATGACCTGTCGCTCAACAATGCGCTGAAACTGGGCCGCAGCATGGGCGCCGCCCTGCCTGCCGACGAAAACGTGACCATCGTCGCCATCGAGGCGGCGCACGTCTACGATTTCACCGAAGAATTATCGCCGGAAATTGCGAAAACCGTACCAAAAATGATTGAGGCGGTGATAAAATTATTAGTAGCGGATCAGGCCAGGCCATAGCCTCCCGCCCTCCTTTTGCAACGGAATAGCAGGCGGCTGTTCCGTTGCTATTTAAGCGCTATTTTTCCCCACCTTGCGCGATGTTGGCTTCCATATTTTTGAGGTGTAAATCCAACGCAACCACCGAAACCTGGATTTCACGCAACGAAAGCGCCAACGCAATCATCATCAGAATCAAGCTGAAGCCAAAGATCCATTTGCCAACCTCCGTCCAGCCCGCAAACAGCGCGAACATGGAGGCTGTACAGAACAGCAGGCTGGTCACACCAAAGGCCTGCATATCGCGGATCAGCCGGATGCGATATTTGAGATTGGCAATCTGCCCGACAAAAACTTCGTTATGGTCAACCTTGTAGCGGGAGTGCAATTCACGGATCAGGTTGGCCAGTGTCAGAAAGCGATTGGTAAAGGCCAATAGCAAGAGCGAAATGGCAGGGAATAAAAGTGCGGGGGTGGTAATTGAGATTTCCATAGTAATCAATCTCCTACGCGGGTTATTTTGGGGTTGCAGGTCATCGAGGACATTAGATCTCTTGCATAAGTCCTGAGCGGAGCGTCCTTCGACTACAG
>CAILYI010000120.1 GCA_903838415.1 uncultured Anaerolineae bacterium | reverse complement strand
TCGGTTACGCCTGATGGGTTTGCGGTGCATGCCGTGAACCCATCAGGGCGTTTTATGCACTGGAGTTTTATCATGTCAATAATTGAAAACTTGCGCGAGAAGTTTCCCCCCAGGGCCGTTTATACCGTTGGTGATACCAGCGTTGATGTCTTTCCTGACCTGAGTTTTGACTCATCGAAAGCCATTGGTACGCTTGCCCCTGGGCAGAACGTAGCTGTGGATACGGTGATCATCCTGCCAGACCCGTTATTCCCGGATTGGTGGGTGTGGGGGAGTCTATCCAGTTTTGGAACGCCAAAGTACATCTGTATGAGAAAGCCGCTGCGCAATCTTCCCCCGAGGGAATTTGTGGATATTCACATCAGGGGAAATGACAGCGGATTCACTGCTTTTGAGTTGATGCAGATCAGGGAAATTCTTCAGGATGCGGTAAGGCGGATGGATACGATGGGATGATTATCTCAGCCAGCATGAAATATCGGTAACTGTGGTTGGGGTATAAAGTGTTCAGTTATTGCAACCTTTTTCAACTAAAAAGGCTTACTTCTGGCTTGTCTTTATGATCAATAAATCGTATTAAATCGGATAGCCTCTTCTCTTTGAATTTGTCGAATAACACCTGTGGCACTTTTTTATACATCCACATCTGACCAGTTTGAGTACTGATCTTCTCACACCAAGCGCTAATAGATGCATCCTTATAGGCCACATTTTCATCCTCACGACCCTTGGTCTCCAATATCCAGGAAATAATATCTTCACTATCTTTTTGAACGGCGACGAAATCCGGGTAATACAACTTGATAGCTCCTCGCGGGCTGAGGTAATCTACCCGGAATCGGGTGTAGGTTTCGGCCAGGGCGGAAAAGCGCAGCACATCCGGGGCCTTATCCAGAAACTGGGCGAAGCGCTCTTCCAGGTGGTTAAAAACGGCGCATTCATTGAAAATGGTGTGTTCGCAGGGGATGTGCTTGCGCCGCCAGGTGAATGGTGGGGTGTGCGATAAGGCAAAATGCGCGTCTTCAAACTCAATTTCACGTTCTTCGGTGGCAAGCTGCGCAATCTGGCGACTGAGGAAAGCGGCAATACCCTCCTGCAAAATTGGGTCGCGCAGATGCCGGATGATACTTTCAGCATCCAGATCCACTTCACTGCCAAAACAGCGGTACTTGATGTATTTTTTGACAATGCCCATGATTTTTGCAAAGCGGCCGCTCAGTTCCAGGCTGCGCTCAATCCTTTGAGTAATATCGCGCAGGAAATCCTGGCTGAGCAAAGGCTGTTCGGGACGGATGATGGCCTGATGAACCGTTGTGCCGGTGGCAGCGAATTCCATCTCAATCTCGATGGCCACTTCCTCGGCCAGGTCCTTGGTCTTGTAAATGGGTTCAAGACTTAATGGGTCAATCGCATCCAGGTTGCGGTATTCGTGCTTGTAGCGCAGCTTGGTGAGCGGGATGGCAATGTCATACGCGCTTTTTTCCTGCACCGGGTAAATCTTGACCGGCAGCGGCGGGGCCTCGCTCACGGTGTCGATGCCGACGCCTTCCTGCTCGAGTTGACGCACAAAACCTTCAAAGGCATCCGTGCCAAGCACTTCGAGAGTCTGGCGGTTGTCCGGGCCAATGCCGGTCATCAGGCGCAGGCCTCTACCGACGGCCTGTTCCGGCAGGATTTCGGCCCTGGCGGTGAAGGGTCGCAAACCCAGGATGACGGTCACATTGCGCACATCCCAGCCTTCGCGCAGCATTAAGACGCTGACGATGATCTTGATCGCGCTCTCCGGCTTATCGACATCACGCGCCGCGTCACGGGCTGTATCCAGGTCGGCCTTGCTCAGGTTGCCCCTGGTATCGGTGTGAATGACCAACACTTCACCGGTTTTCAGCTTTGCCGCGCGGCGGATATCCTCGGCCAGGGCATCGGCATAGGCTGTCCTTTCGACCATGATGAACAGCACCGGTTTTTGCCCGACGCCTTTGAAGACTTCGGTATGCGCTTTCCAGCGTTCCAGCGCAACCATGATCCAGTCATGATAGGCGCTAAAGAAGTTTTCTTTGGTGATGTTCTCCGGGTCATGCCTGTCAACCTGGTGTACGATCAAAGGAGCCTTGACCACCTGGTCTTCGATGGCCTGCGCCAGGGGATAATCGGTGATGACCCAGGGGAAGTAGGTGCCAGCCTGGGTCTTGGGCGTGGCGGAGAAATCGAGCCACAGCGCCAGTCCATGGCCGGTTTTTTGCTTGAGGTTTGCATCCAGCGCCAGCAGGGTCTGGTTCCAGGCCAGGTCGTCATCATGCACGTGGTGGGCTTCGTCATTGATGACGATTAAATTGCCCAGGCTCTTGATGCGGTCAAGCATGGAACTCTGGTAGGAGGCCAGGTCTTTGTTGGGTGAAATGCCCAGGATGGCGTCCAGCGGGTTGGATGGCTGCCATTCTTCCTGCCTGGATTCGTAAATTTGCTGAACATTGACCAGGAACAGGTTGCCGGCTGCATCCGGCGCAGCGCTTTCACCACGCAGAATGACCTTCAGGCCCCAGTGCCGTTTCCATTCGGGCGGGATCAGGGGCCGGGTATTGAAAATGACATTGTTCGCAAAATCGCGTTCCAGACGTTCAAACACAATCACATTCGGGGCGATGATCAGGAAATTATCGGCCAACCGTTTGTGCAGTTCGCTGCCCGGTTCGCCAAGTTTACGGTTGAGATAGGCCCAGGTGATGGCCATCGCCATGACTTCGGTCTTGCCAGAGCCGGTGGCCATCTTGAAGGCATAGCGCCCCAGGTCCTGGGCCGGTAGTTCAACATCGGCATCCTGCTTTTTTTCGGGCACCCATCGCTTCAGCATGCGCTGACCAGCCATCGCCGTTGAAATCGTGAAGTTCATCGGCAGCATGCCAAGGAACGGGATATCGCCAAAGCTTTCGGCCAGGGGTTTGAAATCCCGAATCTGACTGACTTCGACCAGATAGATCAGCGCCTCAAGCGCTTCGCGCTGGGCCCAATAGTAGCGCCAGAAGCCACCGGACGGCATGACATGGTCTTCATCGAACCAGTATTCAAACAGGCGGCGCGTGACCGCAGAAATGCCCGGGTAGCCCGCTGTGCGCCAGCCGTCAACGGCTTGCCGGAGCTTTTCCACGAGAAACATGCTGCTCGGGCGGCGTCCCTGGCGCACGGCATAATCGCCTGCGCCCAATTTTTCAAGGTAGGCCTGCGGGCGGGCATAGGCATTGTGGCCGGGGACTTCGGGTAGGGCGCGAGTGTATGGAATGACAGTTTCAGCCATGGATAATCCTCATTTTCCCTGGGAACTTGCAGCCTTCAACTAGATCGCCTGTCCACCAGTTTTCATCCAATTAAAATATTTCCCAATTCGACGATTCTTCACCTGGATAGTGATCAAAATCGGAAACATCAAATGGAATTTCAGGTTCTGGAACATCCTGTTGCACTGTATTTTGCACAGATACACTTGGTTGCCAGAATTGATAATCCGAACGGGGATTGAAATAATAGCGATTGGCCTGCATTTCAGGCTGCCTGATAAGCGGGTGATGTTCCTGCCAGTACTGAAGTTTGGCAGCATCAAAAAAATGAACCGACTGGATGTATTTCGGCCGGATGGTTTCAAAGACCAGCACCTCTGCCTGTGGATGTGTAGGATAGTCGTCTGGCAGGTGCAGTTTCTGACGATCACTTTCAGGGTATTCGCCAAACATTTGGAATAATGCGGATGATTGCTTTCTTTCTGATAATGAGATGTTGCGCACCTTTCTTGATGATGCATTCTCACGGCAAAAGGCACAATCAAGCTCCCAAAGAATGGCTGGATTTAGCTCCAACACCACCCACATGCTGCGATCTGATTGGCTGTGAACATTAAACATCTTATAGTTCGGATAACCGATGCTCAGACAGATTGCCTCTTTGCAGTTGTCCCAGCGTTCCTGATCATTGAATTGTGGTATCTCATTTACAGGCAATTGTTCAAGATGGCTACGGCTATATAAACCAACCCGCAGAATCTTATTGAGATTTTGGAAGCGCGTAAAATGGATCAAATGGGTAATACCCCGGGCCGTGCAGAATTCACGGATTTCATCTTTACGCATTTCTAATTCATACAGATAGGCCTCCTGAGCATTTTTAGCGGCAAGAGCGCGTTCCGCACTATCAGCTTTCGAACCAAACCGCGCATCTTCCAGCACCTTTTTTACTTCTTCTTCGATCTTCTGCCGCCATTCTAAGCGCTGATTTTCTTTGAGCGTAGCGCTCGCCAATTGGATCTGCCTATTTTTTTCAAGTTCTTCATTGATCTTTAATTTATTGACCAATTCCCCGGCAGACTGGGCTTGACATGGAGTTAAAAAAAGTTGAAAATGATGATATGAAGAAAAAACTAAAAGGTCTTAAAAGAGATTGTATATCACTAATATATGAGATAGATATATCGG
>CAILYI010000119.1 GCA_903838415.1 uncultured Anaerolineae bacterium | reverse complement strand
GTGATATTACCGAGCGCAAACGAATTGAAGACACCTTGAAGGAAAGCGAGGCGCGCTACCGGGCTGTCATGCAATCAGCCAATGACGCCATCATCACCGCAGATAGCAGCGGAAATGTCGCCGGGTGGAATCGCGGCGCTGAAACCATCTTCGGCTACTCCGAAGCAGAAATTATCGGCAAGCCGCTGACCGTCTTAATGCCATCCAATTTCCAGGCGGGGCATATCAAAAGCCTGGCGAACGCGCAAACCGGCGGCGAGAAACACATCATCGGGAAAACCATAGAAGTCGAGGGACACCGTAAAGACGGCAGCGAATTTCCGCTGGAAATATCCCTGGCAGAGTGGCAGGTTGACAGCAACCGGTTTTTCACTTCCATTATCCGCGACATCACCGAGCGCAAGCAGGTTGAACTTGAATTGCGCCAGGCCAAAGAAACCCTTGAGGCCACGCACAATGAACTTGAGCGCGCCTTTGCGCGTGAGCAAAAGCTTGCCCGCACAGATTATCTGACCGGTGTCAATAACCGCCGTCACCTGTTTGAACTCGCTGAACGCGCCTTTGAAGTTGCCATACGATACAAACAACCTTTCACGGTGATGTCAATCGATATTGACCACTTCAAGAAAATCAATGACACCTACGGGCACGACACCGGAGATCGGGTATTGCAAAAGGTGGCCCAGGTCTTTTTCACCGAAACCCGCTCCGCTGATGGAATTGGGCGCTATGGTGGCGAGGAATTTGTGATCATACTGCCAATGACCAACGCGCAGCATACTTTTCCACTGGCGGAACGCATCCGCAAGGCTGTGTCAGCCATCAGCCTGCCGACATCGCAAGGAAATGCATCCGTCACGCTGAGCATCGGCCTGGCTGAAATAAATCTTGCGCCGCAAGATAAATCCGTGGAAAGTGTAATCACCCGCGCCGATAAAGCTCTCTACGCCGCCAAACAAACCGGGCGCAATCGCACCGAAATCTTCAATCCTGATTAAGTCGATCCGCCGGAGTAACTTCTTCATGAACAAGATGGATAAAAAAGAAAACCGCACCATGTTTCTTTTTATCGCCATTTTCTTTTTCCTGGCGATCGGCATTGCAGCGGGCGGCTACATCTCCTATCGCAATTTCGAACGGGAATTTCGCCGCCAGGCAGAATATCAACTTTCTGCCGTGGCGGAACTCAAAATGAACGACCTGGCGTACTGGCGCAAAGAACGCATGGGCGATGCCATGATTATTCACAACAGCCCGGCCTTCTCCGCCCTGGTGGGCCGTTTTTACAAAAACCCTGAGGATGCTGAATCGCGAGCGCAACTGCTTTCCTGGTTGAAGACCTTTCAGGTCTACGATCAATATGAGATGATGCTCCTGTTGGATGTCAGCGGCGCGAATCGGCTGTCGTTTCCAGCCACATCTGAGCAGGTTGGTCCACATCTGGTTGAGGAGGCCGCCGCCAGCCTGCAATCAGGGCAGGTCACTTTTATCGATTTCCAACGCGAGACCGGCCCGGAGAGTGCCATCCGCCTTTCCATTTTGGTCCCAATTTACGATGAACAGAACAACAATCAGCCATTAGGCGTTTTAGTCTTTCGGATCAACCCGGAAGTATTTCTTTATCCTTACATCAGTCAGTGGCCCACCGAAAATATAACCGCCGAAACTCTGCTTGTGCGCCGTGATGAAAACAGTATTCTATATTTAAATCCGCTCAAGTTTGGCACGGATAAGGTTCTCAATTTCAGTATTCCATTGACAAAAACGGATGTGCTCGCCGTACAAGCAGCCAAGGGACAGAACGGCATCGTGGAAGGTCTGGATTATCGCGGCGTGCCGTCGATTGGAGCGGTGCGCACTGTGCCGGATTCACCCTGGTTTCTGGTTTCAAAGATGGAAACATCCGAGGTTTACGCCCCGCTGAAAACACGCCTGACGCAGACCCTGATGATCTTCGGCATGGCAATCGTGGTGGCAGGCGCAGCCTTGCTACTGGTCTGGCGCCAGCAACGATTCATCTATTTGCAGGAACAAGCGCTTATCGCTGCGGCGCTACACGAAAGCGACGAACGCTTCAGGAACGCGTTTCAATATTCATCCATCGGAATGGCGTTAATTTCTCCACAAGGGAAATGGCTGAAAGTCAACCCGAGGGTTTGCGCGATTGTCGGTTATTCTGAGAGCGAGCTCGCGAACAGCTCATTTCAGGATATTACCCACCCCAATGACCTACAAACTGACCTGGACCAAGTTCAGCAAATGCTGGCGGGTGAAATTCAAACCTACTCAATGGAAAAAAGATATCTTCATAAAGCAGGGCAGATTGTCTGGGTGCTGTTGGCTGTCTCGCTCGTAAAGGATGACAACGGCGCTCCTTTGTATTTCATCTCTCAAATTGAGGATATTTCCGAACGCAAACAGGCAGAAGAAGAAATCCGCAAACTCAATGCCGAGCTTGAAGAACGCGTTCGCGAACGCACAGCGCAACTCGAAATCACAAACAAGGAGCTGGAAGCCTTCAGTTATTCCGTCTCACACGATTTACGCGCTCCGCTGCGCGGCATTGACGGTTGGAGCCAGGCGCTGAAGGAAGATTATCAGGATCAGCTTGACGAACAGGGTCAACAGTATATTGAGCGGGTGCGCTCCGAAACTCAGCGTATGGGGCAGTTGATTGATGACATGCTCCAGCTATCGCGACTGACACGCGCCGAAATGAGGAAAGAGTTTGTAAATTTAAGCGCCCTCGCGCAAGAAATTGCCCTGCGCCTGCAACAGGATGAACCACTCCGCCATGTGGATTTCGAAATTCAGGCGGGCCTGACTGGCAAAGGCGATTTGCGCTTACTGGAGGCGCTGCTAACCAACCTGCTGGGCAACGCCTTCAAATTTACCGGCAAACGCGCAGATGCGCGGATTGAATTTGGAAAAACCACAGCGCAGGGACAGTCCGTTTTCTTTATTCGTGATAACGGCGCGGGCTTCGATATGGCTTATTCTCAAAAATTATTCGGGGCTTTCCAACGGATGCATAAAGCCCAGGAATTCCCGGGAACCGGCATTGGATTGGCAACCGTCCAGCGCATCATCCACCGGCATGGCGGAAAGATCTGGGCTGAAGCCGAGGTGAATCGTGGCGCTACGTTTTACTTTACATTAGGATAAAATGACCATTAATCACAAAAGCGTTTGAGCCCTTAAAATCGCCGAGTTGAGTAAATTCTAGGAGAACCAATGAAAACCAAGACCATTCTATTGGTAGAAGACAATCCCAGTGATATTGGACTGACAAAACGCGCTCTCGAAAAAAGTCGCATCGCGAATGACCTGGTGGTTGTTGAAGATGGCCAGGAAGCCCTGGAGTACTTATTTGGGGAAGACCCGCTCAAAGGTTCGATGAACGAACTACCAGCCTTAATCCTGCTCGATTTGAAGCTGCCCAAGATCGACGGCTTGCAAGTCCTGCGCCGAATCCGCTCCGATGAGCGTACCAGCCGGCTGGCGGTGGTCATCCTGACAACCTCCAGCGAAGAACTGGATATCGCGCGCAGTTACGACCTGGGTGCAAACAGCTACATCCGCAAGCCGGTGGATTTCATCCAGTTTGCGGAGGCCGTTCAACACCTGGGACTTTACTGGTTGGTGATGAATGAGCCCGCCCCACCCAAAGCGAGGTAACGATGACCGGTCCACTCGCGGTATTAATCGTTGAAGATTCGGAAAGCGACGCGCAGTTGGTTATCCGCCTGCTTAAGAAGGCAGGACACGAAGTGATTTACAAACAAGTGGAAACCCGCGAGCAGCTAAGCGCCGCCTTGGAAGAACAGATTTGGGATGTTGTAATCTCAGATTACAGCCTGCCACAATTCGATGGCTGCGCCGCACTCAAACTGCTAAAAGAAACCGGAAAGGATATTCCCTTCATCGTTGTCTCGGGCGCAATTGGTGAAGAAAGCGCTGTGGCATTGATGAAAGACGGCGCACACGACTATTTAAAAAAAGGGGGGCTGGCGCGCCTGGCCCTGGTGGTGGAAAGGGAACTGGAGCAAGCCAATGAGCGGCGGGAACACAAACTGGCCGAACAGGCTTTGCTGGAGAGTGAAGAACGCTGGCGACGCGCCATCGTCGATTCGCCGATTCCGATCATGATTCATGATGAAGATGGCCAGGTCCTGCAACTGAGCGCAGGCTGGACAAAGTATTCAGGCTACGTCCTCGAAGATATTCCCACGCTGGCAGATTGGACGGAGCGGGCTTATGGCGAGAGAATGGGCTCCAAGAAAAAATATATCGACGAGCTCTTCTCAATTGACAAAACGGTCAGCAATGGCGAGTGGATCGTTTCAGCCAAAGACGGCTCGAAAAGGATTTGGGATTTCCAAACAACCCCGCTGAAAAAAATCATCGGGGGCAAACGCGCCCTCCACAGCATGGCAATCGACATCACCGAACGCAAGCAGTCAGAAGATGCCCTGCGCGAAAGCAAAGAGCGGTTTGAGTCCATCATCGAGGCCTCTGGCGTCGGCACCTGGGATTGGAACGTCCAGACCGGGGAAACCATCTTCAACCAACGCTGGGCAGAAATCGTGGGCTACACCCTGGAAGAACTGTCGCCGGTCAGCATTCAAACCTGGCTCGATCTGGCTTATCCAGATGATGCGCAACGCTCCAATCTCTTGCTACAGAAACACTTCAAAGGTGAACTGGAAAATTATGAGTTCGAAGGCCGCATGAAACATAAAAACGGCCATTGGATCTGGATTTTGGATCGCGGAAAGGTTTTAGCCCGCACTGCGGATGGCAAACCACTGCGCATGCTCGGCACCCATACCGATATCACCGCGCGCAAACAGGCTGAAGAAGCCCTGCGCCTTTCTGAACAGGATTTGAAGGAAGCCCAGGCAGTCGCCCACATCGGCAATTGGAAATGGAATCTTGGAACCCGAGAGGTTATCTGGTCGGATGGCATGTATCGCATCTTTGGGATTGATCAAAACTCCTATACCGGGCGACTCGGCGATGTCATCGCCAAGGTCATTCATCCCGAAGACTTGCACGTTGTGCTTCCATCCAATGCGCACACTTTCGTAGAAAAAAATCCGGTTGAGTATCGTATCATCCTGCCAGACAAATCCATCCGCCATATTTGGGCAAAGTCTGGCGACGCCATTCTTGATGATCAAGGCAATCCGCTCATGCTGACGGGGATCGCCCAGGACATCACCGAGCGCAAACTGGCTGAAAATCAATTGGCCCAACTCTCGCGCGCCGTGGAACAAAGCCCGGTCTCGATCGTCATTGCCGGAATTGATGGCCGGATTGAATACGTCAACCCCAAGTTCACCGCGCTGAACGGTTACTCATTGGATGAAGTGCGAGGTCAAACACCCAGCATCTTGAAATCTGGAAAAACGCCGCCGGAGACTTATACCGAGTTGTGGCAAACCATTCTCGCCGGAGAAGAGTGGCACGGGGTTTTTCTCAACCGCAAGAGAAGTGGCGAACTCTACTGGGAAAATATCGTAATTTCGCCAATTACTGATTCACAGGGCACGATCACCCACTTTGTGGCCGTGGGCGAGGATATCAGCGCCCGCAAGGAAACCGAAGAGAAAATTCACGAATTAAACATTGAGTTGGAGCAATTGGCCATCACAGATTACCTGACCAATCTCTACAACCGGCGTTTTTTCATGCAGCGTGGCGATGAAGAATTCAAACGCGCCCAACGTAACCAACAACCTTTATCGCTCCTGATGCTGGATATTGACGAATTTAAAAACGTCAACGACACATTTGGGCACGAAACCGGGGATCTGGTCCTAAAGCAAGTCTCTGCCACTTTAAAAGCCAGCCTGCGCGAAATCGATATTCTCGGGCGCATCGGCGGCGAGGAGTTTGCCATCCTGTTACCAAATACCACCCTGGAAGAAGCCACCATCCTGGCGGAACGGGTCCGCCAAACACTGGAGAAATCGCTTTTTGAAACACCAGGGCAGGATTTATCCGTTACAATTTGCATCGGTGTCAGTATGCTGAAAGACGGAATGTCCAGCATTGACAGCTTGATGCGAAACGCGGACGCGGCTTTATACCATGCGAAACATGGCGGAAGAAATCGCGTGGTGACGTATGTATAGGTTTTCAGATAATGCTTCTGATTCCCACTCCGATTTACATGCTGGATTGGAAATTACCGGCGAGGGAAGGATGTCTGCGCATCTATCCGTTTTGATTGTTGAAGATTCGGAAAGCGACGCCCAACTGATTGTGCGGATGCTAAAAAAAGCGGACTATGACCTTTTCTATGAGCAGGTCGAGACCGCCGAACAAATGCGCGCCGCACTGGAACGACATCCCTGGGATATTGTCATCTCAGATTATAAAATGCCGCAGTTCAGCGGGATCGCTGCGCTGAAACTGCTCCAGGAAATGGGGCGGGATATTCCCTTTATTATTACATCTGGCACGATCGGCGAAGAAACCGCGGTTGCCATGATGAGGGCTGGCGCGCAAGATTACCTGACCAAAGGAAATTTGGCGCGGCTTGTCCCGGCGGTGGAGCGCGAACTCAGCCAGGCTGAGATTCGCCGCAAACAGGGTCAAATCAATGAAACCCTGCGCGCCAGCGAGTTGCGCTATCAGGCTGTGATTAATTCAGCCAACGACGCTATTATCAGCGCCGACAGCGCCGGCACCATCGTGAGTTGGAATCCTGGCGCCGAACGCATCTTTGGTCATACCGAAACCGAGGCGCGCGGGCAATCGCTCCAGCTGTTGGTGCCAGCCGGCTACCAGGAAGGACTGCTGGCTGGCCTGGCGCGTAATAAAACAGGCGCAGGAAAACGCATCCTCGGCAAAACCATCGAATTGGAAGGCCTGCGTAAAGACGGCTGTATATTCCCGTTGGAGCTCTCCTTATCAGAATGGCAGGGAGCCGAAGAGAAGATTTACACCGCCATCATCCGCGACATCACTGAACGCAAGCAAGCCGAAGCATTGATGGCCCAGCAAAGTGAACAACTACGGCTGGTTTTTGAAGCCAGCCAGCGCCTGAATCGCACACTTGACCTGGCTGAGATCTATCAAGCTACCTGCGATTTCATGTCCATCATTGCGCCCAACGATGGCATGTTCATTTCATCCTTTGACCACGAAACCCAGCTGATCACCTGCCGCGCCTACTCGATGGATAATAACTGGCTGGATGTGAGTTCCTTCCCGCAGGTCCCGCTCGAGCCTGAAGGCAAAGGCACCCAAAGCCGTGTCATCCGCTCCGGCCAATCCATGCTCATCAATGATTATCAAGCGCTGGCGAAGTTGGTTCAAACCGCTTACTACGTCAATTCAGAAACGAATGAAATTGTCAACGAAATTCCAGAGGACGAAGAAATCACCCGCTCGGCGCTGATTGTCCCCCTCAAAATTGGAGACCGCGTCAGTGGAGTGATTCAACTGGTCAGCTACCATCTGAATGCTTACAACGAAAATCAACTAAAACTGCTGGAGGCGTTCGCATTGCACATCGCCTCCGCCGAGCAAAACGCCAGGCTCTACGCGCAGGTTCAAAAGGAATTGATCGAGCGCAAAGAGGCCGAGGCCGCGCTGCGCGAATCGGAAGAACGCTATCACTCATTATTTGACCGCATGCTGGATGGCATCTATCGCAGCACACACGCGGGCAGGTTCATCAACGTCAACCCCGCCATGGTCAAGATGTTTGGATATGCCAGCAAAGAAGAAATGCTGGAAATCGATATCATCAAAGAGCTTTACTATCTACCGGAAGAGCGCGGCTCGCACGTCCTCGATACCGGGCATGGAGAAGTGGATGTTTTCCGCCTGCGACGCAAGGATGGCACCGAAATATGGGTTGAAGATCGCGGAACTTACATTTACGACGAACAGGGCCAAATCACACATCACGAAGGCATCATGCGCGATGTCACCAAGCGCGTGCAGACCGAAGAATCCTTGCGCAAAAGCGAGGCCAAATACCGCGAACTTTTCAACAGCATGATCGATGGCTTTGCCCTGCATGAAATCATCTGCGATGAAACCGGAAAACCCGTTGATTATCGTTTCCTTGAAATCAACCCGGCCTTCGAGCGCCTGACCGGGCTTCAATCCGCAAATTTGATTGGCAAGACCGTGCTGGAAGTGCTGCCCAATACCGAAAATTATTGGATCGACACGTATGGGCAAACCGCGTTATCCGGGCAATCCGCCTACTTCGAAAACTATTCCAAAGAACTTGACCGCCACTTCGAAATCTCGGTCTACTGTCCGCGACCGGGACAATTCGCCGTCATCCTGGTGGATATCAGCGAGCGCAAACTGGCGGATGAAACCGTCCGACAGCGCGTCAGGGAACTGGAAACGCTCAACCGCATCTCACTCAATCTGCGTACCGTTTCGAAGCAGGATGAAGTCCTAACGATCGTTTTGGACGAAGTCCTGAAAATTATCGATACCCCGAACGGCTCCATCGAATTATGGGGCGGAACCGGAAGAAATCTACGAAAAGCGATCTCGCGTGGCTGGCTGGCTCAAATCGCTGAGGCGCCACACAACAGCGAAGAGGGAATTTCGGGCAAAGTCATCTCCAGCGGAGAAGCCTACATCTCCCGCGAATTTGCCAGCGACCCTGAAACACGTCCAACCTCGCGTGGACTCATTCCGCCAGGCTGGGGTGGCATCTGCCTGCCCATCCGCACCACGCAGCAAACGATGGGCGTGTTGATCGTTTCAATTCCGAGCGAACGCAAACTCAACACAGACGAAATTCGCCTGCTGGTGACCCTGTCCGAAATGACCGGCGCAGCCATCCAGCGCATGCAATTACATGACCAGACCATCCGCCGCCTCGAACAATTAAAGGGGTTGCGCACCGTGGAACAGGCCATTGCCAGCAACTTTGACATGCGCCTGACGCTGAACATCTTGCTGAGTCAAACCATCAGCCAGCTGGGCGTGGATGCCGCCGACGTACTCTTGCTTCACCCCGGTTCAAACCTTTTGACGCTGGCCTCGGGTCGCGGCTTTCATACACTTTTCCTTGAAAGCGCCAATTTGAATTATAGCTTCGCCGGGCAAACCATCATCGAACATCGCCCACTCATGACGCTTGACTTCGAGACCGCTAAAAAAATCCCGGAGTTTGGGAAACTCTGGCAAGAGGAAGGCTTTGTCGCTTATTGGTGCGTTCCCTTAATCGTAAAAGGTGAAATCAAAGGCGTCCTGGAAGTCTACTTCCGCACAGCTTTCACGCCCAACGCAGAATGGCTCGAATTCCTTCAAGCACTGGCCGGTCAGGCTGCCATCACCATTGACAACACCCAACTCTTTGAAAATCTGCAGCGCGCCAACATGGACCTTAGCCTGGCCTATGACGCCACCATCGAAGGCTGGTCGCGGGCCATGGATTTGCGCGATCACGAAACCGAGGGACATACCTTACGCGTCACAGAACTGACTCTTAAACTGGCGCGCGCCATGCATATCAACGAATCGCAAATCATCAACATTCGCCGCGGCGCGCTGCTGCACGATATCGGCAAAATGGGCGTCCCTGACTCAATTCTGCTCAAAGAAGGCAGCCTGACGGATGAAGAGTGGCTGGAGATGCGCAAGCATCCCATGCTGGCCCTTGATATGCTCCAACCCATTGCCTACTTACGAGAAGCGCTGGATATTCCGGTTTGCCACCACGAAAA
The DNA here is from genome assembly GCA_903838415.1 of uncultured Anaerolineae bacterium. Lineage (GTDB taxonomy): Bacteria > Chloroflexota > Anaerolineae > Anaerolineales > Villigracilaceae > UBA5195. The sequence goes on along the minus strand of CAILYI010000119.1, from coordinate 4,581 downwards.
ATGGGATGGCAGCGGCTATCCACGCGGGTTGAAAGGAGAACAGATTCCGCTGATGGCGCGCGTCTTTGCCATCGTGGACGTCTGGGATGCGCTCACCAATGACCGTCCTTATCGCAAAGGCTGGTCCAAAGCCAAGACCATCAAATACATCCGCGAGCAAAGCGGCAAACATTTCGACCCGAACATTGTGGATATTTTCCTGAATCAAATCAGAAAAAACCGGATGAGTCTCCCACCTGCCATCCACGCTGATAATCATCTTTCTGGAACCGAAGAATCATCCAAACCCGACACGTCGAAGACTCTCCTAATCAAGCAAAAAGGCGACACCAAAAATCTCCGCAAACCTGGCATAAAACCCAAGTCAACATGAGCTTGGCCTGGGAAACTGTCAAGAAATTTGACCAGGTCAAAGTTTGGTTTGACCTGGTCAAATATTATTTTCACACGGTCAAAATAATGTTAGTAAGCGTTCAGACCCATTAGCCGCCAGGCGGCACAAGACGCCAAAAGTCCGAGAATATTCGCGCTATTCGTGGCAAAAGGATTTCGGAGAAAAGCTTAAAGCTTGAACATCGATGCGCCGGATTAGCCGCAAAACGGGCGGTTTTATAAAAACTCGGCGCCCTGGCGGTGAAAACAGTCAGCTTTCAGCCACAGTTTAATAAAAAAGGACGCCCCCGAAGGAGCGTCCTTTTTTATTGTTTCAAAAACTAGGCGATTTCGATGACAGCGCCAGCTTCTTCAAGCTTCTTCTTGGCTTCCATCGCAGCTTCTTTGCCCACACCGGCCAGAACCTTGCCACCGGCGGTTTCAGCCATGGTCTTGGCTTCGCCCAGGCCCAGGCTGGTCAGCTGACGAATGACCTTAATGGTCTCGATCTTCTTGGGGCCAGCATCCTTGATAACGACATCGAATTCAGTCTTTTCTTCGACGGGTTCAGCGGCAGCGGCAGGGCCAGCGGCAGCGGCAGCGGCGACGGGGGCAGCAGCAGAGACGCCCCATTTGGCTTCGAGAGCCTTGACAAGATCTGCAGCTTCCAGGACGGAGAGCGTGCTCAGTTCTTCAACCAGTTTTTCGAGATTAGCAGCCATTTCTTAAGAACTCCTTACTTTCAGAGAGAGATTTTGATTTGATGAGAAAAGATATTGCGTAACAACCAGTTACGCGGCAGCCTGAGCCTGATCGGCATAGGCGCGGAATACGGAAGCCAATGAGCGGGCCGGTTCGGCAATGGTGCGGACGAGTTTGCTGGCGGGAGCCTGCAAAGTGCCCAGCAGCTGTGCGCGGACAACGGGCAGCGGGGGAAGTTCTGCCAGGGCTTTAACTTGCGCAACGCTCAGCGCTTGCTTGCCAAGGAAACCACCCTTCAGCTTGATCGCATCCATTTTAACGGTCGCATCAGTCAGGGCCTTGGTGGTCGCAGCAGCATCAGCGAATGCAAAAGCGACGGCAGTGCTTTTCACCAGGTATCCATCGGGAACAGCCATCCCATTTGCCTCGAAGACCTTGCGGGCAAACGTGTTCTTGATAACATGGAATTCGCCGCCGGTTTCACGCAGCTTGGCGCGAATGTTATCAAAATCCGCCATCTTCACGCCGGTATATTCCACCAGCACAACGGCCTGACTATTCTCAATCCACTCTTTATACTGAGCAAGTACTTGCTCTTTTTTCTGTCGTGTGAGAGCCAAAGTTTTTACCTCCTTTCCTAAAAAGTCTTTGCCTGACAAACGCCAGGCAAAGACTTTGATCCCCCAATGGGGGACGGGGGATTTCTCCCAGTCTTCACCTCTGCAGGAGATTAAGTCCGAGAGTCAAAACCCAATGGACGCCTGCGGTCTTTGGCGAAGTAGTTTGTCAGTTAGAGCAAACGAGTAGTGATCCGGCCATGCCGGGCCAGCTTACTCGACAGCTTGCATGGATTGCGCGGCGTTCGGCTCCACTTTGATGCCGGGGCCCATCGTCGAAGCCAGGGTAATGCGCCGAATGTAAATGCCTTTTGCGCCAGAGGGACGGGCCTTCTTGATGGCTTCCATCAGGGCTGCGAAGTTTTCAATCAGCTTGATGGTTTCGAAGGAAGCCTTGCCAATCTGGACGTGGATGTTGGCGGTCTTATCGAGACGGAATTCCACGCGACCGGCCTTGGCTTCAGTAATCGCGCGGGCGATATCTTCAGCGGGGACAACGGTGCCAGCCTTGGGATTCGGCATCAAACCACGCGGGCCGAGTACACGACCCAGACGTCCAACTTTGCCCATCAGATCGGGGGTTGAAATGGCGACATCGAAATCGAGCCAGCCACCCTGGATTTTGCCGAAGGTTTCGTCATCATCCACAACCACGTCTGCGCCAGCTGCCCGGGCGGTGGCGGCGCCATCACCCTGAGCAAAAACCAGCACGCGGACAGTTTTTCCGAGTCCGTGCGGCAGGACGACCACATCACGAACCTGTTGATCTGCCTGACGCGGGTCAAGCCCCATGCGCAGGTGGGCTTCGATGGTGGCGTCGAACTTGGTGAAGGAGGTTTCCTTCGCCAGTTTCATTCCATCAGCGGGCATGTACAATTCGTCAATATTCACTTTGGCCAATGCGGCCAGGTATTTTTTTCCGTGTTTTGCCATTTGATCCTCCGTGGTGCAAACGGACCGTTAGGAACGGTCCTCCCACCAGAATTTAGTCAAGTATCGTGACGCCCATCGAACGGGCAGTGCCTTCGATCTGTTTCATGGCGCCTTCGATATCGATGGCGTTTAGATCTTTCATTTTGGTCTCGGCAATTTGCTTCACCTGAGCGCGAGTCAGCTTGCCATTTTTTTCCTTGTTCGGCACGCCAGATCCCTTTTCAATGCCAGCAGCTTTGCAAATCAGGAAAGCGGCAGGCGAGGTCTTCAGGATAAAGGTGAAGGAACCATCCGAATAGACATTAATTTCGGCCGGGATGAGTTCACCCGGGCGGCTGGAAGTGCGCGCATTGTATTCCTTGCAGAAGGCCATGATGTTGAGACCATGTCCGGCCAATGCGGGGCCAACGGGAGGCGCCGGGTTGGCTTTTCCAGCCTGCAGCTGGAGACGAACGACTGTTTTAAGCTTCTTTGCCATACATACTCCTTGTGCCAGGGTTTCTTGTCCCGGTACGGTGTGGTTTTAACGGGTGATTGGGGAGCACCCTCCCACGCATCAGGTCAGGTGACCTGTTACGCTTTCTCGACTTGTAGAAAATCCAATTCAACGGGCGTTTCGCGGCCAAAGAAACTGACCATCACGCGCACTTTATTGCGCTCCATGTCAATTTCAGCAACCATGCCGCGGAAATCATTGAACGGCCCATCGACAATACGCACGCGTTCGCCAACTTTGAAACTGACCTTTACGGTTGGCACTTCTGCTTCCATGCGTTTGATGATCTGTTTCACTTCTTCGGGGCGCAGGGGCGTGGGCTGAGTGCCCATCCCAACAAAGCCAGTCACCCCGGGGGTATTTCGCACCACGTACCATGATTCTTCCGTCAGGGCCATGTTGACCAAAACGTAGCCAGGGAAGATGTGACGTTCCACAACGCGTCGTTTGCCATCGCGGACTTCAATTTCTTCCTGAGTGGGGACGACGACATCGAAGATCATGTTCTTCATCCCCATCGTTTCAATACGCTGTTCGAGATTGTGCCGGACTTTGTTCTCGTACCCCGAATAACAATGGATAACGTACCAGGCAGGCCCCTCACCGGACTCAGCAGGCGTAGCAGAAGACCCGGAATCCTTGTTAGCTTCCGAATGAGGTAATTCTCCCTCAGGCTTTGTGCGATCGAGTTCTTCAGGGTCTTGCACGCTCATAAGAGTCTCAGCTTTCAGGGTTACATGCCCAGCGCGAGTTTCAGCAACTGCTCACCAATCAGGTCAACAGTTCCCAAAAATACAGCCATCCCGACCAGGACGATGATCACGATCACAGTCAAGTTGGTGGCTTCATCACGGGTTGGCCAGCTAACCTTGCGGAGCTCGCCAACCGTCTCACGATAAAAACGATTGATGGCGTTGTCTTTTTTCTCAGTCAACTTACGCTCCTTGTTCTGACGGCTAAAACGCCGCCTCACGATTACCCCAAAACGGGGGAGACGGCGTCTCGCTTTATTCTTGCAGGCCAGGCAGGACTTGAACCCACAACCACTCGTTTTGGAGACGAGAGCTCTACCAATTGAGCCACTGGCCTAGGACAACAGGGGCGCACGAGGCGCCCCTGCGAATTACTTTGTTTCGCGGTGAGCCGTATGCTTCTGGCAGCGCGGGCAATACTTGCTCAGTTCCATACGACCAGGGTCGTTGCGGCGATTCTTCTGTGAAGTGTAGTTCCGCTCTTTGCAATCGACGCACTGAAGCGTAATGACCGGGCGCACATCTTTTTTCTTGGATGCCATCTTACTACCTTACTTTCAACTTACTGGATGATCTTGGTGATAACGCCAGCGCCCACGGTCAGGCCACCTTCGCGGATGGCGAACTTCAGGCCTTGCTCCAACGCTACCGGCACAATCAACTCTACCGTCAGGTTCACGTTGTCGCCCGGCATAACCATTTCCACGCC
>CAILYI010000118.1 GCA_903838415.1 uncultured Anaerolineae bacterium | reverse complement strand
TATGATCTATCATGGTAATGGGTTCTCCTGTGAAATTTGTTTGCGTCACAAACAAGATTATCACGTTTTGAGCCCATTACCACCCTCTTTATCAGCACCAGTTAGCGGAAACTAAAGTTAATAACACCTGATAAAAACGAAAGGTGCGAAGACCTGGCAGGAAATCAGGTTTTCGTTAAGACAGTTGAAATTGTTGTAGCATGGCTGTCAAGTGGCAGGAACCTGTTAATTTGGGATTTGAACAGACCTTCCAGATGATGGAAGCGCTTGAGCTAATCACCGCTTGGAAGGCTAATTGAGTGCTCCATCATCGTAGGCGCTGATGAAAAGTCCGTAGTCTTTCTGCACCTGCTTTGCATACTGGGCCGCATAATTCAGCAGGGAGGCTTTCAGCGCGGCTTTACCCCCGAAATCGATTAACTCATCCGCGATGGCGGAGCCGCTTCGCCCGGCGCTGCGTAGTTCGCCCCAGGCCAGCAGTTGAGCCATCGTCCCGATTAAATCAGTCAGGTCGCGCTGTTTTCCGTCCCATTTTGCCAGGTTGATGCGATCCTGGCTGGGCTGCAGTTCCTTGACAATATACGCCTTTGCTCCCATTTGTGCGCTGGTCAGCAGGGCCGGATGGATGCCTTGAAAGCGCAATTGAACGGCGACTGCGCGATCGGCTTCTGAGTTCCATTTTGGTTGGGGAACTGACCGATAGAGCGTCAAGGTTGAGGCGCGTTCTTCCTTCACGTCCAGGATAAAGTTCTCGTGCGGAAAACCGCGTCCTTCCACCAGCACCGCATATCGTTTTATCCCGAGACTGCCGGTTCCGGCAACCCGAAAAGCAACATCGTGGACTTTGTAGAAAGCTGCCAGATTTTCTCTTTCTCCCAATTCCTGGATCATTCTTGTGACTTGTTCTTGCTCGTCAGCGCTGACGGGCTGGTAGCGCAGATTGTCAGTTTTGAACTTGCGCGTGTTCTTCAGCTTGCGCGAACGTTCGTCCAAAAAGTCGTCGCGGCTGCGCGATTTGAGCGTGCGGATCAGTTTTTTGACCAGGCCGGTGGCGTTGGCGCGCTCCACGCTGTGAATGTGCCCGTCTGTCAGGGTGGTGAAATAGGTGTCGAGGAAGTGGTTGCAAAGCTGAAGTGTGGACTCAGCTGTCAGTTTTATGCTGGGGCCAGCCAGAATCAGGCTGGTCACAAAACGGGCTGCATCCCAGGTGCAGGGAGCCAGCAGGCCTTCGTCAAAATCGTTGACATCAAAATAGACCAGCCGATTCTTGCCCTTGTAGGTGCCGAAATTTTCCAGGTGCAGATCGCCGCAGATCCATGTCAGCGGTGCAGTGTTTAGCGCCGATTCCAGCGGCCAGTCTTCGTAAAAGAGATGGCAGGTGCCGCGGAAGAAGGTGAAAGCGTCGGCGCGCATGTTTTTGTATTTCAGCGCCACCATTTGCGGAATTCGATCCTGGTTGAAAATCTTGATGCGCTCCACAACATTTTTCGTCATCGTTACCCTTCCTGTTCCCAGACCGAATGATAGGCGCCAACGGCTTCGAAATACGTCACCAGGCGCTGATAAAAGGGATGCGTGGTGATGGTGGCGCTGTCGCCAATCACGATCAATTTTCGCCGTGCGCGGGTGAGCGCCACGTTCATGCGGCGCACATCTTCCAGAAAACCGATTTCGCCGTCGCGATTGGAACGCACCAGCGAGACGACAATGGCTTCTTTTTCGCGCCCCTGAAAGCCATCCACGCTGTCGATTTCCATTTCGGGCTGTTTCAGGCGCTCGCGCAGCAGCCGCACCTGCGCGGAATAGGGCGAGATGACGGCAATCTCTGTCGCGGAAAGCCCGGAATCGAGCAGTTCGCGCACCATCTTGAGCACCAGGTCGGCTTCAGAGAGATTGAAACGGCTGTCGCCGTCCGGCTCGACGGTTTCGTCGTAGCTTGCTCCGGCGGTGTCGATAAAATGGATCGGCGTTTCGGTCAGTGCATTGACGGCGATACCGGGCAAATCTCGCAGCAGGTGGGTTCGCACCGCGGCGGCGGCGCTCAAACTGTCCTCGTAAAATTCCTGTGACGAGAATTTCATGATGTCGTGGTGCATGCGGTACTGCGTCGTCAGGCGGCGTGAAATGCCATTTTCTGGCGGCTGGATCAGGCGTTCCATCAAACTGACGCTGAAGCCTTCCGCGGCGGCCTGGGCGGAAATGATGGTTGGCGGCAGTTGAAAGTGGTCACCGGCCAGCACCAGCCGGTCGGCGAATTGCAGCGGCGCCCAGGCTCCGGCTTCGGTGCTCTGGCTGGCTTCGTCCATCACGCACCAATCGAATTTTTGGCGGTACAACAGGCTGGCATCCAGCCCGGTGGTGGTTGCGCAGATGACCTGGGCGGAATTTAGCAGTCGCTCCACCACCTGGTCTTCGATTTTGCGCGCATCCGCCAGCATTTGTTTGGCTTCCTGGCGCTTGGCCTGGCGCGCGCCGGGTTCGGGTTTGGCGCGGGTGTATTTGGATGCCTGTCCGCGCAGGGCGTAGGCTTCGCGCATCAGTTTGTGCACCAGTTTCATATCTGGATGGTTTTCGGCCAATTGGTCGAGGGTGTGCTGACGGAGTTCGGGCAGAACCCGCGCCGGGTGACCGAGTCGAATGGTTTTTTCTCCGGCTGCCAGTAGTTTTTCAAAAAGGTTGTCGACGGCGATGTTGCTGGGAGCGACTGCCAGCACGCGCTGACCTTTGAGCGTGATCTGGCGGATGAGTTCGACCAGCGTGGTGGTTTTTCCCGTCCCTGGCGGTCCGTGGAGGATGGCGATGTCTTCCGCCGACAGGGCGAAGCGCACCGCTTCGAGCTGGGTTTCGTTCAGGGTTGGGTTTAACGGCTGCGGGTTGTCGAGCGCCTGAAAGAGCGGGGTACGGTATCCGAGCAAAACGTCGCGTAATTTCGCGAAACGGGAGTCCGTCGCGGCGCTGGCTTTATCCAACCCCTGGCGCTGACGCTGGCGCGAGATTTCGTCGCTGGAACGGTCGAGCCTGAAGCTGGGCCGTTCTGATTCGGTTTCAGGCCACAGTGAAAATGCGACCTGCAAATTGTCTTTGGAAACGCGGCTGACGACGCCCCGCCAGCCTGCGCTGTCAGCTTGGCCTTCTTCGGAGAGGATGACGGGCGCGCCGTTGCCGAGGCGCGTCCAGGGCAGGGCCAGCGATTGGTTGCGCTTTGCCAGGGTCAGCAGGATGCGGCCTCCCAGCCCGGCCTGCTCGTCACGGATGACCAGGTTGATGAGCGTGGAGCCGGAGGCTTCGGCGGCGGCGGGGGAGCGGCGCTGCATGTCGCGCAGGGCTTCCTGTTTTTCGGCATCGGCTTCCAGTTCCAGCAGGCGGATCAGGCGTTGAAAGTGCTCTTGGGTGGTGAGGTCTGACAAGGTTTCCTTTTATGCCGCAAGGCGGAAACGTAAATCACCGCATTGGAGATTAAGATTTGCGCATTGGAGATTTTGGTTTCCCGTGAGCAAACCGGCGGCAGGGCCGGGTTGCTTCGCTGACGATGGTGATTGTATCAAATATTCGTGGCTGATGTTTTGTTTGTGCTGTTAACGGGGTATTTTTTACCGCCAAGGGGGGGGCAAGACGCCAAGGTTTTTAAGGAATCTCTGAACGAGAACTCCGGTACGACAAAGTGAGATGTTTTATTAAAAACTTGGCGCTCTTGGATCCTTGGCCTCTTGGTGGTAAATGGGTTTGAACGCGAACCGAGTATGGATTTGGAATTGCTATCCCCATGCCGCTTTTCAGATGACAGGCTGGCGCTGTTTTTAGGTATAATTCGTCCAACCTTTTTTCGCAACTGGAGCACCAATGACTAAAAAACTCACCGGCAATGAAATTCGCCAGACCTTCCTCGATTTCTTCGTCGAACAGGGACATACCATCGTCCCTTCGGCCTCACTCGTCCCCGGCGGCGATGCTACTTTACTGTTTACCAATTCCGGCATGGTGCAGTTCAAGGATGTCTTCCTGGGTACAGACAAGCGCCCTTATACGCGCGCCGTCGATTCGCAAAAGTGCATGCGTGTGGCTGGCAAGCACAATGACCTGGACGATGTCGGCCGCGACGATACGCATCACACCTTCTTTGAAATGCTCGGCAACTGGTCTTTTGGTGACTATTACAAAAAGGATGCCATTGCCTGGTCCTGGCAGCTGCTGACCGAAGTTTGGGGCTTACCCAAAGATAAGCTCTACGCCACCTGCTTCAAGGATGATAAAGGAAACATTCCCACCGACGAAGAAGCCGCGGACATCTGGCGCGAACAGCCCGGCATGCTGCCCGAAAATATCCTGTACTTTGGGCGCAAAGAGAACTTATGGCAAATGGCTGAGTTCGGCCCTTGCGGCCCGTGTTCAGAAATCCACATTGACCTGGGTGAAGAGCGCGACAATTTGCGTGGGGTGCCGCATCAATGCGGCGTCAACGGCGATTGCACCCGCTACCTCGAACTGTGGAACAACGTTTTCATCCAGTACAACATGCTCGAAGGCGGCGCGCTGGAACCCTTGCCCGCCACTCACGTCGACACCGGCATGGGCTTCGAGCGGATTGTTTCCGTGCTGCAGGGTGTTGACTCCAACTACAAAACCGACCTTTTCAAGGGCGCCCTGGCGGTGCTCTCGGCGCTCACCGGCAAAACCAACGAGCAGATGTATGCTGATTTCACCCCATATCGCGTCGTTGCTGACCATGCCCGTGCGGCCGCCTTCCTGATTGCGGATGGCGTTGTCCCTGGCAACACAGGCCGCAACTACATCACGCGCATGATTATTCGACGCGGCGCCCGTTTCGGGACCAAAATCGGTTTGACGGAACCGTTCCTCGCCAAAGTGGCGGATGCCATTATCGCGGAGTATGGCGATTTCTACCCGGAAATGCTCCGCCACCGCGACGAAATTTTATCCGCCCTGACGCGGGAAGAAATCCGTTTTGCGCGCACCATTGAAAGCGGCACGGCGCGCCTGCAGAACATGCTCGATGACCTGAAAGACAGCGGAAAATCTGTGTTGGACGGCGCCAAGGCTTTTGACCTGTACGCCACCTACGGCCTGCCGCTCGAAATCAGCCGCGACATCGCCCGCGAGCAGTCCCTCGATGTGGATGAGGCCGGTTTCAAGGCCGCGCGCGAGGAGCACAGTCTCGCCTCGGGCGGCGGTAAAGCGATGGGCGCGATGGGCGGCTCAGACGCTGAATTCTTCTCCGGGATATATAAGGAATTGACCGCCGCCGGGAAATTGACCGAAAAGGGCGTCGAGTACGATCCCTACAACATCCTGCAGGTTAACGTCGAAGTGGCTGCTATCATCGTAGACGGTCAAGCCGTCAGCGAGGCGCAGTTTGGCGATAAGGTTGAAGTCATTCTGCCCAAGACCGGCTTTTATATCGAATCCGGTGGACAGATTGGCGATACCGGCACCATTCGCGGCGCGGATTGGGAAATTGAAGTCAGCGAACTGCGCCGCCCGTCCGCCGGGCTGATTTCGCACCTCGGTGAAGTGGTCAGCGGCAAGCCTCGCGTGGGTGACAAGTCCATCGCGGAAGTCGATTATGCCCGCCGCCATGACATCATGCGCAACCACACCGCCACACATCTCATGCACGCCGCCTTACATCAAGTGTTGGGCGAACACGCCCGCCAGGCAGGCTCGCTGGTGGCGCCCGATCGTCTGCGTTTTGACTTCAATCACTCCGAATCGATGACCGCCGAGCAGATCGAGCGCGTCGAGAAAATTGTCAACGATGCCGTGGCTGCGGATTACGCCGTCACATCGCGCAGTAAATCACGCGAAGAAGCGATCGCTGAAGGCGCGATGGCGCTCTTTGGCGAAAAATACGGCGATGTTGTCCGCACCATTACCGTCGGCGACCCGGATGAGCGCTACTCTTACGAATTGTGCGGCGGTACCCATATCAGCCGCACCAGCGACGTGGGCGCGTTCATCATCGTCAGCGAAGGATCCGCCGCGGCGGGAGTCCGGCGCATCGAAGCGGTGACAGGTCGCGGGGCGTATGATCTGGTGGCGAAACGTTTCAAGCTGCTGAAAAATGTCGCTTCCACGCTGAAATCCGCCGTCGATGAAGTCCCCGTTAAAGTTGAAGTGCTGCAGGATGAGCTTTCCGCCGCCAAAAAGCAAATTGTCACGCTGCGCTCGGAGTTGTTGCTTTCCGCATTCAGCGCGCGGCTTTCGGCTGTGCAAAACGTGAAAGGCGTCAATTTGCTGGCGATGGAACTTCCCGGCGCGGACAAAGAGTCGCTTACCAGGCTGTCAGACGCGTTTCGGGCGAAATATCCCGAAAATGGCGTCTGTGTTATCGCCTCGACCAGCGACAGCGTGGTCGTGATGGTGGCCGTCACCCAGGATTTAATCAAGCGCGGCGTCAAAGCCGGGGAACTGGTCGGGCACATCTCGCGTCAGCTTGGCGCGGGCGGCGGCGGCGCGCCTCATCTGGCGTTTGGTGGTGGCAAGGATGTGGCAAAATTATCCGACGCGCTGTCTGGCGTGGGGGTATGGTTGTCAGAAAAAGTTAGTTAAATTTAGCAGGGGCGACCAAACGGCCGCCCCTGCTTCTCATTTAAGGGAATTATGCTTTCAAACCTATCCAATCAGCTTGGTACTTCTGCTCTTAAACGGCAATTGTTCTTCATTGCCGCGACACTTTCGACTCTGCTGCTGGTTGGTTACAACTTCGGCACCTTTGACGAAGCCATGCATGTCCCGTTTCTCAAGAGTATGACCTATCCTTCCATGTATGCTGGCGATTCGATGCTCAGCTTGCAAAAGGTGTATTACTCGTATTTTTGGCATGCGTTTGTCCCCTTTTTGAAACTTGGCTGGCTCGAACCGGCATTGTTTATTGTCCATGTGGCCAGCATTTACCTGAGCTTTTGGGCGATTTGGGAACTGAGCGAAACCCTTTTTCATGACCACCTGGCTTCGCTGATCGCCGTGTTGGGATTTATCATTCCGCATCTGAGCTTTGTAGGCTTTCCGATCTTTGAGTTTGCGCCACTCAGCCGGACGTTTGTGCTGCCCTTTTTGTTGATTGCGCTCAATCAATTTTTCAAAGACCGCATTCCACTGGCTTTCTTGATTACCGGGGCCATGTACAACGTCCACGTGGTTTCGGTCAATTTTGTGCTGGCGATGTTCGGACTGGCCTGCCTGCTGGAATTCCGCCGGATTGGGATTCGGAGAATTCTGTTTTCGGGCGGTTTGTTCCTGCTCGCCGCTTTGCCGGTGTTACTCTGGAAAGCGGGCAGTGACCCGATCGATTTTACGCTGCGCCCTGAGTGGGTCGCCTTCCTGAACAAGACGCTCTTTTTTCACATTTTCGCCATGATCCGATTTTCGTATCCGGGCACCTGGGTGGTTACGCTTGGTGGGATCAGCGCGCTGGTTTTGTTCTTTGTGATCTTCCCCAAAACCGAAGTTCCTCAAACCGCCTCCACCGCCCGGAATTTTATTTACGCTGGAATCATTGTGGTGCTGGTTAATGTGATCGCGGTCTACGTTTTGCCAGTGACGATTCTCATTCAATCTCAGGTGGCGCGCATCGGTTTGTGGATTTTGATCATCGCCTACCTGTATTTTGCCGGTTACCTGGCAAGACTTTACCGGGCGAAATCATTATCTCCAGCCGGTTTTCTGGTTTTGTTGATTGCTTTTATTTTTTCGCCAACGCCGATTTTGGTTTTATTCATGTGGTGGTTGATTCAGCGCCTGAAAAAGGAGCGTGTGCTCAAGGTCATCGCGGCGGTCACTGGACTGGCTTTACTTGGAAGCTATCTCATTGTCTGGTTGATAGGCTTCTGGACGCCGGGGATTTATATTTATGGGCATTACACGCCCTGGGTGGATGTACAGCGCTGGGCGCGCGAGAACACTGACAAGGATGCCCGTTTCATCACTCCGCCCGAGAAATGGGGTGTGCAAGAATCGGATTGGCGCGTGCACTCCGAGCGCGCCAGCGCAGTGACGCTCTCCGAGCTGCTGGTGGCCGCTTTCGAGCCTGGTTATGAAGTTGAGTGGATGCCGCGTTTTGAGCTTCTTGCTCCCGGGGCGCTGGCCCGCTTTAATGGTGATTACTTCTGGAATGTGACGGTGACTCGTCAGGCTTATCAGGCCCTTTCCACTGAGCAGTTAGTCAACGCCGCGTGCCGATTTAACGCGCAATATATTGTCAGCGAAAAACCTTACTTGCATCCCTTCCCGCTGGTTTATGAAAACAGCGAGTTTGCCGTTTATGATCTGGGGAAAACCGCCTGTCCGTAGCGCTTCCTCCAAAAATTCTCGCGGCTCTTTCGTTTATCGCATGCTTCGCAGGCAGTATAATCAGCCCGGATGAAAACCCAGGTTATTCACATTGACTCGCACGACGACTTTATCTCCATCCGTGACCGCATGGAATGGGCCAAAACTCCGCGCATTCTGCTGGTTTGGCCCAAACGCGGACGGGTGGAGATGCGTCCGCTGGATTTGACCCTTTTGCGCCGCCATGCCGAATCCCTCGGCGCAGAATTGGGACTGGTCACCCGTCAGCGACAAATCCGCGCAGCGGCACGCGAATTGGGCATTTCCTACTTTTCCACCGCTTCCGAAGCCCAGAAAAAAAAGTGGCTCGAACACCAACCTGCGCATCCCGTGCGCCGTTTTCCGCGTCTGGATTTGCGCGCCGCACGCCGCAAGCTGCCCGGTCCCGAATTATTCGCCATCGGCTCTGACCCAATCCTGCGCGTGGCGATCTTTTCCGCAGGCGTGCTGGCGGTGTTGGCGATTATGCTGGTCTTTATTCCATCCGCGCAAATCAGAATCACGCTGCCGGAAGAGAAACAAAGCTTCAATATCTCGGTCAGCGCGGAGCCGGACGCGCAGCATGTGCAGCTTTCAGGGGTTGTCCCGGCGCGTAAATTGACGCTGGCCGTTGCCGGGGAGAATTCGGCCCTGGCTTCGGGAAAAGCTGTCCAACCGGTCGATACGGCGGCAGGGGAAGTCCTGTTGATGAATTTAACGGATAAAGCCGTCAGCGTTCCCGCCGGGACGGTTTTACTCGCTTCGCCTGATCCCACCGTTTCCTTTGTGACCGATAAACAGGCCCAGGTCCCGGCTGGTAAGGGAAAAAATACCACCGTGTCTGTCCGCGCCAGCGCCGCCGGGTTGAGTGGCAATGTCCCGCCTGGAACAGTGACCATCTTCGAAGGGCCGCTCGGCCTCTCATTGGCGGTCACCAATCCCGCCTCGCTCAGTGGCGGAACTGAGAATCCGGTCGCTATCGCCACAGCGCAAGATCGGGATAACCTGAAAAAACGCCTGCTGACCGACCTTGACCGCCAGGCGCGCCAACAGTTCGCCGGGCAGATTTCATCCGGTGATGTGCTGCTGCCCTCCACCTTTGTCCAATTGCGCGTGGTGGACGAAGTTTTCACGCCCGCGGCTGGACAGGCTGGCGAAAAACTATCGCTCAAACTGAGCGCGGAATATGCCATGGCTTACGCCTCTTTCGCTGACCTGCAACTGCTCGCCGGGCGCGTGTTGGATGCTTCGCTGCCAGCCGGAACCATCCCGGCTTCAGGGTTGGTAAATCTCAAGGTCAACTCCGCGCTGACCGAGGGGCAGGGTGTTGTCCGTTGGCAGATGTTTGCCGAGCGCAGTGTGCGTCCGTACACCGATTCAGGGCAGGTAATTTCTGTCGTATTGGGAAAAACAGCGCGGCGCGCAGCCAGTCAATTGACGGAAACTTACGGGCTGGCGCAAAGCCCTCAGATCAAGATCAGCCCGTCGTGGTGGCCGTGGCTCCCTTTTTTACCCATCCGCATTACTGTGACAGGCTGAGATGAGAATTTTGGCAGTTGACCACGGACAAAAAAAGATTGGCCTGGCGTTGAGCGACGAAACGGGCATGCTGGCGCGTCCCTTGGGAATTATTCCGCACATTTCCAAGATTTTGGATGCCGCCCAGGTGGCTGAGCGCGCAGCCGCGCACGACGCTGGTCGCATTATCGTGGGGGTATCGTATGATGAAGCGGGCGACCCAAACGATGCAGGCCGGCGCGCCATGAATTTCGCAGAAATTTTGCGCCAGCAAACGGACCTGCCGGTGGAGTTGTGGGATGAAAGCCTGACCACGCAGGATGCCCGCGCTGCGCGGATTGCGGCGGGTGCGCCGCGCAAAAAACGTGCCGGGCATCTTGACGATGTTGCCGCCGCGGTTTTATTACAGAATTACCTGGATACTCACACCGAAGAATGAATACTGAAACCAAACGCCGCCGACGCCGTTCCACCGTTTCGCTGGGTTGTCTTTTCCCACTGTTGATTCCATTAATCCTTGCCATTGGGGTTTATCTGGCAGTTCCCTACCTCGCCGCGCAGACGGTTGGTCAGCCATCTGATGGGTTGGGCGCTTTTCAACGTTTTCAGTACTCGGCGCTGATGCTCTGGTATGACGGACAGGTGACTCGCCCGCTGGATTCGACCGCCGGGGAAATTCCGTTCGTCGTCGCTGATGGGGCTGACGCGGCTTCGGTGGCAGCGCAGTTGGAGCGGGCTGGCATCATCCGTAATGAGGAGGCTTTCACTGCTTATCTGGTTTATTCCGGGTTGGATACCGGCGTGCAGGCCGGCGAATTTCAACTCAGCCCGGCGCTGGCGCCCATGCAAATCGCCCAAAAACTGCAGGACGCCACGCCCACGCAGGTGAAATTTGTCATTTTACCCGGCTGGCGCCTGGAAGAAGTCGCTGCGACAATGCCGACTTCTGGATTAAATATCACGCCTGATCAGTTTTTGCAGGCAGCGCGCAACCCGCATCAGCGTTACGATTTTCTGCCCGCGGATGCCAGCGCGGAAGGTTTTCTCTTCCCGGGCGAATATATCCTCCCGCGAGTCATGCAGGCTGACGAGTTGGTGACAGGTTTGATGAATAATACCGCGCTGGCGTTGACTGCTGAAATGCGCGCCGGTTTTTCCCGCCAGAGCCTGGACGTTTACCAGGCGGTGACGCTGGCATCGATCATCCAGCGTGAAGCGGTCAAGGCTGAGGAGCAGCCGAGCATCGCCTCGGTCTTTCTCAATCGTCTGGCGGCTAACATGCGCCTGGAGACGGATCCCACTATTCAATATGCGCTCGGATTTGACGCGGCAGCCAACTCCTGGTGGAAAGTTCCGCTTTCTTCGGATGATTTGGCGGTTAATTCTCCCTATAACACCTATCAACATTTTGCTTTGCCGCCAGGACCGATCAGCAATCCGTCATTGAGCGCCTTGCAGGCCGTGGCTTATCCGGCGCAAACGCCTTATTATTATTTCCGCGCGCGCTGTGACGATTCTGGTCTGCACAATTTTTCAGAAACGTTTGACCAGCATGTCCAGAAGGGTTGTCAGTAAAATAAAAACTGCGAAGGGCTGAAATCCTTCGCAGTTTGTGATGTTGGGGAAATCCAGTTACGCGATCAAGCCAAAATAGTCACTGGTAATATGCTCTCCCGCCGATGCGCCCAGGAATGCGACCAGTTCAGCCGCGAGCTGGGCTTTGGCCTGGGCGTCTTTGCGGCTCCAGGTGCGGCTTTTGATTTCAAGGAAGTATCCCAGGTCCGGACGTTCGACGGTGTCGAGGTTGATATAGAATTCCTCGCCGTTGTAGCGCACATGCCAGCGCTGACGGTCTTTTTCTATGATCTTCTCGTCAGATGGTTTGAAATATTCCCGGTAGAACCGCAGAGTCTGGCTGGCGGGAGCCAGGTAGCGTGAGCGCGAGAGCAGCACATCCTGATCGAATTCGCCCTCGCGGTTCTGACCGATGAGCGTCAACCTGGCGCGGACGTTGATAACTTTGCCCTTCTCGTCGATGGCATCATCTTCACGATAGCGCAGCCGTCCCTGATTCTCGTCATCGAAGGTAAAGTAATTATCGTACTGGCGATAGTGTTTCTGGTAGATGATTTCCATCGCTGGAGATTTGAGCGCTTTCAGGATGACTTCTGGGTTGCTGACCTTGACCTTCAACTGCACCTCGAAGCTTTCCTCCTCGATCGATCCGCCCAGCGCGATCAGTTTTGAGAGCACTGATTGTTCGCGCGCCATCAGGAAGCTATCGATGCGTTTGGCATAGCTGGCAGCTTGTTGGAGCAGGTCGGCTTCATTCAAAGTCAGCAGATTGTGGTCGCGCATCAGCCACTTGCCATTGACCATCACATCGTTCACGTCTGTCGATTTCGACGCGTAGACGATTTGAGCGTAAGCGTTGTTTGGGTCGCGTTCGAAGCGTGGCGAGTTGTGCAGAGGGCTGGTATCCACGGTGATTAAGTCGGCGCGCTTGCCGGGTTCGAGCGAACCGGTAATGTCGCCCATATGCAACGCGCGCGCGCCGATGCGTGTCGCCATCGAAAGCGCCTGCGGCGCGGGCAGGGAAGTGGGGTCATTGGTTACCGCTTTGGCGACAAAGGCTGCCAGGCGCATTTCCTCGAACATATCCAGGTCGTTGTTGGAAGCCGGGCCATCCGTGCCGATGCCCACATTCAAGCCGACTTCGAGCATTTTGGAAACGGGCGCAAAGCCCGAAGCCAGTTTCAGATTCGATGATGGGTTGTGCGCCACACCAGCGTTGTAATGCTGCAGCGTGCGAATTTCGCCGTCGTCGATGTGGACGCAGTGTGCTGCCAGAACTTTCGCTTCAAACAGGCCCTGCTTCTTCACATATGGCACGACCGGCATGTTATTTTCATTGCGCATGTTTTCAACTTCATACGCAGTTTCTGAGATGTGGATGTGCAGCGGCACATCAAATTCAGCCGCCAGCTGCGCAGTAGCTTTCAGGATTTCGGGGGTGCAGGTATAGACGGCGTGCGGCGCAACGGATGGGATAATGAGCGGATGTCCCTTCCAGCGTGTGATGAAATCGCGCGCCATGGCGAGCGAATCTTCATAAGATTTCGAATCAGGCGTGGGGAATTTCATCACTGACTGACCGCAAACGCCCCGCAAACCTGCTTCTGCGGTAGCCTTGGCCACATCTTCCTCGAAATAATACATATCTGCAAAACTGGTGACGCCGCTTCTGATAAATTCAGCGCACGCGATCAGGCTTCCCAGGCGGCAGAAATCGGGTGAGACGAACTCGCGCTCAACCGGCATCATATAGCCCATCAGCCAGACGTCCAGGCGCAGGTCATCAGCCAGACCGCGCAACAATGTCATGGGGACATGCGTGTGCGCGTTGATCAATCCGGGCATCAGGATTTTCCCGCCACAATCAACGGTTTGCGCGGCGGAATATTGTGCTTTTATCTCTGCTTCAGGCCCTACAGCCAGAATGGAATCACCTTTAACGGCCACAGCGCCGGGGTGATATTGATTCATTCCTTCGTCCATTGTCAAAACGTGGGCATTAATCAGCAGGATGTCAGCATTTTGTGTCATTCGTTCTCCTTGAATAGATGGGGGATGCCAAAGACGGCTTCGATGAAATAGTTTGTACTATTATGTACTTGTCTGACAATAAAGTCAAGCGAGATAATGCTGTTTCTGGCTCAGCCTGTTATCTTTTCTTTTACGGATGTACAATAAAATTGGAGGACCATTCTATGACTGATAGCGATACCCCGAAAAGCTTCTGGCAATGGTTCGTGGAAAAAGCGCTCGTCCCCATCATTGTGGTGCTGATAAGTGTTTTTGGAACATATTACCTGACCAGCTTGAGTAACAGACCTGCTCAACCCAGCGGCGAAGTGCGGATTGAAACCTTCCCCACGGATATTTTCTCCTTTGCTGGAAATAATAATCCAGAAGGCGGCTGGGCCGGATTGACGTTGACCTATGAAAAGCCGACGGCTGCCATCTATAACCTCGCGTATAGTTTGCCAACCGAGGCCAATGCCAACGGGTATGCCGGTTTGACCTTTAAATTTAAAACTGGTCAAGATTTATCCGGTTTTAAAGCTGTGGCATTTACCGTTAGTTTTAAAACCCCGGAAGATAAAATCTATTTTGTCATCAAAGATATTGCCTACAAGGAAGTTAAATATCAAGTCGTCGGGAATGGACAGCCACAAATGTCCATTTCTCTTGATTTAAGCACTTTTCAAGGCGTGAATTTGAAGGCAGTTCAGGAACTGTTGTTTTTTGCAGATACTGCGCTGGTTACCGGAGATCATCAAATTTCCATTTCGAACTTGCGATTATTACGCTAAATTTAGCGCTTCCAGGCCAGAAAAGCCTGTAAGACGCGCAAGTTTTGGTCAAAGTCGGTGTCGCGATGATTGGTCAGCTCAATATCAATCGCCGGGATACTGCGCGTGTTGGCTGCCCAATCGGTCAGATTGCCGGTATAGTCGCAACCGGTATTGAGCGGCGGGTATGGATAGTCGCTGACTTCGGCAACCGCGGCTGCCAGGCTGATGGATGGGGCGAAATCGGGCTTTCCGCCGGGGAAAATACCCAGCGCTGCGCTGTGATAGCTGATCAGCGCGGCAGGTTTGATGCGGTCGATGTACGCAATTAAATTTTGTACTTCCAGCTCTGAACCGCCGGAAGTGCCGCCTGTCACTGGTCGCCAGATCCAACAGCCGTCGCGCGGCCAATCGGCTTTCCAGTTGTAAGGCCAGTTGCGGTTCAAGTCCACGCCGTGGGCGTTCACGCGCCCATCCACGCCGTGCTCGCGCGCGGTGCCGTCGGGGTTCAGATCTCGCAGAATGAACAACGTGGTATCCGCCGGGATGCGTTCTGGGTGGTCGTTCAGATAAGCGATCAACTGGTCGGCCAGGTCAACGGTGTTATATTCCGAGCCGCCGTGAATACCCGCCACGATCAATTTATTCATTGGCCCCTGTCCGAAACGAAAAACTTCCTGTGAACGATTTTCAAGCGTATGTCCGATCACAACCCGGTTTGAGGGTGGAATCGCCATCGGTGTGACGCTCGGTCCGGGTGAGGGCGTCGGCCAGGGCGTGATGGTAGGCCTTCTGGTGGGTGGCGGCACGGGTGTGATGGATGGTTTGGGCGTCCACGTCGGCTTTTTGTTCACGGAAACCAGCGAGGCGTTCGGGGAGTCTGCTTGTGCTGCCGGGGCGGCATTAAACCAATAGAAAAGTCCTCCTACCAGCAGGCAAACCGTCAGGTTGGCAATCCAAATCCCAGCCATCAGGCCGTTTAGACGCTTACCGGTCATTCCATTTCCGCCCGCAAAATATCCAGTGCTGAATTTGCGCTCCAGGATGGAACATTTTTGGGATGTCCGCCATAGCCGCGGGTTTCGCTATTTTGACGATTGGGGGTAATGATGACGATATCCACTTCGGATTTCCCTGCAGCCGGTCTCGACGTTAAACCGAGCGCGGCATCCGCCTTTTGCGTTTTCAGCTCGTCTGCCAGCGTTGCAGCGAGACTTTGGCCTTCCATCAGGCTGGGAAGGATTTTCCCGCCTTTGAAAGCCCCTGTGCCAGCTGCCGAAAGCCGCCGCGAAAGCTCGCCGCCCGTGTTGACTTCCACTACCGTCAGCGTCCAGCCTTTTTGGGCCAGCGCGGCCAAGACCACACCTTCGAGAGTTTCTTCATCTGTGCCATAGATGATGCGCCCCAGTTTCTGCCGGACGGTTTGCTCCACGTCTGAAATGAGCTGATTGGCTATGGTTTCAGATTCAGCCTTGGCCGTGATGCGAATATCGACCATGCCGTAGTGCGCCGCCAGTCCAACGGTAGGGTTGGCGAGCAGTTCAAGCTCGCCGATTTGTTCGTCAATTGCGCCTTCGCCCATCCCTGCGGTGTGCAGCACGCGCGCCTTGATCAGGCCGCTCAACTGATAACGTTTTTGCAAATAGGGGAATATTTCGTTTTCGGCCAGGTATTCCATTTCGCGTGGCACGCCGGGCAACGAAATCACACATTGATCGCCATGTTCAACAATAAAAGCCGGGGCGGTGCCGACGGCATTTTTGATGGGAATTGCGCCGGTAGGGATGTAGGCCTGCCGTTTTTGATTCTCAGTGGGCGTGCGCCCGAAACGACTCATGCGCTCGATGATTTGATCCCATAATTCGGGGCGAAATTCCGTTTCCACGCCGAACGCCAGGGAGATGGCTTCGCGCGTCGGGTCATCGACGGTGGGGCCTAATCCACCAGTGGTGATGATGATTTGTGTGCGTTCAAGTGTTTCAAGGATGATATCCGCAATGCGGCGGGCATTGTCTCCGATCGTGGATGTGCGGAAAACGTCCACGTTCAAGTCACGCAAGCGGCGGGCCAGGTACGCTGAATTTGTATCGACAATTTCGCCTAATAAGATTTCTGTTCCAATCGTGATAATCTCTGCTGATGGCATACTGACCTCTTGGATGATATTTTACCTTGTAATGTGGGGTTTACAAAAAGAAATTATAAAACTCCCTATATATGGTGTTTTATTGCGAAATACCCCCATATATGGTGCAAAAAAAGCCTTTCGCGAAAAAGGCTCTTTTTGACTACAGTAACTTTACAGTTATCCGTTTTTGGGCAAAAAACTACCTTTTTTCCTATTTTTCGCGTGGTTTGAGCTCATCACTCACGTCAATTGGCATCAATAATTCATCCAATTTATTCGCCATTTCTTCTTGCATTGACGGCAAAACATGAGAATAAGTGTTCAATGTCATGGTGATATTTGAGTGTCCCAAACGTTCCTGAACGATCTTCGGATGCACTCCCTGTTTCAACATCAAGGTTGCAGCAGTGTGACGCAGATCGTGAAATCGCATATCGGGTAATTCAGCTTGTTTTAGAAGCTTTTTAAATTTATCAAGGATATGATGACCATCCATTGGAGTTCCATTGTTGGATGGAAAAATCAAATCATTTTCCTGCCACTGATCCCCAGCAAAACTTTTTCCCATATCCTGAAGATCAAGATGTTGTTGAAGTTTATTAATCATCTCGTCACTGAGAACAACGATACGCTTACCAGACTTTGATTTTAGTTCACAGAAAACAAGTCCTTCTTTTTGTATTCGTTGTATCTGACGTTGTACCTGAATTTGTTTTTTTCGCCAATCCAAATCAGACCATTTCAATCCAAGTAATTCCCCCTTACGCAGACCAGTTGTAATTGCCATCCAAAACAAAGCCTGATAACGAGTATTTACAACGGTTGAAAGAAGTGCTCTTGTCTGATTCTCGTCCAGGGTTTTTATCTCTTTGCTTTTGCGTTTTGGTTTGATTACAGCATCTACGGGATTGCGTCCAATCAATCCCCATTTCATTGCCTGTTCAAAAGCAAGATGCAAAACTGAATGAATGATTCCAATAACAGCTTTGCTGGTACCGGCTTTCATTTTAAGTGTGTAGAAATTCTGAATAT
>CAILYI010000117.1 GCA_903838415.1 uncultured Anaerolineae bacterium | reverse complement strand
CCCTGCCAGATCTGCAACTTCTCGAATGGTTACGGATGCCAAAATGAGCCTCTTTTTTACCTGGATAGTATTTATGACAACGCTGTCAATTCGATACAAAAAGAAACGCGGCCAATGACACCGCTGTCATAAACATTCTAGTACACTTGGGCGTAAGTGGTAAACAAGATGTCATAAAGGTTGACATGGAAACCTGCAGCCAGTAAACTTTGTCAAAAACTGAAAGCAGGTAAAGAAAAATGCCATCTCCGAAAGCAACAGAAGTAAAGTTGAGTGAAGAAGAACGAACAAATCTTGAACAATTAATCCGTCGCCACAACGTTGGTCAGCAGATTGCATTGCGAGCGCGTATCGTTTTGGCAGCCGGGCAAGGGCAAACCAGCAGTGCGATAGCTGCAACCCTGCACGTAAGCATCAACACAGCGCAACGCTGGCGTAATCGTTTTGCAAAAGCACAGACAATCTCGTATTCTGATTTGAGTCTCGAAGACCGTCTGCAAGATGGGCCTCGGCCTGGAGCACCGGCCAGAATTACCGCTGATCAACGTTGCAAAATTGAAGCGCTGGCTTGTGAAAGGCCTGAAAATTCAGAGCGACCGATTAGCCAATGGACAGGGCGCGAAATTGCCGATGAAGTGATAAAACGAGAGATTGTACCAAGCATCTCTGCACGACATGCGGCGAGACTTTTAAAAATACGCTGATATCCAACCTCACTTAAATCGTTATTGGTTGACACCTGCCTACGAAGACGATTTTGACGACAAGGTTGCTGATATTAATGGTGTATACAAAGATGCTCCCGAAAAAGCTAAACAAGGACAGCGATTTGAAAGCGTAGATGAGATGACAGGTGTTCAGGCCCTGGAGCGTAAACATCCTGGTTTGCCTATGATGCCGGGTAAAGTCGAACGGGTTGAGTTTGAATATATACGGCACGGTACTTTGTCCTTTACCTGCAACTTTGATATCGTAACCGGCAAACTGGCCGGGTGCAAAGCTTGCAAAACCCGCAACGAAAAAGATTTTGCAGAGCACATCAAAAATCGAGTAGATTCAGACCCGTTGGTTAGGCAGTGGCATTTTATCAGTGATAATCTCAACACACATATGTCAGAATCGCTGGTGCGCTATGTTGCAGAAGAATCCGACATCAATATTGATCTGGGTGTAAAAGGTGAAACCGGTATTTTGGAATCTATGGCTACTCGGGCTGCATTCTTGAGCGATCCAACGCATCGCATTGTTTTCCATTACACGCCAAAGCATGCTTCCTGGATGAATCAGATCGAAATTTGGTTTAGCATCCTGGTTCGAAAGGTTCTGAAGCGAGGTAATTTCACGTCAATTGAAGATCTGAAACGCAAGGTTTTGGCCTTCATCGAATATTACAACCGCACGATGGCAAAACCGTTCAAATGGACCTATCAAGGCAAGGCTCTGAATGCCTAAGCTATCCGCTATTTATGCCCAAGTGTACTAGCACAATAAGAAAACTATTCAAGAGGGAATATCTAATCAGTTTTGTGACGCAAACAGTGCTGATCAAACCGACCCGATATTGGGAGATTCCATTAACTCCCGGAATCTCGATTCTGTCGGTGGGGTCGATACTCCCCT
>CAILYI010000116.1 GCA_903838415.1 uncultured Anaerolineae bacterium | reverse complement strand
TGGAAGCAATGACCCAGGGATATTTTGGTCGCTACGCCTTCTTGAATTTCTGAACAAGGCGTTTCCTCTGGATAGCTAATAGCGAAACCGGCCACAAGTCGGTTTCGCTATTTTGATTCGTCGGAAATGAGATCTTTGGAGGCTAACTCTATGTCGATTGAACTTTTTCCCAAACAATGTCTATTGTGAAATTGTCAAACGAATACTGATCTAATTTCTTTGAGCATATTATGCTTTGCAGTCATGATAGGCAAAATTATTAACTCTATTATTTAATCTCGGTTGACCATAACCAGTATTTTTAGAAGTATGTTTGTGGTTTCTATATTGAAGTCCAGGGAGCAACATTATGCAGATCCAAATTAATTCTAAACTTCTCCTAAATTATTATTTACGGATGAAGTGTTCAATTTTAATTTTGGTCTTACTGCTTTCATTGGTGGGATATAAGTCAGCCAATGCGGCGGGTTCGATCTACTATGTCGATAACACATCAGCAGCATGTTCTGATTCAGGAACAGGCATAACCACCGACCTGCCCTTCTGTACCATTGGCAAAGCCGCCAGCATTGCCATGGCCGGTGACACGGTGCAGGTGCTAGCCGGCACCTATGCCGAGACGGTGAACGGGACGAATTCCGGCTCGGCTGGGCTACCGATCACCTATGCGGCCGCGCAGGGCGTCACGATGAGCGGCAATAGTGGCAATGGCTTCACCATTTTAACCAAAAGCTACATCGTGGTGAATGGCTTCACGGTCACCGGCACGATGGGATATGGCATTTCCGTTACCAATTCCAACAACATCACCATCACGAACAACCATGTCAGTTATTCTGGCCAACCGACAAGTGGTAACACCCGGGCGGGCATCTACATCAAAAGCACCACCAATTCCACGATCAGCGGGAACACGACCGATCACAACAGTTCGGACGGTATTTATCTGACAACTGGTTCCAACAACAACCTGGTCAGCAACAACCTCTCGTTCGCCAATGCCCAGCAGTATCAGCGCAATGCGAACGGCATTAATCTCAGCGCGAGCACCAGCAATACAATCCTGTATAACACTACCTATGCTAATGAAGACTCCGGGGTGAATGTCATCTCAGGTTCCAGCGGCAATTTTGTTATCGGCAACCTGACTTATGGAAACGGCAATCATGGCATTGAGTTCAACGCCGCGCCGAATAGCACGATCATTGGTAACACTGTTCAGGGCAACTACACCGCCGGGCTCAATATTGAAGGCACATCAGGTGGCACGGTTGCCAACAATATCGTCGTCGATAATGGGATTAACCCAAGCTTCGGCCAAAAATCCAATATTCGGGTAGATGCCAGCTCCGTGTCTACCACAACCATTGATTATGATATTGTCTATTTGAGCAATGCCGGTACAGTCCAGATCCAATGGAATGGCACCAGCTATTCGACATTAGCAGCCTTCAAGACAGCCGTACCTAATCAGGAAGTGCACGGCTTGCAGGCTGACCCGCTGTTTATTGCGTCAGGCGATTTCCATATTAAGGCCGGATCTCCGGCCATTGACAGCGCCAACTCGGATGTTTCCAACGAGCCGACCCTGGATCTGGATGGAAATGCCCGGGTGGATGATCCAGCCACCACGGATACCGGGGCTGGCAATCGCACCTATGATGATCGCGGCGCGTATGAGTTTCAGCCAGCTGCTGGAGCTACATTGCCCGTTGTTACAACCCAGACGGTTACGAATGTCACCGATACGACAGCCACGGGAAATGGTAATATTTCAGATCTCGGTACGCCCAATTCGACTCAATACGGTGTGGTCTGGGATACGGCAGCCAATCCAACGATTGCGTTGGCTACCAAGACTGCGCAGGACGTTCCTGCAAGCACAGGTGCCTTCACCAGCAATATCACAGGCCTTGCCGCGGCTACGCTCTACCATGTTCGCGCGTATGCCACAAATTCTGCCGGTACGGCTTATGGCGAGGACATCACCTTCACAACTCTCTCGACACCTGCCGCGCCGACTGTTACCACCCAGGCGGTTACGAATATTACCCAAACGTCCGCCACCGGGAATGGCAATATCACCAATCTCGGCGCACCCAATCCAACTGACCACGGTGTCGTCTGGAGTACGCTGGCCAATCCGACCATTGCGGACAACAAAACAACAGATGGACCGGTCAGCGTCACAGGCGCCTTCACCAGCAATATCACGGGGCTAACCGCTGGAACAATCTATCATGTTCGGGCTTATGCCACGAATTCTGCAAACACTTCCTACGGCACGGATGTCACTTTTACCAGTGCTCTGGCGACTAATACCACCTACTATGTGGATAAAACAAACGCCGCCTGTTCTGACTCAGGAACGGGCTTAACGGCTGCTGCACCGTTTTGCACGATCGGCAAAGCCGCCAGTATTGTCGTGGCCGGTAATACCGTGCAGGTGATGGCCGGCACCTACGCCGAGACGGTGAACGGGACGAATTCGGGCTCGGTTGGCCTGCCCATCACCTATACAGCCGCGCCAGGCGTCAGCGTGACCGGTAGCGGCTTGACCACCGGCGGCAATGCCTTCCGGCTGTCGGGCAAGAGCTACATCGTGGTCAACGGTTTCACCATCACCGGCACCGCCGATTACGGCATTTTTGTTTCCGGCTCGAACAACATCACGATTTCAAACAACCATGTCAGCTACTGTGGCAGCCCAGTGTCTGGCTCCACCCGTGCAGGCATCTACGTCAACAGCACCACCAATTCCACGATCAGCGGGAATGCCATCGATCACAACAGCTCGCACGGTATTCTGTTGACGACTGGATCCAACAACAACCTGGTCAGCAACAATGTCGCATTCGCCAATGCTGAAGGGTGGCAGCGCAATGCAAACGGCATCCAGGTGAATGGTGCTGCCAGTGCCAACAACACCATCATCCACAACATCACATACGCCAATGAAGATACTGGCTTGCAATTCCTAAACAGCGCCAACAACAATAATGTATTTGGCAACCTGAGTTATGGAAACGGCGACCACGGCATTGATTTCAGTACCGCGCCAAACAACATAGTCGTCGGCAACACTGTGCAGGGCAACGTAACTTCTGGGATCAATTTTGAAGGGACCGTATCTCCGGGTTCAGGCGGCGCGACCGTCACCAACAACGTTCTGGTCGACAACGGCTTGCTCCAACAGGTTGGCGGTGGAACGGCGAGTGGAAATGCAGGCAACCTACGTTTTGATGCCTTTTCGTCAGCCAACGATAGCATCGACTACAACATCTTCTATCTGAATAGCGGGTCCGTCCAGATCATCTGGGGCACCTCGAGTTATGCGACGCTGGCAGCCTTCCAATCAGCAGTACCAAACCAGGAAGTGCACGGCTTGCAAGCGAACCCGTTCTTCATTGCACCTGCCCCGATCACTCAGCGGCCGGCTACCGCTCCTTTTAATGTCGCGGTGAATGTCGGTGATTACCACCTGACATCCGGATCCCCAGCCATTGACAGCGCCAACTCGTATGCTTCCAACGAACCGGCCCTGGATCTCGAGGGCAATGCCCGGGTGGATGATCCATTCACCGCGGACAGCGGTGCTGGCGTGCGCAGCTATGATGATCGAGGTGCTTATGAATTTCAACCCGTGGCTGGCGCACAACTTCCCAGTGTGACTACCCAGGAGGTTACGAATATTATCCAAACATCAGCCACTGGGAATGGCAATATCACCAATCTCGGTGTTCCCAACCCAACCCAACATGGTCTTGTCTGGAGTACTCTGGCCAATCCTACCATTCAGGATAGCAAAACCATAGATGGTCCGGTCAGCGCAACAGGCGCCTTCACGAGCAATATCACGCGTCTCATTGCCGGTACGCTCTTCCACGTTCGGGCATATGCCTGGAATTCGGCAGGCGTGGCCTATGGCGAGGACGTCACCTTCACAACTCCCCACGCCATCTACTACGTGGATAAAACAAATCCAGCATGCAGCGATACGGGTTCTGGTACAACAACCGCCCTGCCGTTCTGCACGATTGGCAAAGGCGCCAGTGTAGCCATTGCCGGTGACACCGTGCGGGTGTTGGCTGGCACCTACGCCGAAACGGTGAACGTGCCAAAATCAGGTTCCGCTGGTTCGCCCATCACCTATTCCGCTGTAGCGGGTGTCACGGTGAGCGGCAATGGTTCAACCAGCCCGGGCGGCGCCTTCCGCATCACCAGCAAAAACTACATCGTGGTCGACGGCTTCAAGGTCACCGGCACCGCGGATTATGGGATTTACATTTGGGGCTCGACCAACATCACGATCTCGAACAATCAGGTCAGCTACTCTGGCAGCCCGGTAGATGCATCCACAGTCCGTATGGGCATCTATATCAACAGCACCACCTATTCCACGATCAGCGGGAATACATCCGATCACAACAGCTACCATGGTATTCTACTGACCAATGGTTCCAACAATAACCTGGTCAGCAACAACATCACGTTCGCCAATGCCCGACAATTTCTGCGTGATGCAAGCGGAATTCGAGTCGACGCGAGCAACAACAATACGATCCTGCATAATATTACCTATGCTAATGAAGACTCCGGGGTGACCAGTTACTATGGTTCCAGTGGAAATTCCTACGTCGGCAATCTTGCCTACGGGAATGGCGACCATGGCCTTGATTTCAATGCCGCGCCGAACAACACGGTCATCGGCAACACTGTGCAAGGTAATGTGACTACCGGGATCAATTTTGAAGGCGCATCAACCCCTGGATCAGGCGGTGCAACGGTTTCCAACAACATCATGGTCGACAATGGCTTATTACAACAGGTTGGCGGCGGAACACCACCCAGTGGGATGCCAGGTAACCTGCGCTTTGATGCTATGTCTTTGATTGGTAATGCCATCGACTACAACATTTACTATCTATCTGGCTCTGGTACTGAAATCCAATGGAATGGCATCGACTATCCGACGTTAGCAGCTTTCCAAGGAGCGGTGGTTGGACAAGAAACACACGGATTACAGGCCAACCCGTTCTTCGTTGCGGCTGCTCCGATCGCTCAGCACCCGCCGGTAGCACCCTTCAACGTCACGGTAAATGTGGGCGACTACCATCTGATGTCCGGCTCACCAGCCATTGACAGCGCCAACTCGAATGCGCCTAACGAGCCGGATCTGGACCTCGTTGGCAATGCCCGGGTGGATGATCCTTTCACTACGAACACGGGTTCTGGCTCTCGCACCTATGATGATCGCGGCGCGTATGAGTTCCAACCCGTGGCTGGCGCTCAGCTGCCCACCGTGACCACCCAGGCAGTGACGGCGATCGAGAGTGCGACGCCAACCGGGAATGGCAATATCACCGCTCTCGGTGTGCCCAACCCAACCCAGCATGGTATCGTCTGGAGTACCCTAGCCAATCCTACCATTCAAGATAACATAACCACGGATGGCTCGGTCAGCGCCACGGGGGCCTTCACCAGCACCATCACGGGTCTGGCTTCAGCCACGCTATACCATGTTCGGGCATATGCCTGGAATTCGGCCGGTATTGCGTACGGCGAGGATGTCACCTTCACGAGTGCTTACATAACTTTCTATGTGGATAATACGAACGCCGCCTGTTCTGACTCAGGAATAGGCTTAACGACTACCCAACCATTCTGCACGATTGGCAAAGCCGCCGGCCTAGCGGCTGCTGGTGACACTGTGCAAGTACTGGCCGGCACCTACGCCGAGACGGTGAACGGGACGAATTCGGGCTCGGCTGGCCTGCCCATCACCTATACAGCCACGACAGGTGTTACGGTCTCAGGTAATGGCTTGGCCAGCGGCGGCAATGCCTTCCGACTGTTGGGCAAGAGCTACATCGTGGTCAACGGTTTCACCGTCACCGGCACTGCCGACTATGGCATTTACATTTCCGGTTCAAACAACATCACGATCTCAAACAACCACGTGAGCTACTCTGGCCAACCCGTCTCTGGCTCCACCCATGCAGGCATCTACATCAACAGCACCACCAATTCCACGATCAGCGGGAACACCACCGATCACAACAGCTCGCATGGTATATATCTGACCTTAGGCTCCATCAACAACCTGGTCAGCAACAACCTCACGTTCGGCAACGCCCAGGGTTATGTGCGGGATGCCAGCGGCATCCGGCTCGACGGGATTGGAACCACCAATAATACGATCCTGCATAATACCAGCTATGCCAATGAAGACTCCGGGGTGACCAACTACACCGGCGCCAGCGGAAATTTCATCATCGGCAATCTCCTCTACGGGAATGGCGACCACGGATTGGATAACTTGAACTCGCCGAACAACACAGTCATTGGCAACACCGTGCAAGGCAATGTGACTGCCGGGATCAATTTTGAAGGCACCGCCACGCCCGGTTCGGGTGGTGCAACGGTTATGAACAATATCCTGATCGACAACGGGTTACTCCAACAGGTTGGCGGCGGTACACCCACCGGACAGCCAAGTAATCTGCGCTTTGATGCGACTTCCCTGCTCGGTGATTCCTTCGATTACAATATCTTTTATCTGAACAGTGGGACAGCCTTGATCCAATGGAATGGCATCAACTACGCAACGCTGGTGGCCTTCCAGGCGGCTGTGCCTGGTCAGGAAGTGCATGGCCTGCAA
The DNA here is from genome assembly GCA_903838415.1 of uncultured Anaerolineae bacterium. Classification (GTDB taxonomy): domain Bacteria; phylum Chloroflexota; class Anaerolineae; order Anaerolineales; family Villigracilaceae; genus UBA5195. The sequence goes on along the minus strand of CAILYI010000116.1, from coordinate 14,269 downwards.
ATGAACCCGCTCTTCATCGCACCAGCCCCGGTCGCTCAGCGGCCGGCGACCGCCCCTTATAATGTCGCAGTGAATGTCGGTGACTATCATCTGAACTTTGGCTCTCCGGCCATTGACAGCGCCAACTCGAATGCATCCAACGAACCGACCCTGGATCTAGAGGGCAATGCTCGCGTGGATGATCTTTTAATCACGAATAGCGGGGTGGGCACACGGACCTATGATGATCGCGGCGCCTATGAGTTTCAACTAGGAGCTACCGCATCATTACCGACAATTACCACTCAGGCGGTCACAGCTATCGGGACTACCACTGCCACGGGGAACGGTAATATTACCTCTCTCGGTGTACCTAATCCAACCCAGTACGGTGTCGTCTGGGATACCGCAGCCAATCCCACTATCGCGTTGACTACCAAGACTGCACAGGGCGTTCCTGCAACCACTGGCGCATTTACAAGCACTATCACAGGTCTTACCTCGGGTACGCTCTATCACGTCCGAGCCTATGCTACCAACGCACTCGGCACAGCCTATGGTGAAGATGTCACTTTTACTACCTACTTCGCAGTTACCACTACCACCTCAGCCACGAACACAAGAACAGGCACTAACGTAATAGGTATCGGAACAGTCTCATGGACGAACCCAGGCAACATCATTGCTGACGATACCAGTTATGCAACTGCTGCGCTTAGTAACGCGACCTCGCGTTATCTGGCAGGCACCAATTACGGCTTTGCCATTCCTACTGATGCAACGATCAGTGGGATTACTGTTGCCATCGCACGTTTTGAAAGCGCTACTGGCGCAGGTAAGGATGTGCAGGATAATATTGTCAGTTTGATAAAAGGCAGTACACTGACCGGCACCAATAAGGCGGCAACCTCAACAGAATGGCCGACCGGCTCGCCAGTTGCTGCAACTTACGGTTCGACCTCCGATCTTTGGGGAACCACATGGACGCCTGCTGATATCAATGCCAGCAACTTTGGTGTGGCTTTATCGGCAAAGAGTTCCAACAACAGAACAGCATCAGTGGATTACATCCAGATCACTGTAACGTATACGACCCTGGCGCTTCCTACAGTTCCAACCGTTACAACTCAAGCAGTTACTCCTATCGGGACTACCACAGCCACTGGGAACGGTAACATCACATCTCTCGGTGTACCCAACCCAACCCAGTATGGAGTCGTCTGGGGTGCCGCAGCCGATCCCACCATTCTGTTGGCGACCAAGACAGCGCAAGGCACGAGAAGTGTAACCGGCGCTTTCACAAGCTCCATCACAGGCCTTGCCCCCAACACCCTCTACCACGTTCGCGCCTACGCCACTAACACGACTGGCACAGCCTATGGCACAGACACTACTTTTACCACTCTTCCAATGGCGCCAACCGTCACCACGCAGGCAGTCACTGCTATCGGAACTACCACTGCCACTGGGAACGGTAACATTACATCTCTCGGTGTGCCCAATCCAACTCAGTATGGTGTTGTCTGGGATACGACAGTTAACCCTACGATTGCGTTGGCAACCAAGACGGCGCAAGGCACGAGAAATGTAACCGGCGCTTTCACAAGCTCCATCACGGGCCTTACCCCCGGTACCATCTACCATGTTCGCGCCTACGCCACTAACACGGCTGGCACAGCCTACGGTGCAGATGTTACCTTTACCGTTCCTGGGCCCCCAACCGTCACCACGCAGGCAATCACTGCTATCGGAACTACAACAGCTACCGGCAATGGCAACATCACATCTCTCGGTGCACCCAACCCAACCCAGTACGGTGTCGTCTGGAGTACGACGGCCAATCCCACCATTGCCTTGTCGACCAAGACAGCCCAAGGCACGAGAAATGTAACCGGCGCTTTCACAAGCTCCATCACAGGCCTAACATCTGGAACGCTTTACCATGTTCGTGCCTACGCTACAAACTCTGCGGGTACATCGTATGGTAGCGATGTTAGTTTCACTACGGCTATCGCCATCCCAAAGATCCCGGTTACGATTTCGCCGAACGGTAGCACGATAGCCTCCCCAACTTTCACCTGGAATCAATCCACCGGGGCCACATCCTATCAGTTGTCCGTTTACAATACTCGCACGCGCACATATCCGGTGAACAACCAATCCATAGCCGCAACATGCGTCGGTGGTATCTGCAGTTATAAAACATCTGTGGTTCTGCCGTCGGGTAGCTACTCATTCAGTGTGGCAGCGGTTAACGTGTCAGGCAGCAGCGGGTTTGGCTCAACAAGAAGTTGGCGAACTTTCAGTGTTCCATAAATGGGCACGTAATTCATGGACAAAAATGGGGCTAGCATCCCTGCCAGCCCCATTTTTGTCCCGCCGGGCAGCCCAATCTTGTCCTGAGCCTGTCGAAAGGTACGCAACAGGCTGGACTTTCCACGCACGCGAAGCGGTTGCGCCTTCCAGCGAAAGGCATCCAAGCCAAACGATCCATCCCGGAATGTGTTCCCAGCGACGGCGACATCTCCACGGATCGCGTTTACAGTCCCATTTTTAGCCACATTCCAATAACCAGGTTATGGAGGACTTTCATGACCTTAATTTCAAAGCCGACCATTGTTTGTCTTTTAATCTCATTTTTTCTCGTCGCCTGTAGAAGCGAGGGCAGCACAGGAAGTGGTGGTATTCAAACTCCCGTAGCAACAATCCTTCCAACACCAACAGGGTTACAGGTCACGGCTGTTAATAACCAAGCAACCCCTTCCCAAGCGATAACTAGCACTGCAACCGCAGTGGCTCAACAAGCAGCAACCCCATCCCCGGTGATAACGACCAGAGCAACCGTGGTGGCGCCGACAACTTTGATTGCCCCCACTATACCGTATCATTATGCATTCAACACCCAGGGCGACATGGCTGATCTAATCGCTTTAGGTTTTAACTTATTCGACATATCTGGCAGTAAAACCAATCCCGCAAGTACACTTGCGCTCGTTAATGCCTTGCCAGAAGGAACCCAGGCTTTGGTTTGGCTGGGAAATTTGGGCAATGCCTCCAAAGGGCAAAGCTGTCCCGCTCCAGGCTTTAGTGATAAGGAGTTTATGGCCATAGTAGATATCTTGGCCATAAACCCCAAAGTTTTTGGCTACAACCTGGCAGATGAACCCCACCCGTCCGTGTGTCCAGAGGCTGCCAGCATCATCAGGGCCCGGTCTGACTATATCCATACACATGCTCCTGGGCAGAAGACGTATATCACGATTATGGACGGAAGCAATATGTGTCCTGAAGGCGAGGGCTGTGAATACCGTGCATTCCAACCGGAGATCACTCACGTTGACCTGATTGGTCTTGACCCGTACCCCTGCCATTTCAATAGCGCCGGACAACCTGTGGTATGCGATATCAGTAAGATTTCAGACCGGGTGCAGTCGGCCATCGACAATGGAATTCCCATATCTGCCATCATTCCCGTTTTCCAGGCCTTTGGACAAGAGGGTCGGCTAGATGGCAAAAGTATTTACTACCGGACACCGACAACGACGGAATTTCAGGATATGCTCGACCTTTGGAAATCCTTGGTACCGAACCCTGTTTTTGACATTGCCTACACCTGGGGAATCCAATGCACCGAGAGCAGCTGTGTTGCACCACAAAGTCTGAAGAATCACCCAGAGCTGCAGCTGCTAATCAAGCAACATAACTCGGCCGTAACAGGGGCCGGAAATTAGTCCACGAAAATTATCAAGGGCGGCGATGCTATTGGGGAATAACTGCGCTGCACACACTGGTTGGTTTTGTGTTTAGAAGTTCACATAGACGAAAATCCCCGCAAGTTTTCCAACTTGCGGGGATTTCTGCTTGAAAAGTTTTTATTGCCCCATTCCTTACGGGACATCCTTGAAGACGTCCATCGAAGCGAACGCTACCCCCACCATGGTGGGACCGGTGTGAGCTGCCAGGGCCGGGGACATGTAATTAATCGGCATGAAGTTACAGTTGAAGACAGGGGCGATCATTTCCCGCAGGGCAAGCACAGCTTTCTCGTTATAGGAATGCAGAACCTGAACGCGCAAGTCGCTGCCAGTCTTGTGATATTTCAACATCAAATCCACCAGGCCATGTAAAGCCTGGTCAAAAGTGCGGGCCATGCCCAGTTGAGAGTAAGTTCCGCCGACTTTTTCGACCCCAATCAGTGGTCGAATTCGCAGCATGGAGGCAAGCAAGCCCTTCATGTGGCCAATCCGTCCGCCGTGGATCAGATATTTCAACTCATCCAGCGTGTACATGCTTTCGCTGGCATCGCCAATTTTCTTAATCAAGGCAAGGATTTGATCCTTGCTCCAACCAGCCTTGAGTGCGCGTGCAGCCGCAGCCACTTGCCAACCCTGGACTGCGCACAAGGTTTTAGTGTCGATGATGGTCACATTTGCTTCAGGCGACATCTCGGCCCCGGCTTTGGCGGCGTTGACTGTGCCGCTTAATCCGGATGACATATTGATTGAAAGGATGTCAGGATCACCGTTGGCAGCTAATTTCTTGTACATATCCGCAAATTCACCCCCGGCTGGTTGCGAGGTGATCGGGAAGCTGGTGGTTGCCATCAGCTTTTGTTGAAGTTCTGCAGGCTGAATATCCACCCCGCTACGATAGGATATCCCATCCAACGTAATTGTATGCGGCACCACATGGATGGGGATTTCAGGCATCAGTTCTGGAGGCAGATACAAATCCATACCAGTATCAGTCACAATTTGCATAGGGTATCCTTTTTGAATGAGACACATTTAAAACAGCAAGTACCTTGATTTTACCGTAGAAAACCCGATTACCCAGGATAATCCGTCAAACGAAAAAGTAGTGATGAGCGGGCATTTTCGCACAACACATGACAATAATCCTCTTGACACGCCTATTAATTTCAGCTAATATAGTAATGTTGGAATGTGAACGATAACGGGAACGATATCAAGACTAAATAAAGGATTTTTCTTCCGTGAACCTGACTGCATTCGAAATGAAATTCGCTCCAACCGCATACGATTGTGCCCTGATTAGCGGGCATGGTTGTCTGGGTCCTACGCTCATCATTGCGAAATGTCAGTACAATTTGTTGTCAACTACAGCGCAGATTAATTTCTCTGCGCTGTAGATTTTTTAACACCACACGCTTGAAAAGGAGAATGAAACCAATGAATACCCAAGCAACATTTCGTAAAGTTCTGACTCTGCTCGTGCTGGCTATTTTTGTTCTGCAAGCCTGCGCCCCTGCTGCAGCTCCCGCGGCCGCCCCAGCTGCTGCTCCCGCCGCTGCCGGTGCAAAATGGTGCGGTGATGTCAAGATCGTATTCTTCCCCGGCGGCCCAGCCGGTGGCGTGTTCGCCAATAACGTTTACAATGGCGCCAACCAGGCCGAAGCCGATCTTGGCCCCAAGGTCCAGTACATGTTCTCTGATTGGGATCCCCAGAAGATGACCACCCAGTTCAAAGAAGCTGCTGCCACCAAGCCCGATGGCATCGCTGTGATGGGTCATCCTGGTGATGATGCCTTTGATGCCCTGATTGATGATGCTGAAACCGCTGGCATCATTGTCACCAGCCAGAATACCCCCCTCCCCAAGGCTGAAGATAAATACAAAGTCAAGGGTTTTGGCTATGTTGGTGCTGAACTCTATCAGGCTGGTTGGGATCTGGGCACCGAGTCCGTTCGGCGCTTTGGCCTCAAGGCTGGCGATCGCGTCATGGTTTGGGGTCTGCTCTCCCAGCCCACTCGCGGCGAGCGCACCCGTGGCGTCAAGGAAGCTTTGGAAAAAGCTGGCATGACGGTGGACTACCTCGAAATCGATTCCGCTACCAACTCTGACCCGGCTGCCGGCGCCCCGACCTTCGCTGGTTATGTTTCCTCCCACTCCGATGTCAAAGCCGTCTTCACCGATCACGGTGGATTGACTGCCACGATGGAAACCTACCTCAAGGCCGCTGGCAAGGGCCCGGATGATATCTACGGCGTTGGCTTTGACCTGTCCCCGGCGACTGCCGCTGCCATCAAGGGCGGTTGGACTGATCTCGTTATCGATCAGCAGCCCTGGCTCCAAGGTTACCTGCCCATCCTGCAGATCTGCCTCACCAAAGTCTATGGCTTCTCCGCGCTGCACATCAATACCGGCGCTGGCTTCGTTGCCAAGGATAACATCGACTTCATTGAACCGCTGGCCAAGAAAGAAATTCGCTAGTCCAGAACTAGCCTAACTCAAGGGGCGGGCGGTACAGTACCGTCCGCCCCTTGAACTATCCTAGAATAAATGCTCGACCGAGGTGTCAGATGGAACAATTGCTAAAGATGGAGAATGTCTCCAAGTCGTTCGGGGAAGTCAAATCCCTGTTCGATGTTGATTTCGAAGTCAAGCGAGGCGAGGTGGTTGGATTGCTCGGTGATAATGGCGCTGGCAAATCCACCCTGATTAAGATTATCACCGGATACCACCGCCCCGATCCGGGTGGCCGGATTTACTGGAAGGGTGAAAAAGTCGACCATCTTTCGGTTGAAAAAAGCCGCAAGCTGGGAGTTGAAACCGTTTACCAGGAACGCGCCCTGGCTGATCAGCAAACCATCTGGCGCAACATATTCATGGGACGTGAGTTGACCAATCGTTTCGGGTTATTGGATATCAACAAAATGAAAGCCGAAACCCAGAATTTGATGAATCAAATGATGGGCTTCACTTCGACAGCGGTCACGGCGGAAAATGTTGTCCGCACAATGTCGGGCGGCGAGCGTCAAGGCATCGCCATCACCCGCGCCCTCTATTTCCAGGCTGAACTGATTATCCTGGACGAACCAACCATGGGGCTCTCGCTGTCAGAAACGAAAAAAGTTCTGGAATTTGTTGGCAACATCAAGAAAGCCAATAAATCCTGTATTTTCATTGACCATAACATCTTCCACGTTTATCCCGTAGCAGATCGCATTGTCGTGCTGGATCGTGGACATGTGGCCGGAGAGTTCAAGAAGGGTGACCTTTCCCTGGATGAACTGGTTGACCAGCTGTATAAGGTTGCCCAAACTGGCAGCCTGGATAATAATAATCACGCCGAATAGGAGTTGGTACTCATGAGTGTTCATTCTGAAATTGAAAAAGTAGCTGATCCTCGTAGAGTGGCATCTTCCGGGCTGGCAAGCTGGGCGCGCCGTAACGGATTACAACTCGGCATTGTGGCCGTGCTGCTGGTGATCTGGGGTATTTTCATCATATTCGCCCCCACAACCTTCCTGTCACACGAGATTTACCAGGCCTTCATGTCCTCCACGCCTTTCTTTGCCATGATGGCGCTGCCGCTGACATTGATCGTCATTGCCGCGGAAATGGACCTGTCGTTCCCATCCGTCATGGCGCTGTCCATGACCGCCTTCGCAATCACTTACAATCTCACCATAAATATGTGGCTGGCGCTGCTGGCTTGTTTGGTCACCGGGATCATAGCAGGATTGGTGAATGGGTTGATCGTGGTCAAGATTGGCATCCCGGCCCTGGTAGCGACCATCGGTACGCAGTTCTTTTATCGCGGCCTGGTGCTGGTCATCAATGGCGGGAATGGCTTTTCGCTGGTCCCCATCAAAGACACCGCCCTCTATAACCTTTTGGTGGGCCGCCAGCTTGGAATTCCGGCTCAAATGGTCTGGACCATCCTGATTGCCATCGCGGTCTGGATTTTCCTGAACCGGACGCGCCCTGGCGCGCACCTGTACCTGGTCGGAGATAATATCGACAGCTCGCGCCTGATGGGTATCAACGTTGATCAGCGCAAGATCATGGCCTTCGCCCTGGTCGGCCTGGCCGCCGCTTTCGCAGGCCTGGTCGCCAGCCTGGAGATCAATTACTTCTGGCCGACCCTCGGAGAGGGTTACCTGCTGCAGACTCTGGCATCCGTGTTTTTGGGCGGCACCTCCGTCTTTGGCGGCACAGGGACAGTTTTTGGCACCTTCATCGCCGCCTTCATCATCGGCGCCATCAATGCCGGTATCGTAGCGGTTGGACTGGGCGGTTTCTGGACGCAGGTCATTTACGGTTTCATCATCATCGTCTCTGTTTCCCTCCAAACCGTTCTGGGCCGCAGGCTGCGCAAGTAAGCACAAAAATTCTTCAGAAGGAGTCCTGGCATGAACCGAAGAGAACGCGTCACAATGTCACTTAATCACCAGGAGCCAGACCGGATTCCCATCGATCTGGGCGCCACCATCGTTTCTTCCATCACCAAAAGCGCTTACCTGGATTTGAAAAAATACCTGGGGATGCCGATCGAAGACATCACCATGCTAGATTACGTTCAGCAGCTGCCCTACCTGGATGAGGACCTGATGACACGTTTCGGGTCGGATTTCCGGCTGGTGCAGCTGCCCGCTGCCACAGCCCCCGGCTTATCCGTCTTCGAAGAAGGCGAGTATTATGCGTTTATCGATCGCTGGGGCTCCAAGCTGCACATGCCCAAGGATGGCGGGCTGTACTTTGACTGGGTCGATTTCCCGGTAAAAGAGCCGACCATGGCCGCGCTGGATGCCTATCAATGGCCAAAACCGGACCCCAAGGAATACAATGTCAGGCTGGCTCAAGAAGCCAAAGCCCTTTACGAAAACACCGATTATGCCCTGGTTGGCAGTGCGGTGATCGGCGGCGGGATTTTCGAGCAACCGGCGCGCACCATGGGCCTGCAGAATTTCCTGATGGCGCTCATCTCGGAGCCAAAGTTCGCCGACCGGTTGATGGATCAGATTACGGATATCTATATCGAATCCTGCAACAACTATCTCGACGAAGTCGGCAAATACATCCAGGTCTTTACCTTCTGGGATGATGTTTGCGGACAAAATGGCTGACTGATCCGCCCGGACCTGTATCGAAAAATGATCAAGCCCAAGCAGCGCCGTCTGGTCGAGGCAATCAAGAAGAAGACCGACGCCAAACTGTTCTATCACAGCTGCGGCGCGACTTTTGACCTGGTAACCGATTTGATCGATATCGGCTTCGATATTCTGAACCCGGTTCAGGTTGCGGCCAAAGGCATGGATACCAAGAAACTGAAAGCGACTTTCGGCAAGGATATGACCTTCTGGGGCGGCGGCGTGGATAATCAGCATGTTCTCCCGTTTGGCAAGCCGCAGGAAGTTGCGGATGAAGTCAAACGGCGCATCGACGACCTGGCTCCGGGCGGCGGATTTGTTTTTGCCGCCATCCATAACGTGCAGGCTTTTGTGCCACCCGCCAATATCGTGGCGATGTATGATACCGCCCTGTCCTATGGGCTATATCACAAGTAAAATCGTAACTGCTCATCCCTCCGGCCCGGCTGCGGTCATCCAAGATCAACGCCATCAACCAGCATGCTCCTGATATTAAGAGCCACACAAAGGAAAAACACAATGAACGAAAAACTTACAGCACTCTACAACGCAATCCAGGAAGGTGATGTTACGAGCGCGCAGGCCGGGGTACGGGCTGCGCTGGAAGCTGGTCTGGAACCGGGAAGCATCCTGAACGAGGGCATGATTGCCGCGATGAAGGAAGTTGGCCGACTTTTTGAAGAAGGCGAATATTTTGTGCCGGAAATGTTGATCTCGGCGCGCGCCATGCAAGGCGCGCTGGTGCTCCTGAAGCCGCACCTGATGAGCAGTGACGTCAAATCGGCTGGGAAGGTTGCGATTGGCACAATCAAGGGCGATTTGCATGATATTGGCAAAAACCTGGTGGCCTTGATGCTAGAAGGCGCCGGGTTCGAAATCATTGATCTGGGCGTGGATGTGGCGCCTGATAAATTTATCGATGCCATCTCCAACAACGGCGCGGATATCGTCGCTTTTTCAGCGCTGCTGACCACCACCATGCCGAATATGAAAACCACCATCGATGCCATTACCCAGGCCGGGCTGCGCGACAAGGTCAAGGTCATCATCGGCGGCGCGCCAGTGACCCAGGCTTACGCCGATCAAATCGGTGCAGATGGATTCGCGTCAGATGCCAGCCGCGCTGTCAGCCTGGCCACCTCCCTGCTAGGCTAAATCCACCAGGCGAAGCCTAATAAAACGCCAGTCATGCGCAAGATGAGGCATGACTGCAACAGGCGAAAATATTCCATTAATCTGCAAGCCGATCTGCTGTTTGGCTATTTTAAGCATTTGGCACCAATTTTGCCGCCGATATGAACAGGATAGCCTTCAACATCGGGTGTTTCTCAAGGAGTTCAAATGAAACCACGCGAACGAGTATTAGCCGCCCTCAACCATGAAGAACCGGATCGTTGCCCGATGCAGGTCTCGTTTACGCCTGAATTTGCAGCGCGCCTGCAGGCTGAGATGAAGCTCGGCGGCGACAAACTCCATAATCCGCACGGCGGCGGCAACACCTACGAATTGGAACGCGCCCTCGGCGAAGATATGCTGCTGTCCTCGGTTGGCTGGGCGAATTCGTATTATCAGGATGCCAATGAATACGTTGACGAATGGGGCATCGGCTGGCGATCGGCTGAATACACCACGCCCTTTGGCAACGGGCGTTACACGGAAATTTGTCATCATCCCCTGGCGGAAGACAGCGCGATTGCATCCTACAAAGCGCCCGACCCCAACCGGCCTGAGCTTTATCACGAAGCCGAATGGGTGCTCAAAACTTTCAAGGATGAATACTGGATCGTCGGCGTGACCGTTACGACGCTGTTTGAAACTGCCTGGGGGCTGCGCGGATACGAGCGCATGCTGTCTGACTTTTTACTCAACCCTGAGTTGGCCGAAACCCTGCTCGACATTCCCGGTCAGTATCATCTGACTGCCGCCAAAAAGCTGACGCAAATGGGCGTGGATATGATCTGGATTGGCGACGATGTCGGCGCGCAAAATTCCATGCTGATGTCGCCAAAGATGTGGCGCAAGTTTCTCAAGCCGCGCATGGCCAACTTCATATCCGAACTGAAAGCCATCAATCCGCAGGTAAAAGTGGCCTACCACACCGATGGACAGGTCTATCCGATCATCCCCGACCTGGTTGAAATCGGGCTGGATGTGCTCAACCCGGTCCAACCGGCCAGCATGGATCCGCTCAAACTCAAGCAGGAATACGGCGATAAACTGTGTTTCTGGGGTTCAATTGACGAACAATATACGCTGCCTTTCGGCTCCCCGGCCGATGTGCAAAACGAAGTGCTGACGCGTCTCAAAACCCTCGGCAAAAACGGCGGCCTGATCCTCGGCCCCACCCATCACGTGCAGCTCGATACGTCCCTCGAAAACTTCTGGGCCATGATCAACACCATCAAACAAACCCCCTACGCCGGGCTGCGCTAAAGGTCCACGATTCAGGCATGACATCCGGGATCGTTTTCGACATCAAGGAATTCGCTGTCCATGACGGCCCCGGCATCCGCACCACGGTTTTTCTAAAAGGCTGTCCGCTGGCCTGTTCCTGGTGCCATAATCCCGAAGGCCGTTCGCGCGAACCACAGCTCATTCAGGGTCAGGCGGGCAACCGCATGGCAGGCAAAATTTACACCCCGGCAGAACTTGTCGGGGTGTTATCCAAACAGGTCGCCATCCTGACGGCCAACGGCGGCGGCATCACGTTTTCAGGCGGCGAGCCGCTCCAGCAGGCGCGCTTTGTGGCCGAGGTGGCCGCGCTGCTGCCGGGTGTCCACCTGCTTTTGGATACTTCCGGATATGCCAGCTCCGCCGCTTTCCAGCTGGTTGCGGCGCGCATGAACCTGGTCTATTTTGATTTGAAATTAATCGACCCTGAAGCCCATCTCCGTTTTACCGGCGTGAGCAACGTCCAAATTTTACGCAACCTGAATCTACTCACCCGGCTGCTGATTCCGTTTGTAATCCGCGTCCCACTGATTCCGGGCGTGACCGACACCGATGCGAACCTGCAAGCAATTGCGCTGACGGCCAAAGGATTGCCCGCCTTGCAGCGCGTGGATTTGCTGCCCTACAACCAGGCCGCCGGTGGAAAATATGAAACCGCTGGCATGCAGTTCAATCCAGATTACAATGAGAACCAGCCAGTCAATATCAATACAACCGTCTTTAAGCGCGTTGGTGTGGAGGTACGAGTCGTATGAACGAAAGAATCATGAACCTGAAGCGCTCGATCCGGGCCGGGGAACATAAGCAATATCGCCAGTCAAGCCCGCCGGATGTGTTGAGCGAATGCGAAGCCGCGAACCTGTCCTGGATGCAGCGCTCCGCGCGCTTGACGTGCCGCATGTGCCAGGCCGAACAGCCGGTGATTGGGCTGGACGACCAGATTGTCTTCACGCGCACCGTCCCACTCGTCCCGCCGATTTATTCCGCCGAAGCCTGGGCCGAACTGTTCGCCGATCATATCCCGCACGAACTGGGGCCGATCAGCAACATTTGCGCCAACTGGGGCCTGGTGCTGGCGGACGGTTTGTCGAAACGCAAAGAGATGGCGATTGATTCACGCGGGCGCCATGCCCAGGATGCCCAGGCAGTTGAATTCCTGGACTGCGCCATTGAAACAATCGATGCCGTGCTGGAATTGGCCGGGCGTTACGCCGCCGCAGCGCGCGCCATGGGACGTACTGACCTGGCTGAAATCCTGGAGCACGTTCCCGCCCAGGCTCCGCGCTCCTTCCATGAAGCCTTGCAGGCTTTACGCCTGAATCACGCCGTGGTCTGGATGAGCGGCAACTATCACGTCGGGCTGGGACGCCTGGATCAATATTTGTGGCCCTATCTCGAAGCGGATCTCGCCTCGGGCCGGTTGGACGTGCCATCAGCGGAAGAATTACTGGCCGAGTTTTTCATCTCACTCAACCGGGACAGTGATCTCTATCCCGGCGTCCAACAGGGCGATAACGGACAGACGCTCTCGCTGGGCGGCGTCAAACGGGACGGCTCCCCGGCCGTCAATCCGCTGACGGGCATGGTGCTGCGCGTCTCGCGCGATCTCGAATTGATCGATCCCAAAATCAACCTGCGCATTTCCAAAGAGACTGACCTGGATTTGCTCAGCCTGGCGACCGAATTGACCCGCGCGGGACTGGGTTTCCCGCAATACTCCAACGATGATGTCGTCATCCCGGCGCTGGCGGCGCACGGTTACGCCCTGGAAGATGCGCGTGATTACACAGTGGCGGCCTGCTGGGAATTCATCATCCCTGGCAAAGGCATGGAAATTGTCAACATCGGCGCGGTTTCCTTCCCGGCTGCCGCGGACGTGGCCATTCGTCAGGCGCTTTCTGCCGGTCAGGGCCTGGAGGACATCCTGAATTACCTGGCGGTTGAAATCCGTCAACAGGTCAAGGCCCTGGCTGATTCCTATTCCCGGCTGCGCCTGGCGCCCGCCCCGTATTATTCCGTCCTGATGGATGGCTGCCTGGAGGCTGGCGCAGATCTTTCGGCGGGCCTGAAATACAACAACTTCGGCATTCACGGCGCGGGTTCGGCCAATGCGGCAGATGCGCTGGCGGCTGTGCGGCGTTTTGTGTTCGAGGAAAAAAGCGTCAGCCCCGAAATTCTGTTAGCCGCGCTGGATGCTGATTTTAGTGGACAGGATGAACTGCGCCTGAAACTTTCCAGTGAAGCCCCCAAAATCGGCAACAATGACGATGCAGTCGATCATTTTCTGGACACGCTGTTCGATGACCTGGCGCAGGCCTGTGAGCAATATGGCCGCACCCCGCGCGGCGGGATTCTGCGCCCCGGAACCGGTTCGGCCATGTATTACATCTGGCTGGCGACCGGGCATGAGGGCATGCATGAGCCGGTCGTTGGCGCAACCGCCGACGGCCGCCGCAAGGGCAGTTCCTTCAGCGCCAACCTGGCCCCGGCCCCCGGCGCGCAGGTGGCCGGGCCGATCAGCGTGCTGCAGTCTTTCAGCAAAATTGACTATCAGCGCATCTGCAACGGCGGCCCGATCACCATGGAACTATCCGAGTCGCTCTTCCGCAATGCCGAATCAATCCGCCAGGTGGCCATGTTGGTGCGCATCTTCGCGCAATTGGGCTGCCAGCAGCTGCAGTTGAACAGTCTCAGCGTAGCCACCCTGCTGGATGCGAAGGCGCACCCGGAACAGCACAAAAATTTGATCGTGCGCGTTTGGGGCTGGAGCGGCTACTTCTGCGAGCTGGCGCCCGAATATCAGGATCACATCATCGCGCGGCACCGCTATCAGCTGCACTGACCCAGACGAAACCGGGACGGTAACACAGGCAAAAAGTAAGCGAATTTATTTATTTGCCGCGGATTGTCGCGGATGAACTGACCAGTTCATAGCAGTAGGGG
>CAILYI010000115.1 GCA_903838415.1 uncultured Anaerolineae bacterium | reverse complement strand
TGATCTTGCGGCCATCCTTGGTTAGGTATTGGTCAACAAACGGGCGAACGAGTTCGGGGGCGCCCTTTGACATGGCGGCCAGGGCCGGGATGTTGATTTCAACGTTGAAGTGGCCCGAGTTGGAAACCAGCGCGCCATCCTTCATTGATTCGAAGTGGTGGCCGTCGATCACGTTCAGGTCGCCGGTGACGGTGCAGAAGATGTCGCCCACTTTGGAGGCATCCAGCATCGGCATGACTTCGAAACCATCCATGACGGCTTCGAGCGCCTTCAACGGATCAATTTCAGTCACGACAACCCGCGAGCCCATGCCGCGCGCGCGCGAAGCGAGACCGCGTCCGCACCAACCGTAACCAGCCACAACAAAAACCTTCCCAGCCAGCAAAACGTTGGTAGCGCGGATAATGCCATCCAGCGTGGATTGGCCGGTGCCGTAGCGATTGTCAAAGAAGTGTTTGGTCATGGCGTCGTTGACGGCAATGACCGGGAATTCGAGCATATTATCCGCAGACATGGCGCGCAGACGAATGACGCCGGTGGTGGTTTCTTCGGTGCCGCCGACGATCCCTGGCAGCAGTTCGCGGCGATCCTTGTGAATGGTGGAAACCAGGTCAGCGCCGTCATCCATGGTCATGTGCGGTTTGTGGTCGAGCGCGGCGGTGATGTGCTTGTAATAGGTGACGTTGTCCTCGCCCTTGATGGCGAAGGTCGGGATTTCGTAAATGTTGACCAGCGCCGCGGCGACATCATCCTGCGTGGAAAGCGGGTTCGATGCGGTAATAACCACATCCGCGCCACCGGCTTGCAGGGTGGTCATCAGGTTGGCGGTTTCGGTGGTGACGTGCAAGCAAGCCGAAACGCGCACACCGGCCAAAGGACGTTCCTTCTTGAAACGTTCCTTGATCATGCGCAGAACGGGCATTTCACGTTCAGCCCAGTCGATGCGGCGACGGCCGCCCTCGGCCAGGGTCTTATCTTTGATATCGTAATTGCTCATGGATTCTCCTTAATTCGGTAGGTTGGTAGGTTGGAAAACTGGCAGGTTGGAAATTGGGAAAGATGTAACTTGGTGGGCTGGGAAACTGGTAAGGTGGGAAATTGGTAACTTGGTGAGTTGGTAACCTGGTGAAGTGGGAAATTGGTAAATCAGGAATTCCCAATCTACCGCTTTCCCGATCTACCAACGTACCGCTTTCCTAATCTACCAATTTACCAAGACACTAACTCAACAACTCATTTAGTTTACCACTGTCATCATAGTGCTCGCGGAAGCGTTTCACGAATTGCTCACGTGTGTAATAGTGATTCTGCGGACCATTCTGTTCGAGCACATAGACCGCCGCCAGCGAGCCGACCTGACCGCACAACTGCCAGTCCCAGCCGCGCGCATAGGCCGCCATAAAACCGCCCCGGAAAGCATCGCCCACGCCAGTCGGGTCGACAATTCGCTCTTCGGGCGTGATCGGCACAACCACTTCTTCGCCGTTGGCGTAAATCACCGCGCCTTCCGCGCCCTTGGTGACCACCAGAATATCCACCTGTTTCAGCATCGCGTTCAAATCGAGACCAGTTTTCTTGGAAATCAGCCCAAATTCGTAGTCGTTGCAAAACAGGAAGTGCGCGCCGTCCATATCGCGGGCAATTTCTGCCCCGTCGAGCCGCAAAACCTGCTGGGATGGGTCATACAGGTACGGGATATTCAGTTCGCGGCACTCAGCGGCGTGTTTCATCATCGCGGCCGGGTCAGTCGGTGAAATGACGACCAGATCCGGACGTTTTTCGACATCCTTGAGCGACAAGGTCGCCGCATCTGCCATCGCTCCCGGATAAAAGGAGGCGATTTGGGCATTGACCTGATCCGTGGTTGCAAAAAACGACGCCGTAAATTTCCCCGGCACCACCTTGGCCCAGCCGGTATCCACGCCATACTTTTCGAGCCAGGCGCGATAATCGCTAAAATCCTCGCCGACGGTGGCAAACAGACGGGGTTTTTCGCCCAACAGCGCCAGGGTGTAGGCGATGTTCGGCGCAATCCCGCCGCGCTGACGAGTCATGCTATCCACCAAAAACGACAGGCTGATGTTTTGCAGCCGTTCAGGCAGTATTTGTTCATGGAAGAGACCGGGGAAGGTCATCAGGTAATCATAAGCAACAGAACCGGAAAGCAGAATATCCATTGTTTTTCCTTTTGTAGCGGCTCGCCCTAAACTGCGGACTACGGTTTTACAAATTTGGGTAAATTCACATCAAACGGCGGATAGACCACGCCATTTTCGGTCACAATCCCGCTGATTAACCGATTTGGGGTTACGTCGAAAGCCGGGTTGCGCGCTTTGGCATTTTTCGGGGTGACACGTTCACCCGCCAACTGGATATTCAACACTTCGTCTTGCGTGCGTTCTTCGATCGGAATCAGCCCGCCATGCGCCAGCGACAGGTCAACCGTCGAAGTGGGCACCACCGAATAAGCCGGGATGCCGTTATCCTTGGCGGCCAGCGCCAGCATGTACGTCCCGATTTTATTGGCCACGTCGCCGTTGGCGGTCACCCGATCCGCGCCAAAGAAAACCTTCTGGACTTTTCCGGCGCGCATGAAATAGCCGCTCATATTGTCTGAGATGATTTCATAGGGAATGCCGTATTGTTCAAGTTCCCAGGCCGTCAGGCGCGCGCCCTGCAAGCGCGGACGAGTCTCGTCCACCAGGACATGGATTTTCTTGCCCTGTTCCCAGGCGGTGCGGATGACGCCCAGCGCCGTGCCCCAATCGACCGTCGCCAGCGCGCCGGTGTTGCAGTGGTGGACGATGGTATCGCCATCCGCGATCAGCTCCGCGCCGTGGGCGGCCATGCATTTGTTGATTTCCACGTCTTCGTCGGCCAAGCGCTGTGCTTCCGTCAGCAAAAATTGACGCAGCTCATCCGCGGACGTGCTCTCAGCGGAGCTTGTGCTGCTCAACAACCGGTCCACCGCCCAAGCCAGATTGACGGCTGTCGGACGGGCCGCTTTCAGGGTCAAGCCAGCGGCCTGTAAATCGGAAAGCAGCTCACGGGTGGATGCGGCGCGGGATTCCCTGGCAGCCAGCGCCAATCCAAAAGCAGCGGCGGCGCCAATCGCGGGTGCACCCCGAATGACCATATCCGTAATAGCTCTGGCAACATCCTGATGGGTATGATATGAAACGACCAGAAAAGTCTCCGGCAGGAGGCGCTGATCGATCATTTCGACTTCGTTTTTCTCGTAATTCCAAAGAATTGTTCGCATGGTTCTCACATAAAATGACGCCCTCCATTTGAGAGCGCCGTGATTTGACTGGATCGAGAACGAAGTTTATCACGCGCCGCACCAGTTGTAAAGCAACTTGACATGCCTCGCTTTCGGCATTATAAGCACAGGATGAATCAGATTCGACGACGTATTTCCCTCCTGCTATTGATAATGGCGCTCTCAGCCTGCTCCCTGCCCCAGGCCGCTACACCGACGGCCAGCACTACCCCGGGCCCTACTCCCACATCGACAGGCACGCCCCTGCCGACAGCCACCGCCACACCGCTGCCGCCCACTGCCACGCCGCTCCCGGCGGTACGCATCAGCGCGGCGGATAAAGCCGTTTCGAACGGCGATTATCCCCACGGACGGCAGGAATATCAGGCAGCACTCACCACCAACACGGATGACAATATCCGGGTGGCGGCGTTATGGGGCATGGGACAATCCGATTTTCTTGCCGGAAATCTGCCGTCCGCGCTGGAAAGCCTGCGAACGCTGACACAAACCTACCCGACAACTGAATACGGCATCCGCAGCTGGTTCCTGCTGGGAGAATCCTACTTCTCGCTGGGCCGCTACCAGGAATCCGCCGAAGCTTACCAGAACTACCTGATAGCCCGCCCCGGCCTGTTGGATGCGTATGTCCAAACCAAGCGCGGCAACGCGTTCACGGCGTTGGGCGATCCGCTCAGCGCGCAAAAAGCCTATCAGGCGGCGGAAAATGCGGCGGGACAGTCGGACCAAATCAGTATCCATATCAGCATCGCAAACACCTATCTCAATTCCGGTGATCCGGCCAATGCGCTCAAGATGTACGACGAAATCTATGGCGCGACCAGCAACGACTACCTGAAAGCGCAAATGGATTTGCTTTCGGGCCGGGCGCTGATCGCCCTGACGCGCACCGACGAGGGCTACGGACGCTGGCGGCATGCCGTGGACAATTATCCGCTGGCGTTTGACTCGTACTCGGCCCTGGTTGGGCTGGTGGACGCCAATCAGCCAGTCGATGAGTTCAATCGCGGCCTGGTGGATTATTTTGCCAAGCAGTATGGCGTAGCGCTGGCCGCTTTTCAGCGCTTTGCCAGCCAAAATCCCAACCATGACGGTACGGTTTTGCACTACAAGGCCCTCACTTTACGCGAAATGGGCGAGTACCAGGCGGCGATTGATACCTGGGATGTGCTGATTGACAAGTATCCCGGCAACCGCTACTGGGCCTCCGCCTGGGACGAAAAAGCCTACACCCAATGGGCGTATATGGATAATTACAGCGGCGCGGCGCAAGGGCTGGAGAAGTTCGCCAACGACGTGGCCGGTTCCCCTTTTACCGTCACCTACTTAATGGAGGCGGCGCGCATCTACGAGCGCGGCGGCGAACTGGATAAAGCCGCCCTGCTGTGGGAAGGTCTGTCGGACCGCTTTGGCAGCGACCCGACCATGAAAGATGCCTGGTTTCAAGCGGGCATCATCCGTTACCGGCAGGGCAATTATCCGCGCGCCAATGATGATTTCCAACGCGCGCTGGTGCTAACCAAAGAGCCCAGCGAACGCGCGCGCGCGCTGTTGTGGGTTGGAAAGACATACGCCGTCAGCGGCGACATGAAAAACGCCCAATCGGCCTGGCAGCAAAGCCAGCTGGTGGACACGAGTGATTATTACAGCATCCGCTCGCGCGACCTGCTCGAAAACCGCGCGCCCTTTGCCGCCCCGCCACAAATGAATCTGACCTACGATCTGAACAGCGAACGCGCCGAAGCCGCCTCGTGGCTGCGCATCAAGTTCAACCTGCCGCCCGAAACCGACCTGTCCGGGCCAGGACCGCTGCTGTCAAATCCGACCTACCAGCGCGGACTCGAGTTTTGGAGTATGGGCCTGTACGATGAAGCGCGGCTCGAATTTGAAGCCCTGCGCGAATCCGTCAAAATCAACCCGGCCGATTCCTTCCGGTTGGGCAACGCCCTGCTCGACCTGGGCGCATACCGTCCCGCCATTGTGGCGCTGCGCGAAGTGCTGACGATGGCCGGGCTGGATGACCACTCTGCCAGCCTGACGGCGCCCGCTTACTTCAAACACGTGCGCTACGGATTATATTATTCCGACCTGATCTGGCCCGCCGCGGCGGAGAACGCCTTCGACCCGCTCTTCATTACCAGCGTGGTGCGACAGGAAAGCCTGTTTGAAGGATTTGTGCGATCCAACGCTGGAGCGCGCGGGTTGATGCAAATCATCCCAACCACCGGCGCCAGTATCACCTTGCAAATGGGCTGGCCGCCCGAATACACGGACGAAGACCTGTACAGCCCCACCATCAGCCTGCGCATGGGAAGCTACTATCTCAACGCCAACCGCCGCCTGCTCAATGGCGATATCTACGCCACGCTGGCGGCCTACAACGCCGGGCCAGGCAACGCCGCCATCTGGCAGAAACTCGCCAACAACGACCTCGATCTCGAACTGGAAATCATCCGTTTCGGCGAAACCCGCGATTACATCCGCAATATTTATAGTACCTATACCATTTACCGGGGTCTTTACAGCCCAATGCAGTAGGGTGTCAGAGGGGCCGCGCGCAGGGAAACAGGTAGTTGGAAAACAGGTACACAGGGAGGCAGGAATTCCTTTGTGTGCCGTGGTGACCTGCGTGGATAACGGGTTTGCTCTGCCCGCGCCGCTGAATCAAAACAGCCCGCCTCATGTGAGGCGGGCTGTTGATTTATTCCACGATCTTGAGCGTGACCTGAAAGGTCTCTGCGGGAGGCGCTTCTTTCTCCCACGGGCGGTGATAGATAATGGTCAGTGTTGCCTGGCCCGCTTTCAGCGCCTTGTAAGAGAAAAGATAAGTCCCGCCTGCACCTGCCACCCTGGTGGCAGTGGCTTGCGTGCTGTAAACCGGCTCGCCCTGCTGCGCCAACAGAGCGGCATCCAGGTCCTTCGTCTCCCAGACATAGCCGGTGGTCGGATTTCCATCCAGCGAGACCTGCAGAATTTCATTAACGCGCATCGTCAACGTTTGGCCGTTTTGGTCCTTGGTTAATGTTTGCATGGATCCCTGCGTCGCAGCTTTGATCGGCTCGATACTCCCGCTGCTGCATCCCAGAAGAAGATACGCCAGGAGCAGCATGCTAACCGTCAAACGGATTGTTTTCATGGAGAAACCTCCTGATTTGAATTGCCAGGGGAGCCGCCAGGATGTTTGAAATCATCCCGGCTGACTCCCCCGCAGTGACAAACTACTTGGACTGCTCAGAATTTACCGGACGAGCCTTCCATTTGTGAATGCCTTATTTATACAGCTCAGACATGCCGAGCGTGGCCCAATCCGCTTCGAAGGTTTCCGCGGTTTTGGCGCGATACATCCACAAGCCAACCTGACCGGACGGTATGGCCGTATCCGTGCCAGACCAGACCAGGGTATCGTTGATGTAGAACGTGAAGTTACTCCCATCCGCAGTCACCTTGAGCGTATTCCAGCCGTTTTTGACGATTGAAGGCGAGGCAGTCCAGTTCTTCAAGGCAGCCCACTTGCCGTTGACGCCTCTCCACACACTGAAAGTTCCATCCTGGCGATACAGGAATTCGTAGGCGGTCTTCCAATCGTTATCCGTGCCGAAGGAAGGCGTACCGCGAACCACCAGACCGGAGGAATTGCCTGTCGCACTGACGCGTTTCAGGCGCGCCTGGTAAGTGAAATTGGTAAACGTCTGGTTGTAGCTGGCGCTTGAGACCCGATTGGCCGTCCCTGTGGTATAGACCGAGCTGGCGGAATACTGCCAGGTCCCACCCGGACGAGACAGCCAACCGGTAGAGCTGCCATTGAATTGGGAATTGATCCCGGCCAGGGGCGTGAAGGCTTTTAGCGCCGAGAAAGTGCCTCCAGCGCCAGACACCTGCCACTGATAGCTCTTACTGTAGGCCAGGGTAATCGCCGGAGTATAAGAACAGCGGTTGGTGGTGGTGCTGCAGGCGGTACTGCCGGTTACCTGCCCATCGACGACCATCGCGCCAGTGGCAACATCCTTCACGCGCAGCCAATACGAGCTGACGGTGCTGATTCTGTCCCAAGTATAAGTAGGGCTGCTGGAATAGGTTTCACCGGAAGGCGCATAAGTCTTCGGGGCGTTCACCACCGGAGCCGAGGTGGAAGTTGGGGGCAGGGTGGGCAGATTGGTGGCTGTTGGCGCCGCGACCTGAGTTGGGGTGGCCGTCGGTCCGCTGGTCGGGACTTGCGTGACTGTTGGCGCTGCGCCCTGCGTTGGGGTGGCAGTCGGCGCCGCCGTCGAAGTCTTGGTGGCTGTTGGGGCTACGACCTGGGTTGAGGTGGCAGACGGCGCCACCGTCGAAGTCTTAGTGGCAGTTGGGGCCACGACCTGCGTTGGGGTTGCGGTCGGGGCAGTCCCCACGTACTTAATCCAGGAAGTGCCTTCGCCTACTCTCGAAATACCCCATTTGATGCGCATATAACCGGATTCGCCCCAATAAGGTCCCCAACTGTTCCGCAGGATCCAACTACCGGTAGTATCGTCCCAGCCCACCAGGGTGATCTGATGGTTGGCGAATCCGCCGCACTGGCTGGTCTCGTCAGTGGAGAAGACTCCGCCGCTGTAAGTATTCCATCCGGAGCCCGCGCAAACGCCCGCAGTGACCGGGCCATAGGTGTAGATGGCGTTTTTAATCTGGTCAACCGTGGGCATGGAATATTCATCGCCGGTGATAAACTGCCAGCTATCCGCCTTATAGGCATGCGGAACCGCAATGGTGCAGCTTCCGTTGGTGGCGGTATAGGGCATCACCGATTCGAGCACGCCGCCCACCACAGTCTGGGATTTCGCCAGGGTATCGGTATGATATTTGCTGGCGGTCAGCCCGCCGTTACAACTCCAACCATCCTTGTTACAGGAAACAAGAAATTGTTCCGAAAGATCAATCGATGTGGCCGCCCCGGCCTTCAACACCGCGGATTCCATCACAGCCACGGTACCAAAAGCCCAGCAACTGCCACAACTGCCCTGATCACGCACCGGCGGGACGATGCCCTGAGTACGCCAGTCCCAGGTAGCCGGAACGCCCACTAGCGGCAGACTGGCAATCGGATTGGTCGACGGCGCAGCCGCACTGGTTAAGGATGATGGGGCCGCTGGCGCGGGATCGCTTAAATCCAACGTCTTGACCGGATCTGACACGCTGAGATTGACACGCGCATGAACGGGCGCATCTTTCTCGAACTGGCGTCGATAGACCAGGCGCACAGTCACACTCGCACTGGGATTCGGCATCAACTGAATCGTCTGGATGGATGGCGAGCCAAAGCCGCGATAACGTGATTGGTAAGTGGCGGACCCCGTTTGAATACTGGCCACCTGGCCATCCGAAACAACCTCCCAGCTGTAACCGGCAGTCAAACGAGCCTCAAGATTGACAGTGACCGGCTCAGTTCCAGCAGGCAGCACAATCGTCATTTCCACCGGGCCACCCAGGAAATCACTCTCTTTGGCCGCATCATGAAAGAGCGCGCTACGCATCTGATCGAGGCCTTGCGAGCCTGAAAGTTTGACCCGGCCATTGGAATGACCGCGCGAGACGCCTTTGTCATGCATCTCTTTATTCAGCCTCTCGTCATTATCATTGGCGTATTTATTCTGGTCTCCGCTCAATTGGATGTCAGCATCCCACTGCGGTGGATGTTCACCTTGCGCAGAGACGCCCTTGCTGTTCTGAAGCACTGGCGCACCAAAAAACATGCCAATAAATAATATTGCGAACACCCAACTGGTGATCTTTTTCATATTTCGCCTTCCCTTTTGGAAATTAAAAAATTAGTGGACTTTGATTTCAGTACAATTTTCAACATGAACTCACGGATAAGAAAAACCGAACCCGACTTTACGACAACCAAGTCTTTCAATATCTTACTCCCTGAGCGTGACACAAGCGTGACGGGAGAGCCGGTTTTAAGGTGAGTTTTATGTAAAAATGGAAACCTGCCAGGAAATGCCTGAATGTCCCTTGCATCCAGGCTCACGGCCAAATGGATTTAACAAGAACATTCATGTGTCTGTTCAAAGTTCGAGTTGATTTTTTTTGAGGAACTACGGGTAAGTTAAATTAAGAACGCAACCGACAAAAGCTAATCCCAACCACTTACATCACAAAACATCAATAAAAAATACCACCACTAATGGCAGAATTATAAAATCGATAGAAAAACCTTATATCCCCCAAAAGTACTGGTATCTGACAAAAATCAATGACGCGCTGGCCTGATTTATCCTTTGCATTTACAGTCTTGCAATCGTTCCTATCCGGTGAAAGAAAAAGATGGAAGTTTATCGCAACATAAACTTCCATCTTTCGGCAGTCCAACAATATTATTCATTTGTCCTACGGAAAGCGTGGAGCTTTCATTTCAAGGAAAATCACTCCTGGTAAGCCAGAATACGCCGCTGGACTTCATCTGTATCAATATCCAGCACTGCCAGCAGCTTATCATTCCCAGAAACACCGCCGATGATGTCAATTTTTGAAGGCGCCACACCCAGAACTCCCGAAAGGAACTGCACCAGGGCCTGATTGGCCTCCCCTTCAGACAGGGACGCAATCAAACGCACCTTTACGGTACCATCCGGCATAATCTCCGTGATTTCATTGCGACTGGCGCGCGGCGTTACTCGCACCGCCAGCGCCGCGCCTCTCCGGCCATCATGCAAATGATATTTTCGCGGATTCATGGCTCACCTCATTACCTTGTCAGCAAATTAATAAGAAATCCTGTTAATAATTGTACCAGAATAATCAAAATGACAGGACTAAAATCCATCATCCCAACCAACGGCACCACTTTTCGAATGGGCGCCAACAGCGGTTCCACCAACCTGTCAACAAAACTGCGGATGGGATGATACGGGTCCATAAAATAAGACAAAATGACGTGCGCCAGCACGATAAACGTCATCACCTGCGAAAAAATACTGAGCGCCTGAGCAAAAACAATCGACATGATCTCTCCTTTTGAAATATTCCGGACAATGGCCGGGTTCTGGCGAAAACATTTTCCACGCGGATTTTAACTACCCCTTGGGCGGTCTGACCCCTAAAATAGCCGTTCCCACTCTGACAATGGTCGCCCCTTCTTCAACCGCCGCCACAAAATCGGCGCTGGTGCCCATTGACAGCTCGTCCCAGTTCACTGACGGAATCTGTTTCGAGAGCCTTTCGCGCAGTTCAACCAGCCGCCGAAAAAACGGACGAGTTTTCTCAGCGTCGTCATATAACGGCGGCATCGTCATCAGCCCGCGAATTTCAAGATGCGGCAGTTGGGCGATCTGCTGCGCTTCCAGCCGCAGAGTCTCCAGCTGTGCCGGGTCAAAAGCGGCATAGCCAAACTTGCTTTCTTCCCCGCTCACATTGCATTCCAACAACACAGGCAGAATGAGCCCCGCTTCAGCGGCGAAACGCTCCAGGCGAATGGCAAGTTTCAGGCTGTCGAGCGAATGCATGAAGTTGAAGTTCTGCGCCACCAGATCGGCTTTGCGGCTCTGGACGTGCCCGATCATGTGCCAGGTCAACCCGTCCACAACCCCAATCGCATGGATTTTTTCGACCGCTTCTTCAGCGTAGTTCTCCCCCAAATCGCGGATACCGGCTTCCAGCGCCGCACGGACCGTTTCCAGTGGGTGGGTTTTCGAAACCACCACCAAGCGCACCGCATCCGGGCTGCGTCCCACTTTTCGGGCCGAGTCATCAATTTTCCCGCGAATTTCAGCATAACGGGTGCGAATATCAGAAACCAGGGTTTGATCCATGGAAATTTCTATCCTTTGACACTACTGCAGCGCAATTAACGCGCCAAATCGCCCGGTTTTGCCTCGTTGGGCGCGATGCGAATACCAGTCATCGGGATGGCAGGCCGTGCACAATCCGGCCACTTCCACCGCGCCGACGCCCGCCTGCTCCAAAACCAATTTATTGGCCGCCCACAAATCGAAGTGGACATGCCCGGCATGGTCAGGCAGAAGCGCATCGGCGGCGTTCCCAAAGGAATAACGCACCTGCTCAATCACGTCCGCGCCGACTTCGTAATGATCCGGGCCAATGGCCGGGCCAACCGCCGCCAGAATATCTGCAGGATTTGAACCGTAAGCGGCCTGCATAGTTTTGACAGCCTGTCCGGCGGCGCGCTTGACGGTACCCTGCCAACCGGCATGCACAATTCCAACGGTATTCTTTTTAGGATCAACCAATAAAATCGGAGTGCAGTCAGCGAAACGCATGAACAGCGTCACTTGCGGATTGTCGGTGACGATGGCATCGGCTTTGAATTCAGGGCGCTCATCAAAGCGCGGATGCGCGGCATTGGCAATGACCACGTCCGGGCTGTGAACCTGCCAGACATCAAACATCGACTCGCGCGAACGACCCAAGGCGGCAAAGGAGCGATAGCGGTTTTCTCGCACGCGTGGGTGTTCATCGCCCACCGTCCCGCCGACGTTCAGCGAACTCCAGGGATCGGGACTCAGCCCACCCTGGCGGGTAAACACGGCATGAATGACGTTTTTTGGGAAAATATCAAAGGTTAAGTAGCGGACACCGTCAGTGTTGTGAAATGGCATATCGGGCTACTTTTGAAGCACGGAAAATTTTCTGGCAAGAATATTGCGCGTGTCGCGCATCGATTCTTCGACGTAAGGCAGGCCAAACCAGGCTGTGCCAAAACCAAACAGGAAACCGGTAATCAGTCGCAGGGTGGGCGTGCTTTCACGATAAGGCAAAATGCTGGCAATGGCCGAAATGGGAATCTGGCTGAACAACTGCGAAAACCCGTCCAGGCCGATGGGACCGATGGCAATAATCAGCCAGAGCGCCCAATGCAACGGTGGGATGCGGCGTCCGGTGAGACCGAACAAAAGCCCAAACAGGATGATGGCTCCATAAATGGCGATATCCCGCTCACACAGGGCCATCTTGTATCCCAATTGTTCATTCCCTTTGAAGGCGCGAGCCGCGAACAAATCGTTTTCGCTCAAACCTGTCGCCTGACCGAAGGTGGTCACGCCCGCAATGCCCGCCGCGGCGCGCGGATAGTAAGTCTGTTCTCCATACAGGAAAAATGAGCGAAATCCGAGTTGATGGCATAGTGGGCTGTAAGCCGTGTAAATCACATTGGCGGGAACTGTTGCGCCAACTTTCATCAGGACAGGCGCGAGCATGGGCAGTCCAAGATAAAAGACGAACAGCAAATTGACGGCAAACAGCCAGTGATCCGCAACCCACAGCGAAAAACGATCGGAGGCATTCATTCCAGCCGGAACGGGAGCTTGCTCTGCCAACCTGGAAATATGTTCCTGGCTGTCACGCGCCGCGCTGAGAGTCATCAGCAATTCAACGCGGGTGAATGGCGCCTTGAGTTGGTAAGGGCCAACCTCCAGAACGGGGATTTCGAGAAGATATTTTTTCTGGATGGCCGGGTCACTGTCGATGTCGACTTCCAGCAATTGGTGGGGAACTTGCGATTGGAGGGCAGCCAGATCGGCTTTGGCTTGCTCGCAGAGATGGCAATCGGGCCGGGAAAAAAGGGTGACGGTTAACAATATCCAACTCCAATCAAAGGCTGGTGAAGGTCAAATCAATTACAGGCCAAACGACCAACCCGGGAACATGGTGGCAATGATATTGAAAGCACCGGTCAACAACATGGCGCCGACGATGACCATCAGCACGCCCATGATGATTTCGGTGTAGCGCATGACCTTGCCATATTTCCGGATTATGGTGGTGACCCAGCTGATGCCGAGCGCAGCGATCAAAAAGGGAATCGCCAGACCGGCGGAATAGGCCGAAAGCATGACCACGCCCTGAGAAATCGAGCCGCCGTTGAGCGCCAGCGTCAAAATGGCGCCGAGCACCGGACCAACACAAGGGGACCAACCCGCTGAGAAGAACACGCCCATCAACGCCGAAGAGAGATAGCCCAGTTTGGGATCAGGCATTTCCTGCAGACGTGTATCATATTCCAAAAAGGGGATGCGGAAGACGCCGATCATGTGCAGACCAAAAATGATGACAACGAATCCGCCAATGCGGCCCAACCAGGTGCGCACGTCATACAGCAGTCCGCCCAGGGCCGAAGCCGCAACGCCCAGCAGAATGAACACGGCGCTAAAACCAATCACAAAAGCCACGCCATGCGTAAAGGTAATAAAGCGATTGTTGTCACTGCCTTCACCGCCAGCGGCGCGCCCGCCGAGATAACCAATATAAGCCGGAACCAGCGCCAACACACACGGAGAGAGAAAGGAAGCCACTCCGGCGATGAAAGCCAGTCCAACACTGATGTTACCGATCTGCATGAAACACCTCGTAAGAAAAAGACTCGAAAAGCTTTTCCCGCGAACTTTCACGCCATCTGTCAACTGAGTTCACAGAGAAAGCGCACACGTCCACAGAAAAAGCCTTAGGGTTTTGAATATTGCTTAATAAGTTCGCTCTTTTACATCCACCAGGGTGCCGCCGGGGCCAACGATGGTCACATCATAAGGGTCATCCGCTACTGCGGGAGTGGTCCAGCGGAAAATCCACTTGGCGTCTTCGGGCAAGACATTCAAACAACCGTGCGAACGGGCCGTGCCGAAATTATTGTGCCAAAAAGTGGAATGGACAGCAACACCGGTTCCAGCAAAGAATGTGCACCAGGAGACGCCCATCGTGTCATAACCAGCGTCCACAGTTCCACCCAGCATGTGGATGGAGATGCTCTTGCGCCAGGTTTGATGCCCATCTCCCACCGGCGAGGACCAGGTATCAACGGCATTTCCCTGGGCATCCAGCTTTGCGCCGCTGGACATGCGGCAGAAATAGACTTCTTTCTCGCCCTCGTAGCACGAAATGGTCTGATAAGTCAGATTTGCCACCAGGCGCTTTTGAGCCGGATCAACCGTCGGGGAGATTGGGGCCATTTCTTCCGCGGTAATCGGGCGGAACGCGGCGCCGTCCGCCCACATGATGTCGTTCTCAATCCCGATAAATTTATTTTCGACATAAACGGGATGCACAACCCGGTAAATAATATTCCCGGTCACTTCACTGACCTTGATCTGATCGACGCGCAGCACCTGGCTGTAATACCAGCGCATCGGGTCTCCCCTTTCGGAGAGATTTTTCAAAAAAGGAGAAGACGGTTCAGCATTCTCGAGCACATAATCCACGTAAGGAACCGTCACCTCGGCCCAGAAACCCGTCTGCCCAGCTGGCATGGCCTGCAAAGGGACATTTGGCAGGTTTCTTACCGGCTGAATATAAGCAGCCGGGAGAAAACCGTCAGGCGTTTGAACCCAGCGCTGATTGATGACATTGGTATCGATGGTTTCGGCGACAACTTCACGAATCCAGGGCACCACCACATCCGGATACAACTTCTGGATCGAGGGATAATCCACGCGCGGCGCGGAAATCAGATCGAGGGTAGCTGTCAGTCGCCCCAAACGCGGACTATCGGGGAACTGCGCCAGGGGCATGACACGGCTGAACGGTCGCAGGGCCATCAGCCCGGCAGTTCCGCCCACTAATTTGAGAAAATCACGTCTTGTAATCGACATAGCCTTGACCTGTCTGGAAAATTTTGATAAAGCATACCCGCAAACCGGGCAAACGTCAATTCAGAGATTAACCGGCGATTAATCCGCCAGGTAGGTTTCCAACGCCTTGAGACAATCGGCGCTGAGTTTGTGGCCAACTTCGCTTTCACAGTAGGAGACCTTCGCGCCCGCATTTTCAAGCAATTGGATGGCGTGCCGGGCCATCGCGATGGGAACCATCTCATCCAATGTGCCGTGCGCTAGAAAAATGTTTTTACCGTTTAACAGGCCCGGCGCAAGGATTTGCTCCACACCCTGCGGCGCGAATCCCGCCAAAATGCCCATTTTCCGCACCCGGGCCGGATACAGCGCAACCAGCGTCAGCGTCAGTGCGGCACCCTGACTGAATCCCGCCACATCGACGGTGGCGCCATCCAACCCGTTGGCGAGCGCCCATTTTTCGAGCAGCTCAACCAACCCGTCAATGGAAGGACGAAACAAATCGACAGTCGGCCAGCTGCCACGGGCCGCGGGCGCGCGCCACGAATAACCCTGCGGTTCAGCCGCGTTAGGCGCGCGCGGCGCCAGGATCCAATAGTCAGCCGGGAAGTTGCGCGTGAAAATCCACATGGAATTTTCATCGCCCGTCCAGCCGTGCAGCAGCAATAAAATGCGTTTGCCAGTACCGGGGCGAACGCGCAAAGTCCAATCTTCAAAGGTGGTGAGGGGGGCGTCAGCTTTCAATCTTTATTAATCCTTTTGACAATTACATCCAATCCAAACAGCAAAAACGCGATCAGGCCGATCGGCACCAGGGCGCCGAGTAAACATAGAAAACCCATCGCAGCCGCGCCGATCCCATAAATCCAGGCGATCAAGCCGATTCCGACGATAAAAAGCAGCAGCAGTGCCCCGATAATCAGTTGGACATTAGTCTGGGATGTGTATTTACGCAAATCACGGGACATCATTTCTCCGATTCTGGCTTGATGAATAAGTTGCAACTTGACGGAAAATAGCCACTTTCAATAATTCACAAGCCGGTATATAACCAATAATATGGAAAAGTCTGCCAGCATGTGCGATAGGACGGCCGGCAGGAGGCTGTTAGTATAACGCGAAATCTGCCGCCAGAACCAGCTGGCGGCGCCCAGAACCACAAAGGCCAGCACCAGCCAACCTACGCTGACGAAAAGATTCAAGATGAGCAAGTGATACCCGGCGAACAGAAAATCCACCGCAACAGGATAGGGCGAAGCACTGGTGAGAATCATCCGCCAGTAAAGCTCCTCCAAAATGGGATTGACCAGGGTGAAGTAGATGATAAAGGGCGGCCAAACCTTCCCGGAGAGCCCGAGCGCCGACAGGCGCACAGCGAAGCCAGCCTGTCCAACGCTATAAGGCCAGAGAAACCAGAGTCCCAACCCGGCGGCCAGGCCGGTCAATGCCGCAGGCAGGATGATCTTCATCGAAACGGGAGCAAGGAAACGAGGCGTGATATTCCGCCCATATTTAATGAGCGCAGGCAGCAGCGAAAGATGAAATCCAATCAACGCGCCCCAGGCATTTCGCAGCGACATGATCCCAAATAGGACGGCCAGGTAGGGCAAAATAACCCACCAGAGCCGCGTTTTAGGCACCCCGCACCACCCGGCGCAGTTGACGGACAGCTCGCGCAGGCAGGGAGACGGCCCGGAGAAGTTCCGGCAGCATGGCTTCGGCGGCGCGCTCGCCACGCAGCGCCACTTCATGCACATCCACCCGGTCCAGCAAATTGAGATCGTTTACCTGCGGACGAATAATGACCTCGGGAGCGTCGATATCCAGGCGCATCTCGGCCATCTGGCGCTGGGCAATATCAACCGCATCAGAAAAGACGCGAAACGCCTGGGTGATGTTCAGGCGGGTAATCTGGTCAATCAACTGCCTGGGGACGGTAGGTGAAACACTGAGGGGTGTCGCCGGGGCATCCAGCGGCGCCATGAGCGAAACGGCTACCACTGGCAAGCCAGGTGCGAGGGCGCGAGCGGCGCGCACCGGGACAGGATCCAGCACGCCGCCATCGATCAGCCGATACTGTTGATAATCTTTTGGCGGAAATAAACCGGGAACGGCAATGGAGCCGAGAATGGCATCGATCACGCTGCCTTCCTGCAGGACAATTTCGCGATTTGAAATAAGATCAACCGCCACCGCCGCGCAGGGCAGTTTGAGATCATCAAAAACGGCCTCGCCCAGCTCGGACTTTAAAAAATCCACGATGCCGCGCACGCCCAACAAACCGGCGCCATCGGAGAATGGCCAGCCATACAGCTTGGATTGGTCAATGGTTGCAACGATACGCTCGAGCTGATCCGCATCATTTCCGAAAGCGTACAACGCGCCCATCATGGAACCAATACTGGTTCCTGCCACCGCACGGATGCGAAAACCGGCGCGCTCGAGCACGCGCAGCACGCCAATATGAGCGACGCCGCGCACACCACCGCCGCCAAGAGCTAAAGTAATATCCATACAAACTCCTCTTCCCCGAAAATTATTAAAATGGACGTTCAGGATGATGGAACTCGGCCATTATTTCCCTTCAACCAGAATGGACCGGACACACAGAGGCTATACCCTGCCCGGTCATAAATTGCGCTTTTTTCTTCGTGGAGAATCGCAATTTATGACCGGGGGCATTATATAATTATACCCATGACTACCCCCCAGGAATCGACAGAATCATCATCGCCCATCATCACGCGCGCGGTGGCCGCTGGGCTGGCCGGGCGCTTTGTCCAAAATTACGAATTCCCGGCCTGGCAAAGAGCGGTTTTGCTGGCGCTGGGTGCGCTACCGCAGGGTGCGGCGCGTTTCGCCATCAGCGGTTTCGAAGCGCTTTCGGGACTTCCGCCGGAAAGCCTGAGTCAATTTTCTTTGGATGAATTGATTCAGGCGCGGCTGAAGGATTATTCCGGATTAAAAGGCCGCTTCCCGGCTGTGACTATGGGTGCGGGATTGGGCGGCGCCACATCCTATCTTTCTCTCGCACTGGGAGCGCCATTTCTACCGCAGGCTTTTGTCATCTCGCTCAACAAGGGCAGCTACAACGGCGATGTGGAGGTGTATCTGCGGCGTTCGCTCGACCAGGCTTTGAAGATTGCCAAAAACGATCCGCGCCTGATGACTATTCAACACTATGACCCCGTGCATGATGGCTGGCTGACGCGCTTCGTGAATCATCTGCGTTTCAAGCTGATCGACCTGCCTGAGCAATACGCCCAATTCATTCGTCAGCGCGTGGAACCGGGCGGAGCCGTAGTCTATCTCGAAGGCCAGGCCGAATGGCTGCGGTATCGCGTTGGCGAGCGCAGCGTCTTCCAGGTGGGCGGCTGGGGTGATATCTCCGCGCAGGAATTCCTGGAAGGAAGTCCGCGGCTGACGGCTTACGCCAGACAGACCGGGCTGAAAACGGATCACTGGCCATTAAACGCGGAAAACTTTCCGCTGAAAAGCGGCCCGGAATCGGAATGGGGCTGCGAGCCGGGGCTGGCTGAGGCGCTGGAACGTTTCTGCAAAAACGAAGGCTTGCGGTTTATCCGTTTACGCTTCCCGCATCCCAACGATTTCTCGCGGCTGGCTTTTTCAGCGGCGAAAAAATTGCTCGAAAAAGAAGGCCGCGCCCCAGCCGGGACTCTGGTTGAGTGTTTCTCCCAATTTGACAGCACCTCCGCCCTGCAAAGCGGCCTGCTGCCGCTCTGGTTGATCTTCAACACCGTCGACAGCGCCCGCTACCTGAAAGAAATGTCACCACACTTTCCCACGGATAAACCCGTCTTCTTTTCGCCACTCTCGACCTTCTCCCTGACTCCCGACATGGCCCGCTGGAGCGATTGGACCGAGGCGCTCGGGCGCGATTTTATCAATATTGGCACACGCCCCAGCCATTATCCCGCCGACGCGCGTGCCCTGGTCAAATGGGTCGAGCCGCTGCGGGATTGGGTGG
Organism: uncultured Anaerolineae bacterium; assembly: GCA_903838415.1. Classification (GTDB taxonomy): domain Bacteria; phylum Chloroflexota; class Anaerolineae; order Anaerolineales; family Villigracilaceae; genus UBA5195. Next base: position 6,057 of record CAILYI010000115.1, on the reverse strand, counting down.
ATCAAAACCGTCAGCCTATCCAGGTGCGGCTGACGGCGGAAGAACTGGCAGCGTTGCATCAACGCGGATAGTTCTTATTCACATCTTTTCATCCTTGCATCATTTTGGAGGTTCGACATGGGCATTTCCGCAAAGTACGTGCATACCAATCTGATCGCTGAAGATTGGCAGGCACTTTCAAGTTTTTATCAGCAGCTCTTTGGCTGCATCCCGGTTCCGCCGGAGCGCGATTATCAAGGAAAAGAACTCGAAGCAGGCTCAGGCATTCCGAGCGCACATCTGCGCGGCGTCCATCTGCGCCTGCCCGGTTATGGAGAAAGCGGCCCAACGCTGGAAATTTTCAACTACAACATCCTGGAAAACCGTGAAAAGGTGACTGTTAACCGGCCAGGTTTTGGACATATTGCCTTTTCGGTCGACGATGTTGTCGCTGCCCAGGTAGCTATTCTGCAAGCGGGCGGAAGCGCTGTCGGTGAGGTTGTGACCTTGCAGACTGCCACAGGAGCAAAAGTAACCTGGTGTTATGTGACCGACCCCGAAGGGAATATTATCGAGCTGCAAGCGTGGTCAAAGTAGCCTGCCCACCAATCAGAAAATATCAGGCCAAACAAAACACCCCGAGTCGTGCTCGAGGTGTTTTGTTTGGTATTGCTAATTCCCCCGATTTCCCCCATCAGGATTTACTTGAACAGGAAATCCGTATTCTGCACAGTGGGGAAGTCAATCGGCTCGGCGTAGAGGAAAACGGCCTTGGGCGTGAAATCCCCGAGCGTCTGGTGACGCAAATCCATCAGCTTGGTTTTCTGCGCATCCGTCAGCGTTTTTCCAACCATGGAAAAATTGGTCGCGAAATTGTAGACCAGCGAGCCATCGAGGCTGCCATATTGTTCCATCAGGCTGAGAACACGGGCGTTGTCCGCGGCGCCACCGGTCATAAACTTGCGCAATTCGGTGGAAACCTGGGTGCGCACATTGACGATGCCGGTCAGAGAGGGTCGTTGGATATTCACCAAGCCGGTGATGAGCGAGGCCTGATCGGGAGTGAGTGCCGCGATAAAGGCAGCGCCCATATCGGCGGTGATGTTGGTACCGATGCTGTAGCCGGGATTGCCAACAGCGGGGGCATCCTTCATATAGAATGAGCCAAAGTAGGTTCCCTGGCGTTCCGGGCAGAAGTAGATATCGGCTTGCAGCGAACCGGCATACCAGCTGTAAAGGTCACCCGCATAGGTCATCACGGCCACCTTCTCGCTCTGGCTGAGTCCACGCAGTTCGGCCGGTTCTGGCACGGTCGGCCAGGTGGTCATGCCCTGCCCAACCATGCCCGCCAGATAAGCTTTCTGGGTAGCGTTCAGGTTGTACAGGATCCCGCCCATGACCTGCGCGCGGGCGAAGCTGATCTCGCCATCGAGGCGGTACAGTTGGGCCGAGAAGGTCCTGACAGCATCTTCGCTCAGTCCAGTCGTCCCGGTGGGCAGATCACCAGCCAACTGGCGACGGAAGGCCGTCATCAGCACGAAACGTTTGTAGCCATAGTCATTGATCGAATTTACCTGGCTTTTGGCGAGCGTGATCAACTGTGCTTTCTGGTCAGCGGTCAGGATCGAGAACATGTTGAGCGAGGCCTTGGTCAGAAAATCGGTGTTGTGGCCCATGCCGCTCGGATCGTTGTCGCGCAGATATTGGAAGCCCCAGAAATCAGCAACTTTTCCTGGCGGGAAGAACGAGTCAGAGCCGAGATTACCCGTCAGGAAGGCAAGACCGTCAAAGGCGATGGTCATTTCCTGCGCCTTATCGGACAGAGTTTGATCCATGGTAAATGAACCGGGGCCATTTGGCGTCAACGTTTTGGTGGGTTGAGCGGTTTTGGTAGGCGCCGGGACCTTCGTCGGTTTGACCGTGTTGGTTGGGGGCGGTAATTTGGTCGGCACGCTGGTCCGGGTGGGGACTGGAGTGCGTATCGGGGCTAATGCGCTGGCAGGTTTTGTCCCGCTGGCAATAGCAAGGAAGGACAGAAGCAAGAGGCTGGCTATCAGGATGTGTTTTTTGTTTTTCATTGGGTCTCCTTGTTGGTATGGAGTGATCTTATAAAAAAGTTGTTCAGTTTATGTTCAGAAATACAAACAGGTTTGTTAGTTTTATTCACATGGAAGACAAATAATCTTTTCAAATTTAAAAACAGCCTTGAAAATTCGCATCTCTTCTCGTTGACTTCGAACCTCGAATCTTGTACACTGCTGCTATGGATATTGACCTTGAACTCTACCGACGTGAAATCCGTGTTGCCGCCGGACCGCTGGTGCGGCTTTCGGCCATTGATGTTTCCCCTGATTTGCCACGCCGCACGATCGTTTTTTTACACGGTTTTGGTGGACAGGCCATCCAGTGGCGCTATCAGCTGCAGAAATTTTCGCGCGAGAATCGCGTCATTGCGCTCGATATGCGCGGACACGGCCGCTCCGATAAACCCGCCAGCAGTTACAGCATGGAAGAAATCCAGTCCGATTTGCGGGCGGCGCTTGAAGCGCTGGGCGTGACCGAACCCTTTGTGCTGGTCGGTCACTCCTTTGGCGGAGCCGTCGCAGCGGAATATGCCTTCACGCATCCCGAGCGGTTGGATCGTCTCATTTTGGTGGCGACCGCCGGGGAGTTCAAGTTAAATCCGTTTTTCAGACTGGCTCTCAACCTGCCCATCCCCGTTTTACGCGCCATCGGACCATTTACCCGCGAGTGGCTTTCAGCGCCGCCGCAAGTGCTCAAGCCCTGGTATCACAACAACCTGTCAAAATGGTATGGCTGGGAAATTTTCGGAAGCATCGAAGTTCCCACGCTGGTTTTGCGCGGACATCGTGACTATGTCTTTGAAAGCCCGCTGTTTGAACGCGTGACCAAATCCATCGCTGGCGCGGACGAGGCGGATATCGGCGCCTCGGGGCACCTGGTAATGCTCGAACGGCGCGACGCCGTCAACCGCGCCATTGAACGCGCGCTGGAGGGCGAAACGCAGAAATCCTGGCGCGAATCGGTCTCGGCGCGACCCGGTTTGAGCCGTGATGCGCTGCGGAAGGAACGTCCGTGGGTGGTGCATTATGAAAAGGGCGTGCCCTATACCATCGGTGTGCCGCGCGTGCCGCTGCATCATTTACTACGCTCGGCAGTGCGGCGCTTTCCCAATCGCGCGGCAATCAAGTTTGAGGGGAGTTCCATTTCATACCGCCGTCTAAACCGGCAGGCCAACAGGTTCGCCAACGCCCTTTTGGCGCTGGGACTGGTCAAAGGGGCGCGTGTCGCCCTGCTGCTGCCGACCGTGCCGCAGATGGTGATCGGGTTTTATGGCACGCTTAAAGCGGGCGGCGTGGCGGTATTCATCCCGCCGGTCGATCAGCCCGAGGAAATGATTCGCCAGATTAAAGACGCTGAACCTTTTGTGCTGGTCACACTGACGCAGTGGGCCGGGCTGGCGCAGCGCATCCAAGCTGAATCCAATATTCCGCACCTGGTGTTGACGGATGGCGCCGATTATCTCTCGCCGCTGAAAGCCCTGGTTTCGCGCTGGCGCAATCGCGGGCTGACGCTGCCCCTGGCGCTGCGTTGGCGGCGCTGGCTGGATGGAGAAAGTGAAAAATCCCCGGCAATGGAGGTCGCGCCGGATGACCTGGCGGTGATCCAATATACCGGCGGCACGACGGCCGAAGCGAAAGGCGTGATGCTTTCGCACCGCAACCTGGTGGCGAACACGCTCCAAACCCGCCAATGGATGCCGGATGCGCGCGAAGGGAACGAGCGCTTTTTGTGCGCACTGCCGTTTTCACACAGCTATGGTCTGACGGCTTCGATGAATGTGCCGGTGTCGATCGGCGCGACGCTGATCTTGAAGCCCACTTTCAACGTGGCCGAAATCCTAAAAACGATCAAGAAATTCCGCCCGACGATTTTTCCGGGCGTCCCAAATATGTACGTGGCGATCAACAATTTTCGCGGTGTGCGCAAGTACGGACTTTCCTCCATCCGCGCCTGCATCAGCGGCTCGGCTTCGCTGCCGGTCGAAGTGCAGGAAACCTTCGAGAAACTGACCAAAGGCCGCCTGGTGGAAGGTTACGGTTTAACGGAAGCCGGTCCGATCACCCACTCCAACCCACTGGACGGGATGCGCAAAGTCGGCAGTATCGGTATTCCGCTGCCTTCCACCGAAGCGCGCATCGTCGATTTGAAATCTGCCAAAAAGGAAGTGGAAGTTGGGCAGATTGGGGAACTGGCGGTGCGCGGTCCGCAGGTTATGATGGGCTACTGGCGCAATCCCGAAGCCACCCAAAAAGCCATCACCAGCGACGGTTGGCTGCTGACCGGCGATGTGGGCGTGCGCGATACGGACGGTTATTTCCGCATCGTAGCCCGCAAAGCCGATATGTGGTATCCTGAAAAACCGGGCAGCCCGGCCTTCCCGCGCGATGTGGAGGAAGTGCTGTACGAAATTCCTCAGGTCAAAGAAGCCGCTGTGGTGGCGGTGGCGGGCGCGCCGATCGCCTTCATCATCGGCGCCAAGGAACGCCCCTCCAGCGACTCGATTCTGGCCTACTGCAACCGGCGCCTGCCGCCCAGGCTCGTCCCGCGTTTCGTTGTCTTTTTGGATGACTTCCCACGCACATTTATCGGAAAGGTTTTGCGCCGCGAACTGGCAAAACATTATGAGCAAGCTCACCACCATTGAAAATAGCGTCAATTTCATCCGGCAGGGCACAGGCGCGCCAGTCATCCTGATCCATGGGCTGGCGGCCTCGCTTTTTGACTGGAACGATCTCATCCCTGAATTGACCGGAGCCGGATATGCCGCTTATGCGTTGGATTTGCTCGGTCACGGCCAAAGCTGGAAGCCGGAAAAACCGGGCGATTACACCGTCGGTAATGTATTCGCGCATTTCAGTAGCTGGATCGACTCACTCCAACTAAACGAGCCGCTCATTCTAATCGGCCACTCGCTCGGCGGAAATCTGGCCGTCGAATACGCCTTGCGCCACCCGCAGCAAGTCCGCGCACTGGTGCTGGGCGACCCATTTCTGAGCCTGGAACAGCTGCCCTTTCTCCTTCGCCTGAATTATCGCCGCCCGTTAATCAGCACCACGCTGATCGAGCGCACCCCCGAATGGGTTTTCCGGCGCGTCATCGATCTGACCAGCCTATCGATCAGAAACGGCTATGTTTTACCACGGGATGTGCGGATGCAGACCGCCGCGGATTACAAGCGCGCCAACCCGGGGATTTTCAACATCCTGCACACGATCAAAGACCTGACCCCGCGCCTGCCTTCCGTTTCGCAGCCTACGCTCATGCTGTGGGGTGAGCGTGACCAAACCCTGGCCCCGGCGCATTTCGAAAAATTCCTGCAGAAAATCCCATCTTCAAGCGGATTCGCCATCCCCGGCGCCGGGCACGTCCCGCACCAATCGCACCCGGACGAATTTAACCGCCAGGTGCTGAAATTCCTGCAGACTTTGGACGAAAAACGATAAGCCGCAAGCAGGGGAACCGTAAAAAGCTCCCAGCCCAAACCCCGGCAGGTTGACCTACGAGGTTTTCTGTCAGGTGATATACTGGATTTATGTTAATCAACAGAAACGAGATTCCTTTGGATAATTCCACCTCCCCAGAAACAGACGAAACGAAAAATACGCTCGCCGATACCAGCCTGGAAGCGCTCCCATCCAATTTGCGCGACGCCGCCGCCCGCGCAGGCTGGGCTTCACTCGTCCCGGTGCAGGCGCGCGCCATTCCGTATATGTTAGCCGCGCGCAACATGATGATCCAGGCTCGCACAGGCAGCGGCAAGACCGGCGCTTTTCTACTGCCCATGCTGGCGCGGCTTGACCCGACAAAAGCCACCTGCCAGGCGCTGATTCTTGTGCCGACGCGTGAACTCGCGAAGCAGGTCTGGCAGGAAGCCGAGAAGCTAATCGGCGATGCCGGGCTGCGCACAGTAGCAGTCTATGGCGGCGTCGGCTATGGCACGCAGATCAGCGCGCTCAAACAGGGCGCGCATATCGTGGTCGGCACGCCGGGACG
>CAILYI010000114.1 GCA_903838415.1 uncultured Anaerolineae bacterium | reverse complement strand
CGCTCGCCGCAGCCTGCACCTAGCCAGTTTCGCACGCAATATTGCCCGTTTGGTAAGGCCCCAACCCACCGGAAGCTACTTCCGGTATACGTGCTTATCCACTTTTAGCGGAAACTAAAGTTGCAAGAAACAGCCCGGATGAGCCTGACTCACCCGGACTGTTTCTATTTTTACAAAAAATAACAACTTCCGATCGACCAGATAGTGTTCGACTGGGAATTCATTCCATCCCGTTTATCCAAATTGAGGGATTACCTCCGCAGCGAACAACTCCAGCGTTTCCGCATCATTCAGATGATTCCCAAAAATCAACATTTGCGAGCCAGCATTCTGAAAGCTGCCAACCAGATCAATGGCCTGTGGAACGGTCAGGGCATAGCCGCGGAAAGGTTCAGCTAATTTCAGCCGGTCCTTCCTGGCTCTCAGCGCCGTCTCGTCTCGGGCAATCAGCAGCGTGGTCAGGTTGGTGCGCTCGATGGTGTCGAAATCTCGGCCCACTTTATCGCAATGTCCGCGCAGGATATCCAACTTGTTTTTGACCAGCGCCGGATCGCCAAAGAGATTGCAGGCGTCCGCCCAACGCGCCACTGCGCGCAGAGTCAGTTGTTCGCCGCTGCCACCGATCATAATGGGCGGATGCGGTTTCTGAACAGGCTTGGGTTCGAGGATTGCCGCGTTGACGTGGAAATATTTTCCGTGGAAGGTGGCGCACGGTTCACTCCACATCTTCAGGATGAGCTGGATGCTCTCTTCCATCTGAGCGATGCGGACGGCGGGCTTTTCGGGGAATTCCCATCCATACTGCTGATATTCCGGAATATGCCAGCCCGCGCCGATGCCAAAGGTCAGTCTGCCGCGGCTGATAATGTCGACTCCGGCTGCGATCTTTGCCAGGTGTGCAGGGTTGCGATAGGCGACCGATGTGACCAGGGTGCCAAGTCGAATCTTGCTGGTGACGGCTGCCAAAGCTGAAAGCGTTGACCAGCCTTCCATGAACGGTTCATCTTCCGCGCCGACGAAGGGAATCTGGATCAAGTGATCCATCACCGAGAACCAGTCGAAACCATGCGTTTCCGCCCATTGGACTTTTTTCTTCACTTCTTCAAAGATTTCATACTGATCTGAGCCGAACATCCAGGATGAATTGTGAATTCCAAATTTCACGGCTGCTCCTTTGATTATTTCAGCGCAAGCTAAAAGGCGCGTAAATACTGCGGCGGAACCGACGCGGCTTGTTTGAGAGCCTGGGCGGCGTGCAATGCCCAGTAAGGGTTGCGCAGCATCTCGCGTCCCAACAAAACCACATCGGCCTGTCCATTGCGGATGATTTCATCTGCTTGCAGCGGGTCTGTGATCAGGCCGACGGTTGCCGTCAGGATATTCGCGCCGCGCTTTACAGCTTCAGAAATGGGAACCTGGTAACCGGGGCCGACTGGAATTTTGGCCTGCGCCGCGTTTCCGCCGGATGAACAATCGATCAGGTCGACGCCTTCTGCTTTTAAGCGGCGGGCCAGTTCGACCGAATCGGTCATGCTCCAGCCGCCATCCACCCAGTCTGTGCCAGAAATGCGGACTGTGAGTGGCAGGTGTTCGGGCCACTCAAGCCTGACAGTCTGGACGGTTTCGAGCAGGAAGCGAATCCGGTTTTCAAAACTTTCCCCATATTGATCGGTGCGCTGGTTGGAAAGCGGTGAATAAAAGCTGTGGATCAGGTAGCCGTGCGCAGCGTGCAGCTCAAGCCATTCAAAACCAGCTGCCAACGCGCGCCGGGTAGCCAAACGGAAAGATTCCTGGACTTCCTTGATCTCTGCCAGGCTCAACTCATGCGGAATGCTGAATTCTTCATTGAATGCCAATGGACTTGGACCAATCACCGACCAGCCCTGGGGATTGTCCGGCAGGATGGGTTTGCCATTTTCCCACGGACGTGCGGTGCTGGCTTTTCTACCGGCATGCGCCAGTTGGACACCTGCCACAGCGCCGTTGCTTTTGACAACGCGGGTCATGCGTGCCAAAGATTCGATGTGCGCATCCGACCACAAACCGACATCAAACGGCGTAATTCGTCCGCGCGGTTCAACCGCGGTGGCTTCAGAAATGACCAGCCCGGCGCCGCCAGCAGCGCGAGCGCCCAGGTGAATAACCTGCCAGTCGTTTGAAAACCCGTCAGAATAGCTGTACATGCACATTGGCGAGACCCCAATTCGATTGCGCAGTGTAATTCCGCGAACTGTGAGCGGTTCAAAAAGATGGGCCATGTTTTCCTTTTTATGAAAAAATATCGTGAAGATAAACGCGACGATACAAACGAAGGCTATTGTACCGCAGCGGGAAGGGCGAATATGGCTGGTGATAATGCTTACTGATACCTTAGCGGCTTTAATATTACTTTTGTCATGCGTCTCATGGTATTTACTAACTTGTGAATTATGTAACAAACTGCTAACATAACTTATCTGCATGGATCCTGCCCAGATTCAAATACAAAGCAGATAAACCCACCTTATTCAAGGAGAATGTAAAATGAGATCCAAGTTCTTTCTTCTGATTGGCGTACTACTGGTTGTCGCCGCATTTGCGATGGCTTCCTGTGGTCCGGCCGCACCAGTCGCAACTGAAGCTCCCGCAGCTACAGAAGCTCCTGCGGCTGCCCCCGCTGCAGCCCCCGAAGCTGCAGCTCCAGTAGCAGCCACCAACCTGATCCAATTTGAAGCCTGCGGCGGTTGTCATGCTGATTCTGGTTCAAAGCATCAGGCCTATTACAGCATGTTGAACCAGGACGGCGTCATCAAGGTCTCGGATGTAGCTTATAAGTTCGTCGCCGCCGCTGGCGATAAAACCGATACCACCGTCGTCACTTTCAAGATGACCAAAGACGGCAAACCGATCAGTGGCGCTTCGGTTGAAAACTCGAATATCTACTTTACCGCCTGGACGGGCACGGCTTTTGAGCTTAAAGATGGCGCGAGACTGTCCATCAAGGGCAAATTGAGCTACGATGACAAAAGCGGTGTAACCACCAGCACGCTCGTCGAGTTACCTGCCACAGATAAAGCTTTCTTTGATTACAATGATGTCAGCAAGGTTGATGGCATCATTGTTGTCTACGGCTATGACAAGCAGATCGGCAGCCTGCCGGTGCGCGTCAAGCAGGTTCAGTTCCCATTTGCTGGAATTGGAAAGACAAGCAAGGGCACCGATTACGCTTCAGCTGCTAATAACAATGGCTGCGAAAAATGCCACTCGGATCCCTACCTCAAGCATGGCAACATCTATGGCCAGGTCGCCGGAGATCCCGGAACCGACTTCTATGCTTGCAAAGCCTGCCACCTGGATAATGGCCCTGGCGGCCATTTCGAATGGCAGATGACTGCTGACGATCCCGAAGCCGGAGCTGCGTACCTTGCGGCTGGTGAAGGTGCTGCAACCGATGAAATCAAGGCCAAGTATGGCTATAAGACGACCTTGATGAACGATGTGCACATGTCGCACTCCATGGAGTTCCCGTATCCTCAATCCATGTCCAACTGCGTGACCTGCCACGAAGGCAAGTTGGATAAGGTTTTGACAGATGCTAACTTCAAGATCTCGACCTGCAAGAGCTGCCACCCCGTGACCGGCTCTGTGAAGAAAGATGGTGACACGGTCATCTTCGACACCACCAAACTGGCGCTGAAAACCATCCTGCCCGAAGTCCATGCAAAGATGGATTTGGACAAGACCGACTGCACCAGCTGCCACGGCGAAGGCAAAGCTGCTCCTGCCTTCAACAAGATCCACACAGGCTACGAAAAGTCGATCTACACTGCCGATGGCAAGAAAATCTCTGACATCGTCAAGGTTAGCATTGACAAAGCCTCCTTCGCGGAAGGCAAACTGACCGTCGCTTTCAGCGCGGCCTCCTCGGAAGATATTGGTCTGGATGTCAAGACCATTACCCCCACCGTTTTGGTCAGCCTGTACGGTTGGAATACCAAGGACTTCGTTGTTGGTGGACATGAAAGACTGTTCGACGATAACAAAGATGGCACGATCGACTCCAAAGATGGCCGCAACCTGGAAATGGCCCTGGATGGCAAAGCTGAGAACCCGCGCGTCGCGGTCACCAGCGCCGCTGATGGCAAGTGGGAAGTCGTCTTCGACCTGACCCCCTGGCAAGATTTGATGGACAATGGCACAGTCAACAAGGCTGAAGTTGCTGTATTACCGGCTTTGGCCGATAAGGACAAGGTTGTCGTCGCTGTCAGCGCCGTCTCCAAGACCTTCGACCTGGTTGCCAAGAAATTCGTCAAGTTCTACCCGGCCGTTGTCAAGGTTGATGGCGGTTGTAACGAGTGCCATGCTGCGCTCGGCACCACCTTCCACTCCCCGTCTTATGGCGGAAGTGTCACAGTCTGCTCGATGTGCCACATTGTCAAGAGCGGTGGTTCCCACCTGGAAATGCAGGGACGCACGATCGACTCCTACATCCACGCGATCCACAACTCACAGCAGTTCGATGTCGCCAGTATCGACTTCGCCGATCCGGCGCAGGCTGAGAAATTCGCCGTCGATTCCGAACTGCCGTTCCCGAAGCATGGCATCACGAACTGTGAAGCCTGCCACAACCCCGGCACCTACGATGTGCCTTCGCAGTCCAAGACGTTGCCTGGCATCATTTCTGCCTCCGTTACGCTCAAGGGCAAGACGCGCAACATCGGCGCAGTGCCGTCCTATGTCACCGGGCCTGCTTCGCTCGCCTGCGGCTCCTGCCACCGCGCCACACTGATCAATGAAGATTCTGCCGAAGGCCTGACGCTCTTCAACACCCACATCATGAAATATGGTTACATGGTTGAAGCCGGCGACAAGCCTCTCGATACGCTCAGCGGCGTATGGAGTCAGATCATGGGTCTCTTCAAGTAAGTCAGAAATAACGGGCGGGTTTTCCCACCTGAGCTAGTCGACAAGGGTCCTTCGGGACCCTTGTTTTATTTTCAAGTGCAGCGATGCGGGTGTTCTTTGACGTGTTGTGTCTCCTGGCAGCGGAACGTCCACAAGCAATTTTATCTTGCAGCTGCCAATGCGTTTTCGGTGTACAATTATTTTAATGATGCGGGCAGATATTTATTGTACGTGAACGGGCGGTAATTTATATTTTATCTTTTCCAAAAAGCAGATGGCGTTTTTGTTTTAATAGTTCAATTGAAATGGGTGCGTTTCAAATGAGTTGAAAGCCGGGCTTCAATCTGGTAAAGTGAGTTTCCCAAACCACTTCAGGAAAGAAACCATGGCTTCCAACTCACAAGAAATTATACAAGACGTTCACGCACAATTTGAGCATTTGATAGAT
>CAILYI010000113.1 GCA_903838415.1 uncultured Anaerolineae bacterium | reverse complement strand
CTGGTAGCCCTAGCCGGAGCATATTGCCCAGCAATAGCGGAAAATCATCCACTTGTTCTGTCGTTACTGTAAGTTGTTCGCTCATCCCTTGAGCTTACCAAAGAATTCACGATTTCAAAATCCTTTTCCGCGAATGGACAGTTCTCTGACTGGGAAATGCCAGAATGTCTTTTGGAGGCCACATGAAAACAAAACAACAATCCGGGCAGGGCATGGTCGAGTATGCCCTTTTGATATTGCTCGTTGCCATTGGCGCCTTGCTTACATTACAGTTAATGGGGATTTCGGTAAAGGATGTTTATTGCCGCATCGCTGGCGTTTTTACCACCACTGCCTGTTCAGGTTCTACTTCCCTTTGCCAGGATAATTTCGATAATATGAGTGGATCACAAAGCGTGATAGGTCCCTGGGCAGCCACCAATGGTCGGGCCTGCATTCAAGGCGGCGGTACTTTGTTGAATAAATGCTCCCAAACTCAATTGTCAGCCGCTGACTATTCGGCTCAAGTCAAAGGTGCAGCTTTGACCTCCGGGAATGGCTATGGGATTTTCTTCCGAGCCACGAATACCGGTTCGGGGATTAATGGTTATGCCTTCCAATATGATCCCGGCCTGAATGGTTATGTGATCCGCAAATGGATAAATGGCTCTGAGATCAACCCGGCTATCGTCTATAAATCAGTCCCGGGTAACAACTGGTACGGATCTCCGCATGACCTTTCTATAAAAGTCGTTGGGAATACCTTCACCGGCTATGTGGATGGGCAGGCTGTGCTTACCGGACAAGACAATACATATACTTCGGGTGGTACGGGGCTTCGAACCTGGGATAGCACTAACCTTTGTCTTGACGACTTCTCAATCAATTCAGTCACGCCCTAAGGAGATCCGCGATGTCATTCGAAAAACCACCTTCCATGGATGATTTTGCTGAGGTTATTCCCGAATCTCCCAAGGAAATTACGCCTCAACAAAAACGGGTACGCCTCTTGCTGGCAGGATTTGGGATCATCATCCTTCTGCTTGGGTTGTTAAACTTGTGGACGAGTGATTTGACTGCTCCTTTGCGCGGCACAGGCACAGTTCAAGGCGTCGCTGTGGATGCCTTGGGCCAGCCTTTACTTGGCGATATCTTTATCGAAGGTACCAGGCTGGCAACCAAAACCAATGCCGATGGGTCGTTTAGTTTGAGTAACGTTCCAGTTGGCAGGCAGCTCGTTGTTGTGGCGGACGGCGTCAGTGGGCGCGAGTTTCCGGCGATCATTCAACCTGGTCAGGTCACCAACCTCGGCACTGTCCAATTAAAAAGCACGGAAACGCCATAAGGGTTATCAAGCAGTTGTGAGATACTTTGCCTAGAAAAAATTGGTACTGCCGTTTCCACCCTGGGATTCGACCAGCGCCAATCGAAATGTCAGAAGTGATTATTACGCAACTCTTTTGAGCGCCAGCAGTGTGATGTCGTCAAATTGATCTGCGGTGCTTATGAATTGGCGCAGATGTTCCGCGATATTTTTGAGCAGCGCGGCTGGGGCTGTGTCAACCCCAGCCAATAATTTGAGCAAGCGCTCACTCCCGAATGAGATATTGTCTGTGTTGAGAGCGTCCGGGATGCCATCGGTAAAAGCCAGGAACAGGTCATTTTTATCCAGAAAGATTTCTTTTACCGAGAATTTTGCCTGCGGAATCACGCCAACGACCGGTCCGGTAGGTTGTAGGGAAAACGCCACAGCTCCATTTCTCAATATCAGTGGAGATTCATTCCCGCAGTTGATATAGGAAAGCGTGCCATCTGCAAGGTTGAAAATACCGATAAAAACGGTGGCGAACATGTTGGCATCGCCGTGCGTTTCAGAAACGTAATTATTTGTAAATGAAATGACATGCTGCAGGCGCTCAGAAGGTGTGAGCGCCTGCAGCTTTTTGGAGGTGGAAAAATCACCGGTGGTGGCTGTGGCGCGGATCAGGCTGCGGAAGAGGGTCATGAACAGGGCTGCGCCCACGCCTTTGTCGCACACATCCCCGATCACGCACAGCAGGTTTCCATCCGGCAGGAAAAATGCATCGTAGAAATCGCCCGCCACTTCGTGCGCAGCTTTGAAGTAGGCGGCGATTTCCCAGCCGTCGACTTTGGGCAGTTCGGTGGGCAGGAATCCCAGCTGGATTTCGCGGGCGATGTCCAGTTCGCGTTCTAGGCCTTTCAGGTAGAGCTGTTGCAAGTCGCGCAGATGTTTCTTTTCGAGGCAGGAGGCCAGGCGGGCGTGCAGCAGAGTAGGCTCGAATGGTTTGGGCAGGTAATCCTCGGCGCCGAGTTGAATGCCCCTGACCACACTGTTCAAGTCGTTGTTGGCTGAAATGACGATCACGGGAATGTCGCGCGTGGCGGGATTGGCTTTGAGTCGCGCCAGCACTTCAAAACCATCCATGATCGGCATCATAATGTCCAGCAAAATCAGGTCTGGGGCTTCGTTGTCGACTTTGTCGAGGGCTTGTTGGCCATTGGAAGCGGAAATCAGGCTGTATTCCAGGTCTTCGAGTTCCTGTTCGAGATAATCCACGTTATAGATTTCATCGTCGACGATCAGAATTTTCGGGTTGGGCATGGGGTTATCCCAGGAATTCTTTCAAGGTTTGGCGCAGCAGGTCTTCGTCCACGGGTTTGGTCAGATAGGCGTTGCAACCGGCGGCGCGCGCCATGTCATCGTCGCCGCTCATGGCGTGGGCCGAAAGGCCAATGATCGGCAGGGTTGAGAAAGTCTGGCGGATCTGGCGCGTGGCGGCGTACCCGTCCAGGACCGGCAGGGAAATATCCATCAGGATCAGATCTGGTCTGTGCTGTTCAGCCAGCGCCACGCCCTGCGCGCCATCCCTGGCGACGAGCAGGCTGAACTCGTCCTCGAGGATCTGGGTGAGCAGGTCGATATTGAGTTCGAGATCTTCCACAATCAGGATGGTTTTCATTTTTCTCCGTAGATTGGTAAATCTTTCAATACGCTCTCGATCTCCTGGATCAGTTTTTCGCCCTGGAAGCCCTGTTTTTGCATGACGACGGCGACAGTTTCCTTCAGCCGGGCGGCTTCGGCGCTGGTCAGGTCTTTGGCGCTGATGACGATGATCGGCAAGTCGCGGGTCTGCGGATCGGCGCGCAAGGCTTCGATGACGGCGAAGCCATCCAGACGCGGCATGATGATATCCAGCAGTAGCACGTCGGGACGGCTGGCGGCGATTGCGGCCAGACCAGCCACGCCATCCAGGGCGGAAGCCAGTTTGTATTCGGATTCGGGCAGGAACTGTCGCAGCATATCGGCGATGCCGGGGTCGTCATCCACCACCAGCAGGTGTTTTTGCTGGCGGTTATCGCGCGGAATGAGGCGCTGCAGGGCCTCCCGGACGGCGAGCGGGTCGAGCGGTTTGAGCAGGTAGGCGGAAGCGCCGAGCTGGAAGCCGAGCGCTTTTTTATCGACGATGGTCAGCAGGATGACGGGGATGTGGGCGGTGTGCGGGTCTTCCTTCAAATCGTGAAGCACTTGCCAGCCGTCCGCGCCGGGCATGACGATATCTAGCAGGATGGCCTGGGGTTGTTGTTCGCGGGCTTTGCGCAGCCCGTCCGCTCCGTTGCGCGCGCCCTGGATTTCAAATTCCTGCTGGTTGAGATTCTCTTGCAGCAGGTAGACCGCGTCGGGGTCATCGTCGATGACCAGCAGGCGTTTTTTGGCGGGATCAGGCGCGGCATGCGGAGCGGCCTTCGGAAGGGGAGCCGGTTCGTGTTCCGGGGTTTGGGGCGCGGGTTTGCTGCCAAATTGCAGCGGAATGACGAGGGTGAAGGTCGACCCTTTCCCTGGTTCACTTTCGACAGTTAAATCCCCGCCGAGCAGGTGGGCTAAATTGCGGCTGATGGAGAGTCCCAGCCCGGTGCCGCCATACTGGCGGGTGGTGGTGTTATCGGCCTGCTGGAATTCTTTGAAAATGCGCGGCAGGGCTTCGGCGCTGATGCCGATGCCAGTATCGCTGACGGCAAGTCGCAGGTTATCGCCGTCGTGGCTGGCGGCGAGGATGATGCTGCCCGTGTGGGTGAATTTGGCGGCGTTGCTGAGCAAGTTGAGCACGATCTGGCGGATTTTGTCCTGGTCGGAGTAGAGCGTGCCGAGGCTTTCGTCGATTTGCTTTTCGAGGATCACGCTGGGGCGCAGCAAGGGCTGGGCGGTGTTGTAGCACAGGTCGACCAGGGAGGCGATGCGGAAGTTGGCGGCAAGCACATCCATGCGACCGGCTTCGATTTTGGCGATGTCGAGCACGGTGTTGATCAGGCTGAGTAGGTGTTCGGCGCTGCTCAGGACTTTGTCGAGATTTTCGGTCTGCTTTTCGGCGATCTGGCCTTCGGTTTTACGGCGGATGATGCGCGTGAAGCCGATGATGGCGTTGAGCGGGGTGCGCAGTTCATGGCTCATGTTGGCGAGGAAGGCGCTTTTGGCCTGGCTGGCCTGTTCGGCGGCAACGCGGGCTTCACGGGCCTGATCAAACAGGCGCGCATTTTCAATCGCCATGCCCATATTGGCGGAAAGGGTCTGCAGCAGATGCAGGTGATTTTCGTCAAAGGCGTGGGCGCGGGCATCCGCCAGGGCCACCAGGCCGAGCACCTGTTCCTTGGCGATGACAGGCACGCCCAACCAGGATTGGCTGAAAAAGCCCGATCCTTTTTCGATGATTTCGGGTGGGAAGTAGGCGCCATTGGCAAGTTCCTGCTCGAGCGAGCCCAGCATCAGCGGCTGGCCGGTGGTGATGACCTTGGACGATAAACCTGTCCCGAGTGGGAATGGTTCGACGTAATCGATGTAGCCGCCCTCGTTGCGGTCAAATTCATAAGGGACGTTAATCAGGTTGGTGTGCCGGTCGAGCAGCATAATCAGCGTCGAGTCGGCGTCAAAGATTTCGCGCATTTTGTCGCCGACCAGGCGCATCAGGGTTTTCAGGTCGAGTGTCTTGACCATGGCTTCGCTGATGCTGTTCAGAATAGCGAGCTCCCTGGTGCGCTGGCGTTCGGCTTCCAGCGCGCGCAGGCGCGTCAGGGAAGTGGCGATGTGCTGGGCGACAAAGGCCAGGATTTCGTCATCCTGGGCGCTGTAATGGATGCCCTGGGTGTAACTCTGGACAAAAATCGCGCCAATAATTTTCCCATCCGCTTTGAGCGGGACGCCGATGCCGTCCTCGTTGAGGGTGCCAGCCACCTCGACATCATGTTGCTCGATCAATTGCTGAAATTTATCCCAGCCGTGCGGAATCGATTCCCCGGTGCGGATGACGTAGCTGGTCATGCCGTGGAAGTTTTCTAGTGGCTGGGTTGGGAAAGGTTCATCCTGTTCATCGACGAAATACGGAAAACTCAGCAGCCCGCTGGTTTCATCATACAGCGCGATGAATATATTCCCCGCATACATTAGCTCGCCAATGATCTGGTGGATGTTTGCGTAAAATTCCGGCATGTCGCGCGAAATGCTGGCAGCGTTGGTGATTTTGAACAGCGCCGTCTGGATTTTGTTGCTTTTGAGCAATTCGGCGGTACGCTCTTGCACTTTCAGCTCGAGCGTGGCGTTTTGTTCCTCGAGCAAAGCCTGGGCGCGGCGTAGATCGGTCTGGGTGCGGCGTTCCTCGTCGATCAATTGTTCCTGAAAGCGGTAGAACAGGATTAGCAGCAGCATGATTACGCTCAGAATCATCAGCGTGTCGCTGCTTTCGGACAGCCAATCCGCCAGGCGCAGGGAGTTCCGCTCGCTGACCAGGAAGCGCAATGTTTCGCCGGTCCCGGCCAGTATCGCAAAGACTGTCAATGTCAGCACGCTCAGCACCGACATGAAAACCCCGGAGCGTACGCCGAGCAGAATCAGCGCGATGACCGGCAGACTGATCAGGTACAGGCGACCGCTGCCGCCCAGCCCGAGCGTGGCCAGCGCGGTGACGCCGGTGAAATAGGCCACCAGCAGCAAGCCCCAGGTGCGCAGGCGGCTGTCGATGCGGCGGAAAATTGCCAGCAGCGCGAGAATTAGCGTCAAAGCGGAGTAGAGTGCGATGGACGGCCATTGTCCCGGGCTTGAAATCGCCCCCAACACAGTCATCACGGTGCCAGCCGCGGCCGCAACTGCCGCGACGACCAGGAAACCATTCAATACTTTGATGCGCCAAGTCTGTAAAACAATCCCCGGATCGATAATATGCTCTGTGCTCATCGCGTTTTCCACCATAGTTGATTTGGATGCCGAAATGATTTGTCCAGATTGGCAGGCTGAATTGCCTGGTCGCTACCGCTTTACCCAGGGCAGCCGATTCCTTTTGGGATGCAACATATTCATTTTTTAGTGTACATTTTGGAGAGGAGAAAGTCAATCATTTCCCGCTTTCAATTCTGAGACAGATTTTCAGGTTCATGGGGTAGATTTTGCAGCCGGGCTTTGGATTCGTAAAATTGCAAAGCGACTCTCGTTTATCAAACTCTCACTGCATCGGTTAAAATTTGCGTCTGGAGAATCATATGACAACCAAATTCGGACGCATCCTGCTTTACGTGTTTTTGCCGCTCTTCGTCCTACTCACGCTCAATCAAGTGACTCAAAATAATGTGCCGGGATTGCGCTATTTTCTGGCTGCCGCGCCGATCCTGGTGGTTTTGATTATCATGATCGCTTTCCGGGTGGCAGGTCAGTACGCCGGACCGATCGGGTTGCTGACTGGGATCGTGGTTGCCTCCCAGGCCTTTGGGCTATCCCTGTCCGTGCTGTGGGTCTCCCAGGCTAAGGGCATTATTCTCAGCTTGTTCGTGATCGCTGTTTTCCTGCCAGCCTTATTCCTGTACAACATTGTCAACCAGGCGGGCGGCATCCAGGCGGTGGCCCAGGCTTTGGAAAAGCTCATCACCGATCGTGGGATTCTCTTGATCGTGATCGCCTGGGCCTTCAGCGCCATGCTGGAAGGCCTGGCAGGGTTTGGCTTGCCTGTCGCCATTGTGTCGCCCATGCTGGTTGGACTGGGGATTGATCCCATCCTGGCGGTAGCTTCGGTGGCGATCGGTCACGCCTGGGCCGTCACGTTTGGGGATATGGGCGTCGTTTTCCAGACTCTGACCGCCCTCGTCAAGGAAGATCCGGCCAGTTTGGCCAGCACAGTCACCATCATGCTGGGAATTGCGGGTCTTTTCTGTGGCCTCGCGGTTGCGAAATTATTCAAACGGCTGGATCGCTGGCCAGTGGTGATACTTCTTGCAGGATTAATGGGATTTGTCCAGTATATTTGCGCGGTTTCTCAATTATCGGCGTTGGCAAGTCTGCTGGCTGGTTTGTCCGGGGTGTTGGGCGGGATTTTTATCAATCGCATCTGGTTTCGTCAGAACAACGCAGCGCCTTCCCAGGGAGTCGAATCCCCTGACGGGGCGAAACCGAAAATGTCCCGTTCGTTGACCTCGGCCCTGGTCAGTTATGGCTTGTTGGCGCTGATTATGGCGATCATCAACCTGATTCTCCCTCTGCGGCAGGCTTTGGGGCAAGTGGTCTGGACGGTTTCCTTTCCCGAAGTGCAGACCTTGAGCGGCTTTGTGACAGCTGCCAAGCACAATCAAACCTACCAGCCCTTAATCCACCCTGGAACGACAATTTTGTTGGTTGCGCTGTTGAGTTACCTGGCGAATAAAAAGGCGGGCTTTTATCAATCGACCGGTTTTTGGAAAATCACGGCTCTCACCTTGAACTCAACTTTACCCGCGATCGTGGGGATTTTGGCCATGGTGGGACTCTCCACCTTGATGGATCATACTGGCATGAATCTGTTGCTGGCAAAACTGCTGAGTAATGTCTTTTATGGGGCTTTCCCGCTGGTTTCGCCGTTGCTTGGGATGCTGGGAGCCTTTGCCACAGGCAGTAATAACAATTCAAACGTTCTTTTTGCGTCCCTGCAGGAAGGGATCGCGCTGATTTTGAAACTGTCCCCCGCAATTCTCGTATCAGCCCAGACGACCGGCGGCTCGCTGGGAAGCATGATCGCTCCGGCAAAAGTCATCGTTGGTCTCAGCACCGTCAACCGGCAGGGCCATGAGGGTGAAGTCCTGCGCACGACCATTCCCTACGGGCTGGCGATTGGCCTGATTATGGGCGTGGTGACTCTCATCCTGACCAAGCTCATGGGTTGATGAAGCGCCCGGCTGACCGGTTAAAAGCCAAACAGCAGCATCAGATCGTTGACATTGGTTCCGCTTGGGCCGGGTTTGAGTAAATCACCCAGCGCGTTGAAGTAGGTATAGGCGTCGTTCTCGTCCAAAAAAGGCTCGGGGGAAAGGTTCAGCGCCAAGCCACGCCGAAGGGTTTCGCCGCTGACGACGGCCCCGGCGGCGTCGGTCGGGCCGTCTTCTCCATCGGTGGCCAGGCTGACGAGCAGCACGTCCGGCAGGCCTGCCAATTCGCGCACGGCAGCCAGCGCCAATTCCTGATTGCGCCCGCCGCGTCCGCGCCCGCGCAGGGTGACGGTGGTTTCTCCGCCCGCCACAAGGCAAAAGGGGCGCTGATGTGTGGCACTTTTCAGGATGTGACACAAGTCCCGCGCGACTTCGCGCGCTTCGCCCTGCCAGTCATTGCCCAACAACTGCGGCTCGAAACCTGCGGATTTGGCCTGCTCCAAAGCGGATTGCGCCGCGAGCAGGTTGCTGCCGACGATCACATTCTGCACGCGTTCAAACAAGCCGTCGCCCGGCTTGGGGGTTTCAGGGGCAGTTTCCAGCACTTTGAGTATCGCCGCCGGGACTTTGGACTGTAATCCGTATTTTTCCAGCACTTCGAGCGCATCTGCCCGGGTGGATGGATCCGGCGCGGTGGGGCCGGAAGCGATCGCTTCGAGCGGGCTGTTGACCACGTCTGACAGGATCAGGCTGACAACGCGCGCTGGGGATGCCAGGCGCGCCAATCCGCCACCTTTGAGCCGGTCGAGATGGCGGCGCAGGGTGTTGATTTCGTCGATGCGCGCGCCGCAGGCGAGCAAGGCCAAAGTGAGTTCACGCAAATCGGACAGGGAAATGCCGGTTTGCGGGGCGCTCATCAGTGCCGAGCCGCCGCCGGAGATCAGGCAAATCAGCAGGTCGTTTTCTGTCAGGTTTTTTTCCGAAACCAACCGGATGGCTTTTTCACCGGCGCGCAGGCTGTTCTCGTCTGGAACGGGATGCCCGCCGGGTTGGATTTCGCATCCGCTCAGGGGTTGGACGGGGGCCTGTTTTGGAATGAGCAGGCCGCGGGGAGAAAAATCCGCGAGCAAATCCACCAGCGGCTGAGTCATGGCGGGAGCGGCTTTCCCCAGCCCGAGCAGCAGAATCCGCCCGTCTTTTTCCAGTGGATATTCCCGCCCGTCAATCACCAGCGTTTGCCCGCGGCGCTGGACAAATCGTTGGATTGCGGCCTGTGGTTCAACCGCCTGGATGGCCGCCGCCAGGATGCTGGCGACCGCCTGTCCTTGTGGGTGCTGGGCAAGGGTATGAGTCAGGAATGATTGGGAGTTGAGCATGAAGGACCTTTTTTGCGTGGCATGTCATCTTGGCCGGGTTAGCTGCTTGCCCCGCTGTAGCGTTTGATGCCGAATTTCCAGACTTGCGAGGCGATCAGGAAACTGGCGAGACCCACTCCGGCGAAGAGTACAATCTGCCAGCCGGTCAAATCTCCGCGCAGGGCCTGGAGCGGGACGGTTGTTGCCACGGCAATTGGGATGATGAAAGTAACGATGATTCTCAGCCAGATCGGGTAGACTGTGGCCGGGTAGCGGCCAGAATCGAGCAAAGCCTGCAGGATGGTGACGTTATTGTCGAATTTGGTGAACCAGAAGGTCAGGGCGATCAGCACAATCCACAGGCTGTAGATCACGATCGCGCCGGAAATGGTCAGAAAGATGAAACTGAGCAGGCTGAGTGCCGTGACGCTATCTCCGGCCATGTTGATGCCGGTGATAATCAGGATAAATGCCAGCACCAGGTCCCAGACCCTCCAGACGGTGATGCGTGAGAAGCTGACCAGGAACATGCTGTTGACCGGCTGGAGCAGGGTGTAATCGAGCGAGCCGTCGCGCACGCTGGCGTTGAATTTTTCGGTGTTGGGCCAGATCAGGGCCGCCATGAGCGTGTTGACCAGGCGAAAAACGCCCAGCAGGGCGATTAGTTCACCGGGGCCCCAGCCGCCGAGCGTGGCGGTGTTGCTGAAGATGATGCTCAAGCTGAGCAGTTCCCAGCCCAGCCACATCAAGTTGAGCAGAATGTTGATGACCGTATCCGCCCGGTAGGCGAGCGACATCTGCAGGTTGATTTTCAGGAAAACGCCGATCAGTTTGAAATAATTCATTTATGCTCCGGCCCCGTTTTTGGGGGTAGTACCACGCTTGTCCGAAGAGACCATCAACTTCTCGGTAAGAAGTTATCAAGTTCTCAGTAAGAGACTATCAGTAAGGCAGCAATTCCAAATCTGAAACTTGAACAGCCAAAAGTTAGTATTCAAGCCAGTTTTTGACCATTAATCGTAGCTTTTTGTAGCCAGAATGACTTTTTGCCCGCACTCAGCCCCTCCCGCCTCCCCCAAATTCCCAAAACCGGGGAATTTAGGGGAGGGGAACCCCGCTTTCTTTCAAATGAGCAGCCCCTTCCCCTAAATCCTGCTCTTGGATTTGGGGGAAGGCGGGGGATGGGGGCTAAAAATGCCAGTCAAAAACGTATCTTGTCAGAAAAATTCGCTTATTTTCAAAAAACGAATTTTAGATTTGGAATTGCTATCAGTATGGGCTTTCCGCGTTTATCCTTCGCGGTTTGTTTTCTCTTTGTCTCGATAAGCTCGACAACCGTTCCGGCTTGCCCGGGTTAGGGGGAAACGAAGAGGGTCAGGCTCCGACCGCTGAAAACTTTTTCACGCCTTCGCGCCAGATCCAGCGAAACAGCAGGATTGAAATCAGCAACCAGAAAATTCCGACCAGATAAGCGCGGGTGATTTCCTGCGCGCTCAAACGTCCCAGGATGATTTGGATCGGGATATATTTGAACATGGCGAAAGGCAGGTATCCCGCGATTTGCTGAACCAGCCTGGGCATCAATTGCAGCGGGACAAACTGCCCGGAAAACATGACTGCCAGCGCCCAGTAGAATTCCGAAAGGGCAAAGACGCGCGTTGTCCAGAAAGCCACGCAGGTCAGGGCGGCGCCAAGCAGAAAACTGATTGTGAATCCCAGCAAAATGGCGGGCAGCGCCAGCAGCAGGTTGGACAGGGTGACGCTGGAATAATCGGGTCTAAACAGGAACCACAGCACAATCCAGACCGGCACAAGCGCCAGGATGGTCAGGACTTTGAAGGCCAGGTTGTTCATCAGCGTGTTGGTCAGGATGGGGTGGATGGGCCGGATCAACTCACCGGAAAGCGTGCCATCCTGGATTTTATAAGCCAGCAGGTGGATGGTGATTTCGCTGGTCAGTTGGTCGACGATCAGCAGAGTCATGTAGTAGGTGACGAAATCGTTGACTGTCAGGCCGCCTACGCTGCCCTGGCTGCGGGCGATTGTTGTCCAGACGGCCAGATAAACAACCGGGGAAACCAGCCAGTACAGCAGATACATGATCAGGTTGGCGCGATACTGCCACTGTTCGGCCCAGTTGACCTGCCAGAGACGTTGGTAGATTTTTAGCATTGGTTACTCGTTAAACGCCCGCTCGATGACGTTTTCGATCGGCGGGTCGGTGATGGTGATGTCGTGGACAGGTAAATCAGCCAGCAGGCGCGCAGTGATGCCGGTCACGTCTGCGGCGGGCACCTGGATGTAACGTTTTTCGGCATCATCCTCGTTTTCCACGGGGGTGCCATAGATGCTCAAATCATGCGAATCAGCATCCGCGAGCATCACGCCGATCAACTTGAAGGGTGCAATGCGGCGCGAGAGATCGGTAATCCCGCCATCATATTTGAGTTTTCCGTGATGGATGATGATAATGCGTTCGCACAGGGCGGTCACGTCGGCCATGTAATGACTGGTGAGCAGGATGGTGGCTCCGGTGCGGCGGTTGTATTCACGCAAAAATTCGCGGATGCGTATCTGCCCGGTGATATCCAGACCGATGGTGGGTTCGTCGAGAAACAATACTTTGGGACGATGCAGCAGCCCGGCAGCAATTTCGCACTTCATACGTTCACCAAGCGAGAGATTTCGGACCGGCTTTTTCAGCAGCGGGCCAAGTTCGAGCAGTTCATCCAGTTCCTTGAGCGTGGCCTGGTATTCATCGTCTGGCAGGCGGTAGATGGCCTGGTTAAGCAGGAATGAATCGGCGGCGGGGATATCCCACGAAAGGCGGTTGCGCTGGCCCATCACCAGGGTCATGGAACGCAGGTAGGCGGCTTCCAGCTTCCAGGGTGTGAAGCCGAGCACGTGAGCGTTCCCGCCAGTCGGGTGCAGCAGGCCGGACAGCATTTTGAGGGTGGTCGTTTTTCCTGCGCCATTCGGGCCGAGAAAGCCGACAACTTCACCCGGCTCGATCCGAAAGCTGACTTTTTGAACGGCATTCACATCCTTATATTTGCGTTTGAAAAAACTGCGCACTGCGGCGGAGAATCCGCCTTCGCGTTCGGGTACCTGATAGGTTTTGCTTAATTGTTCAACGAGGATTGTTTCCTGGGGCATGTCTGGGTTACCTGGGTGACTGGTTATTTTCAATAAAAGGGAGTGTTCTGTCGCCGAGGGCGAGCATCTTTTCCAATACGCCCAATTCTCGGAGATTGATCGGGCGTCCTTTGATTTTACCAATAAGCGCCCGGTCTCTTCAGGCAGGTTTTGCGCCATAACAGGGTTTTCTTAAAGTCTAAACATCATCGCCAAGCCCGCCAAGTTTTTACAAAGAACGCCAAGAAAACATCAAAAATCTTGGCGCACTTGGCAGATTTGGCGTCTTGGCGATAAAACCACGCTGACTTTAAGAAAGCCATGGGTGCAGCAACCGGTCCTTTCGTGTAAAATCTTATTGTTCCTGGCCTGGCAAATAAGACGCCAATTAAGCCAACAAACTTTTGAATTAAGCCAACAAACTTTTGAATTAAGCCAACAAACTTTTGAATTAAGCCAACAAACTTGCGAATTAAGCCAACAAACTTTGAAACCAAGCCGCTGCCCGGTCTTGCCGTAGCAAAAAACGGCGCAGTTGGCAATCAAAACGAGATGGAGATGAAAAAATGAAGCTGACTGAAGCGATCATCGAAAAAGTCTATGCCGGTGTGCTCGGGAAAATTATCGGCGTTTACCTGGGGCGGCCCTTTGAAAGTTGGAGCTATGAGCAAATCCGGGCTAGTTTTGGCGAAATCAAGTATTACGTCAATGAGCGCCGCGACCTGCCTTTACGGAATTACCATCTCGTCGTCACGGATGATGATATCTCCGGCACATTTACCTTTTTACGCGCGCTGTCCGATTACGACAACTCGCTCAGCCTGACCCCGGCCCAAATCGGCCAGACCTGGCTGAATTACATCATCGAAAACCGCACCATCCTGTGGTGGGGCGGCTTTGGCAATTCCACCGAACACACCGTCTATTTGCGGCTCAAGGATGGCATCCCCGCGCCGCGCTCCGGTTCGATGGAATTGAACAGCAAGGTGGTTGCCGAACAGATTGGGGCGCAAATCTTCATAGACGGCTGGGGCCTGATTGCCCCCGGAGACCCGGCCCTGGCGGTTGAGCTGGCGCGTCGCGCAGCCAGCGTCAGCCACGATGGCGAGGCCATTTATGGCGCGCAAGTCATCGCGGCGTTGGTGGCCCAGGCCTTCATCGAATCTGATCTCGACAAATTGCTCGATACCGCGCTGGCCTTCATTCCCGCCGATTCGGTCATCTCTCACCTGATCGCGGATATCCGCGCCTGGCACGCCGCTGATCCGCAGGATTGGCATGCCGCCCGCGCGAAGCTGGCCGCGCGCTACGGCTACGATCAATATGGCGGAAACTGTCACATCGTTCCCAATCATGGACTGGTCATTCTCAGCCTGCTCTACAGCCAGGGCGACTTCAGCCTCGCCCAGAGCATCGTCAATACCTGCGGCTGGGATACCGACTGCAACGCCGCCAATGTCGGCGCGATTTTGGGGGTGCGCAATGGCCTGGCCGCTTTCGCAGGCGGCCCCGATTGGCGCGGCCCGGTGGCAGATCAGCTCTATCTGTCAACTGCGGATGGAGGCCGGGCGATCAGCGACGCGCTGCGCGAGACGGATTACATCCTTGAGCTGGCGCTTGCCATTCGGGGCGAGCGCTGGATGCCGCCCAAGGCTGGGGCCCGCTTCCATTTTTCGCTGCCCGGCTCCGTGCAGGGCTTCCGCTCCCAGAAAAACCTGACGCTTGAGAATACGCCACATCCAGCCCAGGCCGCTGAAAGGGTTTTGGCGCTGCGTTATGCGCTCAAGCCGGGAGAAACAGCCGTCGCGCTGACTCCCACCTTTATCCCCCCCGAGGCGATAGACATGCCCGGCTATACTTTGCTGGCCTCCCCGACGGTCTATCCCGGTCAAACGGTGCGCGCCACGCTGCTGGCGGATGGGAAAAACCCCGGGCCGGTCACGGTGGGAATCCAACTGCAAAGCTACGGCCTGGCCGATAAAACGCTGGAAATCAACGGGCCGCAGCACAGCCTGCTTCCGGGCCAGTCTGCCCAGTTGGCATGGCAGCTGCCAGATTTGGCAGGCGCGCCGGTCGCGCAGGTCGGGATTTGTATCTCGTCCGATCTGGTCCAGGAGGGCGTGGTTTATCTCGATCGCCTTTCCTGGGACGGTTCCCCGCAGGTCAGCTTCCACCGGCCTGCCGCGCCCGGCCGCTTGTGGGTGCGTCAGTGGGTCAATGCGGCGGATTATTTCGCGGATGAGTTTGGCGAAGCGTTTCGGGTGATGCAAAACCGTGGCCGCGGGTTGGTCATGACTGGCACGCGCGAGTGGAGCGATTACAACGTGCAGGCGGTCATCACGCCCCACATGGTGCAGGCCTTTGGCCTGGCGGCGCGCGTCCAGGGACAGGAGCGCTATTATGCCTTGCTGCTCTCCGATCCACAAACCATCAGGCTGGTCAAGCGCCTGGATGGAGAAACAATCCTGGCCGAGCAGGCCTTCCCCTGGCAGTTCGGCCAGCCGTATCATTTGCGGCTCGCGGTGCAGGGCGCTCAGATCCAGGCCTGGGTGGATGGAAGCCTGCTGTTTACGGTTGAAGATGCGCTGCGCCCGCTCCTGGGCGGCGGCATCGCCCTGGTCTGTGAAGCAGGGCGCATCGGCACGGACCAGGTTCTGGTCGGTCACGATTAAAAAACGCTGGCGGCCTTCCCGGGAAGACCGCCAGCCATCAATTGATCACAGTGGAACTATCTCAGGAGTTGCACCGAGGGCGGAACCGGTTCCTTGGGGTGTTCATCGCCTTTGAAGCAGACGTTGACATCGGCGGTACCGCTTGCATCGACGACGTAACCGATCAACTGGCCGTGATTTTCAGTTAAGGAGTTGCCCAACATCGTCAGGCAGGCCGTGGGCGCCATGACAGTTCCGAAGATGCCGGTCGCGCCATTGCCGCGAAGATCCAACCTTGGGGTATCCGAAGAACCATCGCAGGTTGCAATGGTTTGCTGACCGGCCGCGAGCTTAGTCAGATTACAGATAATATCCGGGGAATGCGAGGTTGCCCCCTGACAGGTCAAGGGCAGGATGATGGCATACCCGGCATACTCGCCGTTCTGGGTGGCGGTGATATCGAAACCTTCTCCGCCTGAGCCGCCGCCAGCGAACTTGAGATCATAACCTGCCTTCATGATGTAGAAAGTCGCGTCGCGTGCATAGAGCGTACCGTTGTTCCAGTTGCCGTTATCCTTTGTGACGCAATACAGCCCGCTGGTATAGGTCTGACCGCCGTCGAGCGCCACCGGGATGACGCTGCCATCTTTACCGGCTTCGGGGTGGTAGGCGCCATCATGCGGATCAAGATAGGCGGTGCCATCGCAGGCTGGAATGCGCGGCATTTTGGTAATAATGTCCCCCGGAAACGCGTAAGGCGTTCCTTTTAGAATTTGCCCAATCGGTTGGCCTGCAAACGTATCCCCGCCGCTGCCAACGACCGTCAGGCTGGATGCAGTCGTAGTGGATGATCCGCTGCCATCAGCGTCACCGTTTGAAAAAATACCGCCGCTGACAGTTCCATCAGTGCAAGCCACCTTCCAAATACCGTTACCCCCAGCATTAAAGCCGCTCGTGCCCACCGGGGCCGTAGCCACAATCGCATTGCCATCAAATAATGATTTCCAATAAAATTCACAACCGCGGGCGGTGGACGTGACGGTGTTATGCATCATTGTTACGCCAAAGATGGAGGCAAACCAGGTATTAATGTTGGATTCGATCGTTACTGTAAAATCTCTGCCGTTTTGATTGTTCGGGCAAGCCCCCACCACGGCAGTGCCATTCGGGTCGATTGTGACGCTGCTGCGCGGTAGGCTGTTGAAGTAGCCATTGGAAGCGGCGATTTCGAGCGCGCGGGCCTCCACATGGGCGGTGCTGCCGTTTCCCAATTGGTAGGAAAGCGCGGCAGCCAGCGCGGCGGCATCGGCCGCGTTTTGGGCCTGGCGGCGATCTGAGAAAGCCTGTCCGCCGTCCATGGCCAGCGCAACCAGCGCGAATAAGCCAACAATCACAAAAACAATCATCACAATGGCCTGACCTTGTTCAGACCGGGGTCGCTTAATCATGGTGCCTCCTTACTGATAAAATCCGAACATTCCAGGGACTAACTTCCACCGCATGTAACGCCATTGGCTGCCTTCAAAATCGTATCCGTGACGCTGGCGGAAACCGGGATGGTCGGTGCGCCGATGATCCAGGGTGAAATCATGCGATAGTCATAAGTCACAGTAACGCGCACGCCGTTTCCCGGGCAGGCCGTGGTTCCGGTGCCGACCAAATCAACATTGATATGATCGTCAGCCAGGATGCCCAAATTGACCGGTGAAACCGAAGCTTCTTTTACCCTGGAACGGATGGCTGCGACGCTGTTTGTGTCGAAGGGCGGCGCGACCGAGGCATACGTTGCGCCTTCCTGTGCGGCGTCGCGCAGTGTAATCCACGAAAAGAAAGCCAAACCGAAATCAGTGACGGCCAGCATCATAAAGATCATGATGACCAGGGCCAATTCAAACTCCACCAGGCTTTGGCCCCGGCTTGAACGAGTGAACGGATTAGAAATTTGCGAAATTGTTTTCATTTTTACTCCAATAAATTTCCGGCACGGAAGAAATAACAGTAAAGGAGCGCCAGAATATGCTTGATTTAGGATTTATTAACCTGGCGCTGCTTTTGAACAACTTGACGCCGTTACATTTATGAATTCACTGTTGGATAAATTGGGCAATATATTGTTGCCGCTGCCGGTGAAGGTAATTTGAAGCGTGACCGTGCCATCCTGGGCGGCTTTGGCAGGGATGTAATACTCGGGCGATGAAGGGAAGGTATAGGTGTAGCTTCCACTCGCGTTATTAAGCCCGATAACATTAAAGGATGGGGTGGAACCGTTCGCGCTGATCCCATACAAATTGGCGAATGTTGATCCCTTCTGAAACCAAAGAACCTGAACTTTTTCCATCCGCATTGGAACACTGCCGCTATTCTTCAGGGTTATCGTCCAGGTATGCGCAGATGAATTATCCACCTGGATAATCGGCGTGCTGACTGAGAGACTGGCGCAGGATGGTATTTGTGTGGCGGTGCCGGTCGGTGTTGCGGAGGCTGTACTGGTCACCGTCGCGGTCGGAGAGGGCGTGAAGGTGTCGGTGGGCGTGAAGCTGGCAGTTGGTGTTCGACTCGCCGTCGCCGTATAGAGCGGAGTTGCCGTAGCGGTGGGTGTGAAGGTAGCCGTGCCGGTTTGCGTGGGGCTGGGTGTAATTGTGAAAGTCGGCGTGATGGTTGGAGTGGCGGTTTTGGTTCGGGTGGGTGTCACCGTTCCTCCACCGGAATAATTGATGGTGGGTGGGGGCATCGCGCTGCCGCTGATATCGACACTTGCCAGGAGGGTGCGCGCAGTATTGGAGGCCACATTCGGCAAGGTAAGCGGTATGATCCCCAGCATGGGCGCGAAAGGGATATCCACGTTGATTAAAATGCGCGTTCCGGTGCGAACGTACCCGACCGCGGGCACCGTGCCGACTGAACATTCACCTGTCGGCGGCGAGCCAGGTCCCTGGTCATAGCGAATGGAAATATTGTCATCGGACAGGGGTACCAAAAAGCTTACCCTGCGCGCTGCATCTTTAATGCCCTGGCAGTCGGAGTATTGAAAGTCGGTACCACTTCCCAGGCTGCCAGAAGCCGCTCCGTAGCGGGCCGCTTCGCGCGCGGCGTTAATCACGCCAACATAAATAAACACCAGCCGCCCCATTTCAAGCGTGCCAACAACCACAAATAGCAGCAGAGGCAGCACCAGGGCAAACTCAACAGCAGATTGGGCGATTCCAAGTTTTTTTCTTTGCATAACATCTCGCAACTTTTTTGTTCTTGAACGAAACCAAGTAAAAATATTTACCATTTGCGCAACCAATAAAAAGTAGCTTTTCGTTTCGCCGGTCAACTATTTCTTTTTGCCGTTATTGTCGGTATTACCGTTATTGTCAGTATTCCCGTTGTTATCTGCATTGCCATTGTTCCCAGCATTACCACTGTTATCTTTGCTGTCCTTGTTATCTTTGTTATCCTTGGCAGTGTTGTTATTGTTATTGCTGTTGTTATTGCTGTTGTTATTGCTGTTGTTATTGCTGTTGCTATTGTTGTTACCGTTGTTGCCAGCGTTGTTGCCAGCGTTGCTGTTATTGTTATTGATGTTTTTCGCTTTCTGTTCGTCAGCCAGTTTCTTGATCTCGCCCCAACCGATGCCCGACTTTTTCATCGCAAACAACTCGTCCACTGTATTGTCGGAACCGAGGCTCATATCATAGGCTTGCTTAATTTCGCCAAAACCGAAACCCTGGCAAAACCAGCCCATAATTTCATCGTATTCCACCGCGTAGTGATCTGCCAAAGTCTGTGCTTCGGGCTGTGAGCCAGTGCCAGTGCAGTTCGATCCGGAGCTTTCGAATTCTGAAGGCGAGGCGAAAATCGCCACAACTGGTGTCACAGATGCGGGGACGGTTGCATCCGTGCTGGTGGAGGACGCTGGCGAAGCCTGCAAGTTGCGCAGAATATTTCCCCAGCCTGTTTCCTGGCGGCGCAAGGCAAAAATATCCGCTACAGGTGCCGCTGTGTCAAGGTTCAATTGGTAAGCATGATCAATTTCACCGAAGCCAAAACCCTGGCAGAACCAATCCATGATCTCAGAGTAGGATGAGCCATATTTTTCAGCCAGATCTTGTCCTTTGGGCTGCGGAGCTGCCCCGGTGCAGCCTGAGCGCGCTTCCTTCTCAATTTCCAAATCGACAATTTTTGCAGCCTGCCAGCGCTCTTTGGTCTGTAAGGTAAATTTCGCCAAGACGCGATCGCCATGCTGAATATCCTTGTTGAGGGTTGTGGCTTCGCTGGCGCTCATCGGCACGCCGTTCACCATCCAATTTGCCGCATCGACCTTCTGCGCGATCCCGGCAAATTCCAGCCTTGGCCCTAATTGATCGCCGGGCATGATTACATCAGCAACATATTGATTGTTTCCCAGGACACGGCCCGCTATAAAGAGGGTTTGCCCGACCTTGGGGGTGGTGCTGAGCAGAGTCTTTTCGTTGATCTGAACGGACAGGTTGTACAGCTTCCAGGTATTGCCGTCCATGCTGGTCAGCGTGTTATTTGTGGCGAACCGAAACGCGGGGGCCTGTGGAGCGCTGTTTGGCTCGGAGATGGTGGTTTTTCCGGGTAAAACCGAGACCTGTGTATTGGCATTGGCGACCACCACTTCACCGGCGTCGACCGAAACCAGGGTTTGCCCTTGCTGATTGACGGTGACAACAAAGTTGGTGCCGTGGACGCTGGCCAACCCGGCCGGTGTACTCACCGCAAAGTGACTCGAACTGCCGCGCAAAGGCACCACGTTATAACGCGCGCTGCCCACTTTTTGTGCCAGCTCCACCTGGAGCACATTGCCCCAGTTGCCCGCCACACGTGTCAGCGTCAGTTCAGATTGATTTTCCAGTGTCAGGCGGGTGCCTTCATAAAAGACCACGGTGGCAGTGCCATCTCCGCTCGTTCGGATTCGGGCTCCCGATTGCAGAGTTTCTCCAATGGTCGCAGGCTTCCAATCATCAACATTGGCGGATGCAACTTCCACCATTCCGCTTAAATCCGCAAAGGCGGCCGCATGGGCAGGAATGGGGCCATACCCCCAAAAACTGACCCCGGCCAATAAAAATATGGTAAGCAATAATGCCGCAGCAAAAATGGGACTTCTAAATGACCATGCCCAGCGATAAGCCGGGCGGGATATTTTGTGGGGAGCGAGTTCATCGGCCAGAGCACTCAGGCGCGCCTGGGTGGCCCTGGTTGCAGTGACCGATGGTTCGGGGTGGGCAATCTCTTGCAGTGCAGTTGCCAGTTGAATTAGAGAAATGAGTTCTTCTGTATTATCTGGAAATGCGGCTTCGGCGAGCCGTAAGTCACCCCCATTTTCAAGGACTTGCAGGCTTTTTTCGAACAGGTTGTCCAGTTCTTGGTCATTCATCATGGTTGCTTCTTCCCGTAAACTCCATTAAAGGCTCATCGTTTGTGCAGTGCTTCGCGGAGGTTCAGTAACGATCTGCGTTGTAAACCTTTAATCGCATCTTCGCTTTTGCCAATGACCTGGGCCACCTGGGCGATCGGCAGCCCTAAAACAAAACGCAAAATGATCACATCGGTTTGCTCGCCGCCCAGTTTGGACAGGGCCTGGCGTAATTCTTCGTGCGAGAGACTTTGTTCAACGGCTGCTTCCGGCAAAAGATCCGAGTTGGGTATGTCATCGGTCAATTCAGTGCTGAAACCAGATTTTCGGAAGTAATCCACCGCCAGATTGTGGGCGATCCGGAACAGCCAACTTTGAAATGAGGCTGACTGAGTTTGGTAGGCAGGTAAAAAACGCAGCATCCGCACAAAAACATCTGAAGTTAAATCTTCTGCGGTCTCGCGGTGACCGGTTTTGTAATACAAATATCGAAAGATACTTGGCTGAAAGCGATTGAACAGCCAACTGATTGATTCTCTGTCGCCCTGTTGCGCACGTTGAATCAAGTCAGGATTTGGCGCCACCAGGCGCGAATTTGTATCTTGCATTTTCAACCTACCTACACTACATAACGAAAGGAATACGAAAAAGAGTCGCAGCTTTGACTAACTCACCCTGAATAGCATTAAACACGACCGATAAGAAAATTCGACACCTGTCAACCCGCTCTATCATGAAAACCAATGCAACCGCCCTCGAATCCTGATCGGCCTGATTAGGCTGGTTGGTTTTTAATAAACTCTCACTATTAATCAGTATATGCCTATTTGTAGAAAAAATGAATGACATGTTAATATCCTCGTCCGATTCGATATTTTAACGCCTTACAACAAAAAACCGGCCCTGAACGGGACCGGTTTCGCCACTTGCTCCCCAGGGACGCCATCTTCCGGTCAATTGACCGGGAAGAGGAGCGACCAGAAAAATCCCTGGATCAACGCTTCCTTCTATTCTTCTTGCTTGCAAACGACCTGGCGCCATTAAACAAAAAAACCGACCTCTACTGGGATCGGTTTCGCCACTTGCTCCCCAGGGACGCCATCTTCCGGTCAATTGACCTGGAATGTGGAGCGACCAGAATATCCCTGGATCAACGCTTCCTTTCATTTCCACTGCTATGGCTGTATTTGAACCTGTTGTATCTTTCCAAGAAAGCAAAATTATCACGCCCAGGAAATGATACATACAGTATATGAGAAAGCCGCAAAAAAACAAGTGTAAATTCCATTTCAATATTTACAGAAAAATAGGATTTTCGGCAAAACTTGGGTATACTTCGTGAAATTTTGTATGTAAGCCACGCCTTGCCCAAACACGGATGTTCATTTTTGTATGAGGAGCAGTGAAATGTCTCAAGATACGATTATCAATCGGAATAACGTGCAAATCTCTGGCAAGGGTACCCAGCCCATGCTGTTCGGACATGGTTTCGGGTGCGACCAGAACTTCTGGCGTTTTGTGGCGCCGGCCTTCGAGGAAGATTATCGCGTCATCCTGTTTGATTATGTGGGCTCCGGTAAATCTGATCGCAAGGCATACGACCCCCAGCGCTACAGCAGCCTGTCTGGCTACGCCCAGGATGTGCTCGAAATTTGCCAGGCGCTGGATTTGAAAGATGTGGTTTTTGTCGGGCATTCCGTCAGCAGCATGATCGGCCTGCTGGCCTCCATCCAGGCTCCGGGGCTTTTTAGCAGGCTGATTCTGTTGGGCGCCTCCCCCTGTTACATGAATGAGCTTCCCACTTATCAGGGCGGGTTTGATCGGGCCGACCTGGAAGGT
The DNA here is from genome assembly GCA_903838415.1 of uncultured Anaerolineae bacterium. GTDB lineage: Bacteria > Chloroflexota > Anaerolineae > Anaerolineales > Villigracilaceae > UBA5195. The sequence goes on along the minus strand of CAILYI010000113.1, from coordinate 28,038 downwards.
CTGTTGGGCATGATGGATAAGAACTACCTGGGCTGGGCGAACTACGTCGCGCCTGTCGCCATGAAAAACCCCGACCGGCCCGAGCTGGCGCTCGAACTGGAGGCCAGCTTCAACGCCACCGATCACTACATTATGAAACAATTTGCCGAGATTACCTTCCTTTCGGATGTGCGCGCAGCGCTGCCCGGAGTTAGCGTTCCGGCGCTGATCATGCAGCCCGCCGACGATGCTTTTGTGCCGCTTCATATCGCCAAATATCTGCAGTGGCAGTTGACCGGCAGCACGGTGGCATGGATGAAGGCTACCGGGCATTTTCCGCATTTGAGCTTTCCGGATGAGACGATTCAAGTCATCAAGCAGTATCTTGCTCAGCCCCAAAGCGTTTTATCCTAGGCATGGATAATCTGTTGGACAACGCGCCTTGTGGCTTCATTTCGCTGACGAATGAAGGGGTCATCGTCGCGGTTAATGCCACTTTGCTGGAACTGCTTGGGTACCAGTTGGACGAACTGAGCGGACAGCGGCTGGAGACGATCCTGCCTCTTCCCAGCCGCCTGCTTTTCCAATCTTTTTTTCTACCCCTTCTTTCCGCGCATGGCCGGGCGGAGGAACTCTTTTTTTCGCTGGTCTCCAAGAATGGGCGTGAAGAACCCATGCTCGTGAACGCCATTCGGCGCGAACGGCAGGGGCTGATCGTGGATGATTGCATCCTGATGCCCATGCGGCGGCGTTCCCTTTATGAAGACGAGATTTTGCGCGCCCGAAAAGATGCCGAAAACGCAGCCCGTCTCAAAATTCAGGCGGTGATCTCGTTGGAAGAAACTCAAGCCTCGCTGATGGCCCGTCAGGCGGAATTGCTGGAAGCGAACGCCCGGCTGGAAGCTCTGTCCACGTTGGATCATCTGACCGGCTTGAAGAATCGTCGCGCCTTTCAGGATTACCTCGTTTTTCAGATGGCCTTCACCAATCGCGTCCCCTCCCAGCTTTCCATGTTGATGATTGATGTGGATTACTTCAAGAACATCAATGACACCTATGGGCATCCAATGGGAGATAAATATTTGCAAATGCTCTCCGAGTTTTTGCGGGAGAATTTACGCGAGTTTGATATGGCGGCCCGTTATGGCGGCGAGGAGTTTGCGGTGGTTTTACCCAACACCGATAAGGCCACTGCCATGCTGATCGCTGAAAGATTGCGCCTGTCGATTGCCTCGGCGGCCTGGCCGGAGCTTGGCATTACCGTCAGCCTGGGCGTTGCCACTCTCGAACCGGCGATTAACAGCGAGACCGCCTTCATCTTTTTGGCGGATCAGGCCCTGTACGCTTCGAAGGAGCAGGGCCGCAACCGGGTCACTCACGCCGCAGACCTGCGCGCCAGCTCAGCAGTGCGGAGAACGCTCTTCATTTGATTTGTTTCGAGACCGAATAGAATCACCCAGGGTGGGGCGTCAGGCGCCTCACCCTGATTATTTAACGGCCAAAAGCCGCTGCTGTGCCACTGGTTTCAGCCAATAAATCGGAAGATTAAGCCGCTAGACTATTTGGAGCTAAGCCTTGCGATGACCATGTTTCGGCGTTTGATTTGCAGATTAAGCTGTTTCTTTTGCGCTTTACACGGCAGTTTTTCATCAAACCCCATTGACTATACCGCCCTGAAAATGTACACTGACTTTATACCCCGCACGGTCACAAATTGCGCTTTTTGCTTAAGTGGAAAACCGCAATTTGCGACCGGGGGCATTGCAGCACAATTCGGCAGGAGGCAGGATGATCGACCCAACCAACTTAGCCAGGGAAGATATTTCGCAGCTCAGGCAGAAACTGATTCAGCGCGAAGCGGAACTGGATATCATCAACAGCGTTCAGCAGGGGCTGGCCTATCATCTGGATGTCCAGGCTATTTATGATTTGGTGGGTGAGAAGATTCGCGAGATTTTCGACGCGCAGGTCGTGATGCTTTCGACCTATGACCCGCATACGCACACGGTTGAACATCGCTATGCGATTGAACGCGGTCAGCGTGTTTTCTCGCCCGGGTCGCATCCGCCGGGCGGCTTTCGCTCGCAAATCATCCAGACGCGCCAACCTATTCTGGTCAATAGTGGCGTGGCCGAAAAAGCCGCGCGCCTGGGGCAGCCCACCCTGCCCGGCACGACCACGCCCAAATCCTGGCTGGGCGTGCCCTTGTTTGTTGGCGCGCAGGTGACCGGGATTTTGAGCCTGCAAAATATCGATCAGGAAAACGCCTTCAGCGAATCGCACGTCCGCCTGCTGCAAACGCTGGCCGCTTCGATGAGCCTCGCCCTTGAGAACGCCCGCCTGTGGGAACAGGAAAACCTGTATCGACAGGCGCTTGAACGGGAGTTTGAGATTGGGCGTGAAATCCAGGCCGGCTTCCTGCCCGATATCCTGCCGCAGCCCGCCGGTTGGGAGATCGCTGCCTCGCTTCAGCCCGCCCGCGAAGTCGCCGGGGATTTTTATGATGTCTTTGAGCTGCCGGAAGGTCGCATCGGCCTGGTGATTGCCGATGTGTGCGATAAAGGCCTGGGCGCAGCGCTGTTCATGACCCTGTTCCGCAGTTTGCTGCGCGCGGTCTCAAACATCGACTTTTATGCCCGCGTTGACTCTGGTCAGGGCGCTTCCTCCGCGGCGCGCATCAAGAATGCCATTTCGTTGACCAATAATTACATCGTCGAAACGCACGGCGAAACGGGCATGTTCGCCACCATCTTTTTTGGGATTCTCGATCTCCAGTCCGGGCGGCTGACCTATCTCAACGGCGGGCATCTCCCGCCGCTGGTGCTCAATTCGCAGGGCCGCAAGCAGTTGCTGGAACCGACTGGTCCGGCAGTTGGGGCGCGCCCGGATGTCGATTACACCCTCCGCGAGGTGCAGTTGGAAGACGGCGACACGCTTTTTGCCTATACCGACGGTTTGACGGATGCGGTCAACCCGGCTGGGGAAACTTTCGAGGCCCGCGGCCTGCCCCCCTTGTTGGGTGGAGATCGGGCGCTCTCTGCCCTGTTGGAACATATTCAAAACCAAATTGAAGAATTCTCGGCGGGCGCGAGCCAATTTGACGACATCACCATGCTGGCCGTCCGGCGCAAGGCGGCTGAGTAGCCGCGGTCTATGAAACGGCTTTTGCGCCAGGATTCGTCCCCGCCCTGGCTTCATGTGTTGGTGGATAGTTAGCTTTCCTCGGCTTTGCCAAACAATTTTCGCCGGTCAAACCAGGGCTTGATGACCAGGTAAGCCCCCAGGATGATCAGCAGGAAAGCTCCCTCCAGGTTTTTGACGCCGAATAACTGCACCACGCCGCCGATCACGGAGAGCAGGCCCAGCACGGTGGTAAACCCGCTCATGCGGATTTGATTAAGATAGCGCGCCGCATTCAGGCCGAGCATGATGGCGCCCACGCCGATTGACCATAAGCCTTCGGGTGCGCGATCCTTGGGCACAAACATGAAACCGCCCAACATGATCAGGAAGCAGCCCCAGGCGATGGTTTCCATGCGCTTGTTGAGTTCAGCCTTCTCGGGGTTAACGACAACCTGATTTTTAGTTTGTTCAGTCATTTTGGTTCCTCCTAACCCGGACAAGCCGGAAAAGCAAACCGTTCCTCGTGAATTCCCGCCGGTGCGGAAACCAGGGTCAGTTTGCGAACGAAACCATCCTTTTGCTAGAGATTCGCCTTCAAGCGCTCGACCAATCGCCCGCGTGGAATGATCTCTTTGCGGAGGATGGACAGGTGAAGTTTCGTCGTCAGAAGCGTTCAGTCATCTGTACAAATTCATTATATAACCAACACAGGGGTAATTTTCACTCCAGTTTTGATGAAAAAAACCGGTTACCGTCCAGCCTGGCGAGCTGTTACGAAGTCCTGGCAGCGCTGACATGCGCCTTGATGCTATAATCGCCTCCATGCAAACAGAAACCATCCACAACCTGCAAATTCCCAAGATCGGCTTTGGCACCTGGACGGTCGGCGGAAGGGAAACGCCCGACCCGGCCACGGATGCGCAATCCCTAGCGGCGCTGCGCTCGGCCCTGGAATTGGGCTATCGCCACTTCGATACAGCCGAAGTCTACGCAGCTGGTCACGCCGAAGAGCTTTTGGGTCAAGCCGTGCGCGAGATGGGCCTGGCCCGCGAAAAGTTATTTATTACATCCAAGGTCTCCCCGGAGCACCTGCGCTATGCGGACGTGCTGTATTCCTGCGAGCACAGCCTGCGCCGTCTGGGTGTGGATTATCTCGACCTGTACCTGATTCACTGGCCCATGCAGGGCATGCAGCTAGAAGATACCTTCCGCGCCCTCAATCTACTGCTGCGCGAAGGGCGCGTCAGGCATCTGGGAGTCAGCAACTTCAACCTGGAGCTGCTCAAGCAGGCCCAGGCCCTGTCAGCTATGCCGCTGCTCACCAACCAGGTGCCCTACAGCCTGGCCGATCGCACCTATGTGGAAAATGGCGTGCTGGCTTATTGTCAGCAGAATGACATCCTGTTGACGGCTTATTCGCCGGTGAAGCGCATGGATATCGCCAGCCATACGGTTTTGCAGGAGATGGCCCGGGCCAGAGCGCTGACCCCGCAGCAAGTGGCGATGGCCTGGCTGACGCAGCAGCCGCGCGTCATCACCATCCCGAAATCGACCAACCCTCAGCATCAGGCCGAGAATCTCCGTGCGGGAGACCTGCGCCTGAGCGTCGCTGAAATCGAACAACTGGCATAATCAATCACTTCGGAGCTGGCCGACCAGCGAGAGCACCATGACAAATCCGCAGCCCAATAACCCTTTGCACGGCATAACCCTTGAAAATATTCTGACTCAACTTATGGAGCTGTACGGTTGGGAGCAGCTGGGAAAGCGCATCCCGATCCAATGTTTTCGTGAAAACCCCAGCCTCAAATCGAGCCTGAAGTTTTTACGTCACACCCCCTGGGCGCGGACGAAAGTCGAGGAGCTGTTTCTGGCTTCCCGTAAATAGTAAGCCCCCACCTTCCGGCGGAGGCTTGCTTCCTGACGTTGCCCATTGCGCAGCGCCAGGAAGTTTTTTTTAGGGCTGTAAATCAAGGAAGCAGGTACCAATCCAGAAAACGCTCCATGCGGCCGTACACATCCAACATGGTTTCGCGGCGCAGGAAACCGTGCGGCTCACCGGCATAGGTCTTGTACTCAAAGGTCTTGCCGTGCGCACGCAGGGCCGCGGCCCATTCTTCGCTGGCTTCCGGCGGGACAACATCATCATCCAGGCCATGCAGGAGCAAAAGCGGCTTCTGGACGTTTTCCACATCGTAAATCGGGCAGCTTTCATGGTAGGCCGCGCGGTTTCTGGCCGGGTGCCCCAGGAAGATTTCGGTATACAGGCGCAGTTCACGTCTGCACAGCGCCCACGAGCTGAAGGTGTTGGCGTCGCCATATTTGGCAATGCCGCAGGCAAACAGATATTGCGGGTCACGCGCCAGGCAGCAGTTGGTCAGGTAGCCGCCATAACTGCCGCCCATGATCGCCAGTCGCGCCGGGTCGATGCCGGGCAGGCTTCCCAGGTATTTCGCGCCCGCCAGGCAATCTTTCGTATCGCCCAGGCCCCAATCGCCATAATTGGCATGTTCAAATTCCACGCCGTAGCCGGTGGAGCCGCGATAATTGGGCGCGATAAAGGTGTAGCCCTTGGCGACCAGATATTGCGCCAGCAAATCCCACTCATAGCAGGATTGCCCCGAAGGGCCGCCATGTGGATAAAGGATCGCCGCGCCGTTGGGTTTGAGCGGGTGGTACAGCAAAGCGGGGATTTCCAGCCCGTCGAAGGATGGATAGCTGACCAGTTCGGGCATGACCATTGGGTTGGCGGCCAGCGCCGGGATGAACGAAAACGTTAGCTGGGTGACGGTTTTGTTGGCCAGTTCCAGCAGGTAGATTTCGGGCGGCTGAACCGGGCTTTCATACTCAAAGCTGACGAATTGTCCGTCCGGCGACCAATTGGGGTTGAAGTGACAGCCATTTCCGCGGCGCAGGTCCGTCAGACTCCCCGTTGCTGGATCGAGCAACGCCAAATCAAAGGCCCCGGCGCGGTTGACTGTGGCCAGGATCTGTGCGCCATCGGGGCTCCACTTATATTGGAAGATGTCATGCCCCAGGCGGGTGAGCTGGTGCAGGCCTTCGCCGTTGGGACGGATCAGCCACAAATCGTCGCGCCCGGCTTGCTGGCAGATAAAGGCGATCCATTGGCCGTCGGGCGACCAGCGCGGTTCACGGGCGCGGGTCTTGGGACTGCCGTACACCGTGCGGATGGCGCCATCGGCCAGGTCAATCAGGCAGATATCCAGCCGGTTCAGGTCGTCGAAGGGGCGGAAGGTGAACGCGACGAATTTGCCGTCCGGGTTGGGCTGGGCATCCCAGTGATCGCCATCCGCGGAGTTGGTCAACTGCCGGGGCCACGCGCCTGCTTTATCGGTCAACAGCAACTGGTCGGCTTCGTGGCGCGTGACGGAAACGATCAAGCCGTTGGAGTCCGGCATCCAGCGTGGCGACCCGGCTGCGCTGGTGAAATCCGTGATCTTTTCCGGCAGCCCGTTGCCCCGCTGATTGCTGATGTGGACGTGTCCATCAATACAAAAGGCCAGGTATTCGCCATCCGGTGACCACTGCGGAATCTCGTCATCCCAATAAGCCACCAGGCCGCGATTGGTGCTGACGCGGCCCGGCCAGCCGCCGCTGGCGGGCAGGGTGAAAACATCTGAAAGCTGGCCATCGTCCTTGATGAAGGTAATGCGCTCTCCATCCGGCGAGAGCTGATGGCTGCGAATGCGTTCCTGGGCGGTAATCAGGTCGAGATTCCAGCCGGTGGGCGGCTTGATATCCGGGCGGGGCAGCGCTGGCCAGCCATTGCGTTCGTATTTTTCGGTGACCGGGATGATTTTTTCCATGAGTTTTCCTTTGGTGGAGGGGCGGGAAGGCACCATTAAGTATAGCCAAGGATTTGGTATTTTGGTAGCACTGCAGGCGCGCGTGGGCGGTGTTTGGAAAATCATCCCGACCACGTCATGTATTGTTAAACCCTTGTAGTAAAATGTACACATAAAATCGATATAGGAGCATTCCATGGAACAAAAAGCAGGTGCACAAATCAGCCAGCGAGCCTTTTTTCAGTCGCTGGCGATTTTATTTGTCTTGATGATGGTCGCCGGAATCCTGACGCTTGTCATCCCGGCCGGGCAGTATGCTCACATTGACGTGGATGGACGCCAAACCATCGATCCGGCCTCCTTCAAACTGATTGATCACCCGAACTATCCGGTCTGGCGCTGGTTCATTGCGCCGATCGAAGTGCTCGGCAGCAGCAGCGGATTGACCGTCATTGTCATTATCATCGTGCTGTTTTTCGCGGGCGGCGCCTTCGCCGTGATGGACAAGACCGGCACGCTGCGCGCTTTCATCGGCAACATCGTGAGACGTTTCAGCGGGCGGAAGTACACCCTGCTCTGGGTGGTTGCCCTGGCTTTTATGTTCCTGGGCGCAACCCTGGGCACGTTTGAAGAAGTTGTGCTGCTCGTGCCGCTCATGATTGCGCTCTCGTATACGCTCGGCTGGGATGCGCTGGTTGGCCTGGGCATGTCCATTCTGGCGACCAACATGGGGTTCTCGGCGGCCATTTCCAATCCGTACACGCTGGGAGTATCACAGCAGCTGGCGGGCTTACCGCTGTTTTCCGGCGCCTGGTTTCGCGTCATCATATTTGTTGTCATCTATCTGATTTTTGCATCCTTTCTTTCGGGGTATGCCCACAAAATCGACAAAGACCCCAAGAAATCCCTGTTACATGGCGAAGACCTGGCTGAACGCGAAAAATATAAAACCGTCGATGCCTCCTTCATCGCCGATGACCCCAAACAGGACCGGGCCATGCAGTTCTTCGGTTTATTCGTGATCCTGATCTTCATCTCCATGCTTTCCGCCCCGTTCGTTCCCGCCATTTCCGATTACGCGCTGCCCATCGTCGGCATTCTCTTTCTGATCGGCGGATTGGGCGCGGGTTTCATTTCGGGCGCAGGGCGCCGGGTTGTCTGGCAGGGACTCATCGAAGGCTGGGGCGGTCTCGCGCCATCCGTGCCGCTGATCCTGATGGCAGCCAGCATTCGCTTCATCATCGACAGTGGCGGAGTGACCGACACCATCTTGCACGCCGCCGCCGATCCCTTCACCAAGCTCGGCGCTTTCCCGGCTGCGATCGTCATTTACGGGCTGGCGTTGGGCATTGAGTTCTTCATCGCTTCCGGTTCGGCCAAAGCCTTCCTGATGATGCCCATCGTCCTGCCGCTCGCCGACTTGATCGGCGTCACCCGTCAGACCGCCGTGCTCGCCTACATCTTCGGCGACGGTTTCTCCAACCTGGCTTATCCCACCAATCCCGTTTTGCTGATCAGCCTGGGCCTGACCGTGGTCAGTTACCCCAAGTGGCTGCGCTGGACCGCCAAGCTCTGGCTGTGGGTCATTCTCGCAACCGTGGCCTTTTTGGGAATTGCCGTGGCGATTGGACTTGGGCCTTTTTAATGGAAACTCTCTTCCCTGAAAGCTACGAGGCCTCCCGCGCGCGCTTCATCCAGGACTTTGACCTGCTGCGCGCCAAATGGGGAAATTCCCGCCTTGAGTCTTATCCATTAAAGAGCGACCCGTCCTTGAGCATTGACTACGGCTGGGCCGAGCCGCGCCACAAGGAAAATCTAATCGTGGTTTCGACGGGTTTGCATGGCATCGAAGGCTATGTCGGCTCTGGCATGTTGAAAATCTTCATGGATGAGTTCGCTCCGCGCCTGAACGTTGAAAATACTGGTCTGCTGCTGGTTCACAGCATCAACCCGTCTGGCATGAAGCTGCGCCGCCGCTACAACGAAAACAACGCCGACTTAAACCGCAACTTCCTTTGGGACGAAAACTTTGATCCAAAGATCAATCCCGATTACGAGCCACTGATTCCCCTTTTGGATTCGGCCCGTCCGTTGGCGAACCTGTTTTTAAGCGATGTGGCCTTCGTCTCGCGTTTGGTTGAGAGAATCATTCGCCTTGGCATGCTGCGCATTCGTCAGGGCACGTTGAGCGGACAGTATCGCCATGCGCGCGGCGTGCAATTTGGCGGGACCGCGACCCAGGAGAGCGCGCAGCTGCTGCGCGGGCTGCTGCAAAAAACGCTGGAAGAGTATCAGCACATCATCCATCTTGATTTGCACACCGGCTATGGGCCGCGTTATCAGATGAGTTTCGTCAATTCGTTACGCGAGAAAGCCACCTCGGCAGAATTGGTCAAGCGCTTCAACTATCCCTTGATTGTGGCTGCCACGCCGTCCGAGTTCTACACCACCACTGGCGACATCACCGAATATTTCTACCAGCTGCGCGACGAGAAATTCCCCTCGAAAGATTTGTTTGCCACCTGCTTCGAATTCGGCACCTTTGGCGACTCACTCCCGGCACAAATCCGCAGCCTGCGCGCCACCATTTTGGAGAATCGCCTGTTTCAACATGGCGCAAAATCTGAAGCGCTGCGCCAGGCCGTCAGAAAAGAATACGAAGAATTGTTTTTCCCTGTTGAAACCGGCTGGCGCGAAAAAGCCAAAGCCGATTGCAGGCAGGCGTATACGGGCGTCTTTGCTGATTTCGGTCTCATCGAGTGAGTTTCGCAGCGAATTATTAGCGCGGATTTTAAGGAATATCATCAACAAGGCCGACTCAATCCTGCGAGTCGGCCTTGTTGATTGGATTGAAATTAGGGCGAACGTCAAGTCGCATGCTGCAGGGAAATGAATGTATCCACCAGAGATGGGTCGAAGTGTTTCCCTGATTCGGCTCGCAAATATTCCAGCACTTCGCTCTCAGGCATCGCGGCGCGATACAGCCTGTTCGAGCGGCAGGCATCCCAGACATCCACAATGGTGAACAAGCGGGCCGCCAGCGGGATATCCTCGCCCGAAAGTCCGCGAGGGTATCCGCTGCCATCCCATTTCTCATGGTGACAGTAGGGAATATCCAGCGCGGGCAGCAGGAAATCGATCGAAGCCAACCATTTGTAGGCATGTTCCGGGTGCTTGTGCATGACTTCCCATTCTTCTGGAGTCAATTTCCCTGGCTTAAGCAGAATCGCATCGGGGACGCCCAGTTTTCCGACATCGTGCAATAATGCACCGATGCGGATATCTTCCAATTTTTCCTGGCTGACGCCTAGGGACCGGGCGAATTCCACCGTCATTTGGGTGACGCGCTGTGAGTGACCTTCGGTTTCCTTGTCGCGCAGATCGAGCGCATGCACCCAGCCTTCAATGGTCTTGGTATAGGAGCTGAGCAGGTCGCGATGCGCTTGCTCCAGTTGATTGCGCTGTTCAACGAGGTGACGATAACGATTCAGGCGTGTGATGGTTTGGACGCGCGCTAAAAGTTCCAGGCTGTCGAAGGGTTTGGAGATGAAATCGTCGGCACCGGCGCGCAAGCCTTTCAGCCGCGATTCGCGGTCGTCGAGGGCGGTGATCATGATGATGGGCATGTCTGCCAGTATGGGCGTGGCGCGCACCCGTTGACAGACTTCAAACCCATCCATGCGCGGCATCATCACATCCAACAGCATGATATCAGGTTGCATTTGCAGTGCCAGCGAAAATCCGTCCACGCCATTTTCGGCGAAGTACAGTCGGTATTCGTTGCTCAATAACATCTCCAGCGTATCGCGGATTACCACTTCATCGTCGATGACTAAAATGCTTGGCTGAGTTTCCATTATTTCCTTTTTTGTAGTCGTAAAAATTTACTGTTGTCTCTTGCACGGATACTTCGCTCCCGGCATCTTCACGATTTCTTTTTCTGTTCCAATAGTCTGTTGATAAGTTTTATGAGCTTACTAAAAACGATGGGTTTACTGACATATTCATCCGCGCCCGCTGCCATGCAGCGTTCCCTGTCACCGGGCATGACCAGCGCCGTGACGGCGATAATCGGGATTGAAGCAATCGCTGGGTCGATGTGGGAGCGCAGCAGGCGGATGGTTTCCATCCCGTCCATGCCGGGCATCTGAATGTCCACCAGGATGATGTCGGGTTGGATGGTGGGGGTGCGTTCGAATAACTCGTAGCCGCTGCGCGCCGAAATCACCCGACAGCCGGTCGATTCCAGAAGACCGGTGATTATTTCGAGGCTGATCTCATTGTCATCGGCCATCAAAATCAACGGAGCAGTGTTTCGCGCCCAAGTCAGGAGGTCTGGGCTGTCTTCAGACAAATCCGGGACAGGCTGTGTCACATCTTCAGACCAGGGCAGGATGATGGTGAAGCGGCTGCCGAGCTTGGGTGTGCTTTCGACCCGGACACTACCTCCAAGCAGTTCTGCCATCCGTTTTACCAGCGACAACCCGAGGCCTGTCCCGGTATATTGCCGCGCCAGGCTGCTATCCAGTTGGACAAAGGGTCTGAAAAGGGTGCCCAATTCTTGTGGCTGGATGCCGATGCCTTCGTCCCAAACGCTGAAAATGACCGTTTTCTCGTCCTCGTTGAGATTAACATCCAATCCCAACTCTCCACCTTCGGGGGTGAACTTGATGGCATTGCTGAGCAGGTTGACCAGCATTTGTTTCAGGCGCCGGGCATCGGCGCGCAGGGTGATGGAGGCGGGCTGCATCTGGAAGTCAATTTTTTGGTTCTTTTGATTGGCCATGCCTTTCACGAGTTGCAGGCTGGCCCGGCATTGATCTGCCACCGAACAGGCCTCCAACCGCATATCCAGCTTTCCGGCTTCAATCTTGGATAGGTCGAGAATATCGTTGATCAGTTCGAGCAAGTGCCGTCCGCTGTTCTCGATGCCCTTCAAGGCTCTGAGTTGTTTTTCATTGAGCGATCCATGGGTTTGCAGCTGTAAGACTTCGGCGAGCCCGAGTACGCCGGTTAGCGGCGTGCGCAATTCATGGCTCATACTTGCCAGGAATTCATCTTTCAGACGCGAGGCTTTTTCGAGCGCAGCGTTGGCGGCGCTCAACTTATCGCGGTTGCTGCGCAGGGCTTCTTCGGCTTTTTTACGTTCGGTGATGTCACGGACCACGCCTTGCACGAGAATCGCTTTTCCACTGGCATCTCGCACAGCAGAAAGGTTAATTTCCGTCTCGATCTTTTTTCCGTCTTTCGTCAGCAAGGTTCTCTCGTAAAGCGGCACGTATTCCCCGCGAACCGCGGCTTGAAAATTCTCATCGGCGTTCTGCTGCTGGTCAAAGGGCACCAATTGATTGTTGTTGATGGTGTTCCACTCTTCCTGGGTGTAGCCGAGCATATCAAGCGCCTGGTGGTTGGCCTGTAACTCAACCCCTTCGGGAGAGATTAAGAAAATCCCATCATTTGAGTTCTCGAACAGGGCGCGATAGGTTGTTTCGCTCTGGCGGACCTGCGCGGTGCGCTCCTCGACGCGCTCTTCGAGTTCGCTGTTCAACGCCTCCAATTCACGCTGGGTGGTTTTAATCTCCGTGATATCGGTTGCGACCCCGGCATTGGTGGTCAATATTCCCTTTTTATCAAAAATTGGGAAACTGCGATCCCACACCCAGCGGACGCTGCCATCGGGTTTTTGGATGCGATATTCGATTTCGGTGCGCTGGCCCTGGGCTTGTTTTTCCAGCGCGTCAATCATGATTGGCTGATCTTCAGGCAGGATGCTTTGGTAGTATTCGCGCGAGTCTTGATACAGACTTGCGCAAGTACGCCCCCAAATAATCTCGTAGGCCGGGCTGATGTAGCTAATCTTTTGAGCAGCCAGATCGAACATCCAGAACACTTCCTGAATGTTATTGGCGAGTTGGCTGAAGCGTTCATTACTGGCGCGCAATTGTTCTTCTGCCAGTTTGCGCTCGGCGATGTCGTGAATGATGGAATAGAGCAAATGTTTGCCTGCCAGCACCAGCGGCCCGCTATAAACTTCCACGTCGCGGATGGAACCATCCGCCCGGCAGTGTTTGAAGAAAAAGTGATTGCGATTTTGAGCTTTAGACTCTTGCAAGGCATTATTAATCTCATCGGGGGTCAGCGTGTTGATTTGGCTGATTTTCTTTTTCAGCAGTTCTTCGCGACTCCAGCCATAGTACTCAGTTGCGGCGGCATTGGCATCCACGATGTAGGCGCTGTCTGGATCAATAATCAGCATGACGGCCTGGTTATTTTCGAACAGGCTCTTGTAGCGCGCTTCGCTCTCGCGCAAGGCCTGTTCGGCCTGTTTGCTTTCGGTAACGTCAATGCTCACGTTGGCGTAGAAATCAGTCCCAATTGTGAACAAGGCGGTCAGATAATACTTGTCGTTGTGGGAAAAATGGGTTTCGATTTGTTGAGCCTGCCCGGATGCGACCACGGTTCGGCACTGTTCCAGATACGGTTTCATGACCTCGGCGCCGAACAGGTCGGAAGCGCGCTTGCCGATCAGCTCGGATGGGCTTTGGTGGATATCAGCGGCGCCCGCTTCATTGATTTCGTGCAATTCCCAGTCCACAATTTCGTTTTGCTCATCGAGAATCAGCCGATAGATGACGCCGCTCATCGGGATGTTCTCAAAGAGCGTGCGGAATTGGGCTTCGGAGCGTGTCAGGGCTGCTTCCGTTCTCTGGCGGGAGGCAACATACGTCAGGAAGGTGCCTGCCAGCACAAATCCAACCAGCAGACTTACCCAGGCTGCCCATTCGTTTGAGTAATGTTCGTAGGCGGGACCCGGGCGTGCGACTATCATCCAATCGCGACCGCCAATCTGCCAGGTTTCGGTTTGGATCATCCCAATCTGTATGGCCGAAGGCGTGGGTGGTCCACTCTCTGGCAGCGATTGGGCACCGGTTATGGAAGGATAGAAAGCCAGGAACTGTGGGTTGCTGGCCTCCGAGATATCGTAAATATACAGCTCAATGTCATGGCGAGTGATGTCTTTGAGCGCATTCACAGCCAAAATTCCCATGCGGTACACGCCAATCGCCAGGCCTTGCAGATTGGCGCGGCGGCTTTCGAGCGTGTCGGTGCGAGCTCCATTCAGATAGATCGGCATCATGATTAGAATGCCGATCTGGTTGCCGGTTTCCTGTACCAGATGAATGGGACCGGTTGTGGTTGGTTCGCCGCTGTCGCGCGCCCGATTGATGGCTGACAGGCGCTCCTGGTTCGAGCCAAGGTCGAAACCGAATGCGGCCTGATTGGGGGTGAAGGGTTCGATCAGCGTGACGGGGAAATATTCAGCGCGAATCGCAACCGGAATGTTGTTTCCAGCGGCATCTTTTTCATAGATCGAAAAATCAGCATAACCCAGTTCGCGGAACGATTGCTCAAAGCCCGGGCGCTCAGCTTGAGTTGTGCGCCGCACCCATTCAAGCCCCGATGTTTCGGGAGAGTTGGAAAGTAGCGAGGCCGTAAAAGAGCTGAATTCTTCGCGATTAACTTCTTGTGAAGATCCATAGAATGCGCGGATTGCAGTCAGGGCATAGATTTCATGATTGATCGCATTTTGAAGGACGTCAGCCATTTCGATCGCATCCCGCTGCTGCCGCTCGAGCACCTTTTGTTGTTCGATATTCCTGATCAGAACAAAGGCAAACAAGGCCAGTCCGATGATGGAACAGGTGATCGGCCACAGATAAGGTTCGCGGGTATTTTGCTTGCGGTTGTTTTTGAGCCAGATGATCAGCGGCGGCGCGAATACCAGGATGCCGATAAAATCGCCCAGCCACCATGTCCACAGCAGCGTGCCATAGTTGTGCCACGGCGCTGTTCCTGCCAGGCACAGGCTGGTTACGCCCACTGCCGGGGCAAGCAAGGTAACCACGGAAGTGATGACGATTACCAGAAGTGTATGACGAATTGTTTCAGGTGGAAGTGGCTTGATGAAGCGCTGGAGCAACCAGGCTCCCAGCAAAGCCTGTAACGTCGATCCCGTGGCGATGGCGGCGGCCACAGGCAGCGAGTTTGCCCCGCTTACCGTTCCCAAATTGACCAGGAAGGCCCCGGCAAAAATTCCAGCCCCCATTGGCCAGCCCCACAAGATGACGCTCGCCAGCGCCAGCCCGGATGGAGGCCATAGTATCGTGACATTACCGGGCGGCAACGCCAGGGAAAAACCCAGTCGGGCTGTCAGATAATAAAAGATTGCAACCAGGACAATTTCAGCCAGGCGGCGAACCATTGATAAAAAGTGTGGATTTTTCAAGCGCTTTCCTAGGTATGAGTAAAACCCTTTGCACAAGCTTATTATAAGTTTATTCGCAGGCATAAAGACACAATCCCAACCGAAAGGGCAGCCTTACAAATCTGATGGCTGGCCGTCAGGGTTTTTGGGATGGGGTTCAGGCTGATAATTTTTCAATTGGATGTGACTTACCCGTGGTGCTTCCCGCCGTTAAATGGAAATTTTGCCCGCTTCAACCGGCTCCCGCTTACCGCTGCGCGCCGACCGATAGATCGCCTCCACCGCTGCCAGCACGGGCAGCGACTCACGCCCCGTCACCAGGTGCGGATTCCCACCATCCACCCAGCGTCTGAATCCCTCGATGCTGCGCTGGAGAGCGTGCAGCCCCAAAATTGGCACAGCTTCAGCTTTCACCCTGATACCGATAAAGCGTACCCGCGGCCAGGGATGGTCCGTGTAGATTGCGGTGCCTTTTGAACCGTAAATTTCGATGGAGGTCGCCTGCTCACTTGCCGTCGCCATCGAACTGCATAGTTCTATCAAAGCCCCGTTTTCCAATTCAAGAATGCCCATTGCCAGGTCTTCCACTTCAACGCTCTTGAATACTCGCTGCGCGGTCATCCCGATGGCATGTGCTGGATGGCTTCCGCAGGCCCACAGCGTCACATCCAAAAAGTGACTGCCCTGTGTGATGAGCGTCCCGCCACCTGCCTGGGCCATGCTCTTGTGCCAGGTTGACATTTCAAAATAATTCGGCTCGCGGTGCCAGGGAATATTGATGCGCGCGTGGCGTACCTCGCCAATTTGTCCGCTTTGCACGGCGCGCGCCAGGCGGAAACAGCCTGCGTCATAGCGATATTGGTAATTTACCGCCACTTTCACCCCGGCGTTTTCCGCCATTTGCACAATTTCTATGCCTTCGGCCTGCAGCCGTGTGAATGGTTTCTCAACCAGGATATGCCTGCCCGCCGCAATCGCCAGTTGCATCATTTCAAAGTGCAAATTGTGTGGAACCGCCAGGTAAACCGCATCCAGGGGCGCGTTCGCCAGCATTTTGGCGTAATCTGTGAAGACTTGCGCGATTCCGTGTCGTCTGGAAAAGGCTTCGGCGCGCTCCCGCGAAACATCACAGCAGGCGGTCATGACGATGTTTCGATTCAAGCGGGCAAACATTGCCGTAAACCCGGCAATGTCTCCGCATCCGACGATGGCGATTCTCATTTTTTTAGTCATCATCACGGCACGTCCACTTAAGCCCTTGTCGCAAGATTTCCTGCATGGCGGGATGCTTCATACTCTCGACAGTGTGTCCCGGCGCCGCGTAACAGATTTTGCCTCGACCGTAACGATAGGTCCACACTACCGGGATATGCTGTCCTTGGAGACTGGCTGTGTAATGAACCTCGATCCCGGGCTGGAGTTCGTGCAGATAGAGTTCATCTTTGATGCGAAACGGCATGACCCCATCAAAAATGCCAGTTTGCTGCCCGACAATTTCAAAATCCTGCACCGGGCCGTGCCCGCTGAAACGACCGCCGAGAATGTCAAAGTAACCTTTCGCAGCCTTGAAGGAGGCCGTCGCCGAATGGATCGCCAGGATTCCACCGCCGCTGCTGACAAAACCCTCCAACTGCTTGAGCGCCGCATCCGGGATGGTTTTGTGGTGAAAATAAAGCACCATCGCCGAAAAGTCACCCAGGTTGGCGGGTAACTTCCCCAGCGCTGAGATATGTTGAAAAGCGAATCCATCCATTGACTTGAGCGCTAAGTGCACAGCCATCCGTCCGAAATACGGCGGGTGGAATAAGCCGGATGTGACGAGCAGGATCTTACGCAGCATAGGTGATTGAGTTCCTTCGATCAGCGGAACCCGGTTTGGGCTGAAAGGATACGCGGAGACTTCTTCAGAGTTTGCCACTCTCAATACGAAGAAAGCCTGGTTGATTTGAGCAAGTTATCTTGACGATAAAGTGTTTATGTGCTTAACTTGCCGTCAATGCATAACAATCACTTCGCAGCCTGTATCTTTGATTTTGACGGAGTCATCATTGACTCGGAACCTTTGCACGCTCAGGCGAAGCATCTTACGCTCGAGCATTTTCAAATTCCCTACCCGGATGGGCTGCTCTCCGATTTCAAGGGACGCACCGACCTGGCTTTTTTTGATTACGTGGCGGCCCGGTTTGCGCATGGCCGCGCCAATTCCGACGAAATGGATGTGTATAAACGCCAGCAGTATTTGAACTTGTTTGATGATATTCAGCTGGTGCCGGGTGTGGTCAATTTCATCGACGCGGCACGGGCTGGATACAAAAAACTTGGCCTGGCCACCTCCGCCACCGGACGGGATTTCTCGCTGGCGGCGCAAAAGTTCCATCTCGAGCGCTGGTTTGATGCCATTGTCACCGGTGCGGATACCGCCCAACACAAGCCTCACCCCGAACCGTATCTCAAAGCCATGGGCGCCCTCCATGTTCTTCCCCACGAGACCCTCGTCATCGAGGATTCGCCCAATGGTATTCAATCTGCCAGAGCGGCAGGCTGTGTCGTTGCCGCCATTACCACCACCTTCAGCGCCGCAGAACTCGCCGCGACCGGCGCGGATGTGCTGGCCGAGTCTTTTGACCAATTGGGAATGATATTGGGAATTTCCCAGGTTTGATTTTTTGTAAAAAAGGAGCTGTTTATGTACCTGCAAGGAAATTTACAAGGCTTTCAGCATCTTGGCCTGCCCGTGACAAATCTGGAACAGTCAAAGGCGTTTTATCAGAGTTTTGGTTTTGTCGAGGCCATGCGCCTCGATTTGCCGCCCCAGGATCAGCCTGTGCGAGTAGCAATGCTGGAAAAGGACAACTTTACGATTGAGCTTTACCAGTTATCTGGCCAGGAACGAGACGAAATCGCCGGGCGCCACGACGGGCATATCGATCACATTGCTCTGAATGTTCTGGATATTGACAGCGCTTATGCGGAGCTTAAAGCTGCCGGGTTTACGATCCTCGAACAGGATGCGCCGGTTTTTCTGCCCTTTTGGGCGCATGGCGTCAAATTTTTCACCGTCCGCGGCCCGGATGGCGAAAAAGTGGAGTTTAACCAATTCCTGTCGGGTGCGTAATCAGAGTTGTAACATTCGCGGTAGACTGGTTTGAATGAAAGGGCGCAGCATTGCTGCGCCCTTTCATTCAGGCAACTTCCCAAGAACTTGACAGCTTCATCGATGTAAAGGCGAAGCAACGCTTCGCTCTCATGACAAAACCTTACCCAAAATTCAATAAACCGGCCCCGGCTGAAGCGCTGGTGCTGAAAATACGCGGCGCGATGCCAGTTTTTTCCTGATACAGTTTGTGAACCTGCTGCGAAAAGGCTTCCACCTGATCGGCTTTAACCAGCGAAACCATGCAGCCGCCAAATCCTGCCCCCGCCTGACGACCCGAAACAATGCCCGGGCTGTTCAGGATGGCGCTGATCATGGCTTCCATGGACGGGGCGCCAATTTCAAAGAGATCGCGCGCTCCGGCATAGGAGGCTGAAAACAGCTTCTCGATGGTCGCGAGATCATTGCGCGGGAAAGCTTCCGCCAGGTCCAGGACACGCTGGTTTTCTTCTATGATAAAGCGGCAGCGCCGGGCCACCAATTCGGGCATTTCCCCGGCGTGGGCTGAAAATTGATCCAGGCTGACGTCGCGCAGCGCGCTAATTTCCGGGTAAAACTGCTGGAGAAAGCGGACTCCTCTTTCGCATTGTTTGCGGCGATCGTCATATTCCGAGCCGACCAGGTTGCGTTCTGCCCGCGTATCGCAGATCACGACCTGCAACTCACTGGAGATTTGAACGTTCTCGCTGACCAGGTAACGACAGTCCAGCTTCAGGGCGCAGCCTTCCTTGCCCATGGCCGAGCTGTATTGATCGAGAATGCCGGTACTCACGCCCACAAACTTGTTCTCGGCTTCCTGTCCATGCAGCGCCATTTGCACGGGATCCAGCCTAAATCCGCCGACCTGTTGAAAGACGATGGCACTGGCCATTTCCAATGCGGCGGATGAACTCAAGCCGCTTCCGAAGGGAATCGTGCTGTGAATCAGGCCGTCAAAGCCCTGCAGGGCGTAGCCTTTTTCCTGCAGAACCTTTGCCACGCCGCGCACATAGTTACTCCAGGGCACATCTTTATCATGGCTGATGTTGTCCAGATCGATGCAGCTTTGGCCGTCGATATTCAACGAGCGCAGGCAAACCTGTCGATCCGGGCGATGCCGCGCCGCAATCCAGGTATCCTGATTGACCGTCATGGTCATGACGTAGCCCATGTTGTAATCGGTGTGGCTGCCCATCAGGTCGACCCGGCCGGGGGCGCGCACCCAAAGCTCGGGAAGTGCGCCAAAAGCCTGCTGAAACTGCTTGCTGATCAGAGTTTTTCGTTCGTCGATGTTCATTTTCTCTCCCGGGATTAATTTGAACCGAAGGCTTCCAGTAGTGCGGTGACGTTGTCCATGGAAATGTCGGTCATCATGCGATGAGATGGAGCGATAATCAGGCCCGTTCCATCTGGCGCGAGCGTCTCAACGCAGGCTGAAACGGCTTTCCGGACATCTTCGGGGCTGCCGTTGGGCAGTACCGTCTGGGTGGAGATGCCGCCATAGAAGGCTAGTTTGCCCTTGAAATTCTCCGCCAACCAGGCGTGATCGAGAACTTCCGGCTGGACCGGATTCAGCGCCGTCAAACCAATTTCCACCAGGTCCGGCAGGATTTTTTGGATTTGCCCATCCGAATGCATCAGGATCGGTAGGCCGCGCTCAACGAAGGGCGCGAACATTTTGGCCAGGCGCGGCTTGATGTAAGTCCGCCACATGCCGGGGGAAAACAGCAGGCCTTTCTGGGCGCCGTAGTCATCGCCAAAATAAGCGCCATCAATCCCCAGGTCGAGATATTTATGGATCAGTTTCAGTTGAATGTCGGTGATACGGTCGAGCAGCTCGCCGGTGTAGCCGGGATCGGTGCCCATATCCATGAAAAATTGCTCAAAACCACGCAGAGTCCAGGCCCGTTCAAACAGCACAAAGCCAAAATTGGGGGTGATAAAGTATTCCTGCCCCTTTTCTTGGATCACGCTTTTGGCCGTTTCAAAGAGCGTCGCCTCGTCTGGGTCCGGCCAAGGATAGGCCTGCAGGTCGGGGTTTTCTTTCAGCGGGCTGACCGCGGCAAAGTAGCCCTCCTCCTTGGTGTCGAAGCCCACACCCCACCAGTCAAATTTCACTTTGCCGTCGGCGCTGAGACGCTCGGGGCTGTTCAAGTCGACTCGAATCATGTGGTTGCCCAAAAAGGCGGGTAACTCTTTGGGTGCGATTTGAAAATGCTCAGCCATTTTCTGTCCCATGCCGCCTGTGTAGTTGATTTGGGTTGGCAGGCGATCCACCTGTTCGTGCCTGAGGGCCTTTCGCATGCGTTCCTTACGAGTGATTGTCATGTTCCCGTCCTGACTTGTTATAGACGTTCAAGATTGAATTCTTTTTGGGCGGTTTCCCGTCCCAATACCTGGCGGACAAAAGCGGGCCACCAGTTCTTTTGTTCTCCGCGCGCTTCATAGCCATCGAGCACGGAGGCTGTCGATGCGCGAATTTCCCAGCCTTTTTTGACGGCCTCGCCGGAAGATAAGCCAGTTTTAGGCAACAGCCACTTCCGGCCGATGTGGACATGCAAAACTTCATCCGCCCAATCGTAATCCTGTATCAGCATGGCGAGCGGATCATTGGCATTTTTGCTGATTTCGTATTCCAGCCGCTTGCCGGTTTTGGCAGGCATCAGATTCTGCTCAATGGCGAACAGGACGTTGTGGACATCCTGAATGGGAACCTGGTTCAGGCGAATGGACATGCCGGGATGAATGGCGATACTCTTTTTCCAGTCCACGCCGCGATTTTCAAAGTAAATGGTGCCCAGCATGGCGTGACGCACCTCATCCCACAACTGGCGGGTCATTTCCACGTAATATTCCCAGGGCTCATCTGTCGCTTGGGCAATCAGGCGCGTCATGTATTCGGGAACATCCATCTCGACGATGCGGCGACACATCAGTGCCAGCGTGCGCTCATCCAGCGGAATATTTTCGTTTAAAGAGACCTGGCGCTGCGGATTGACAAAATTCCAGCGCATCTCAAAGCGCTCATCGCGTTGGGGGAAGAAATCGGGCTCGAAAGGCTTCAATCTGCGCGAAGCTGGCAGGCTGGCGGGCTTTTCCTGATCGCCCATGATACCGCCCATGTTTTGGAGATAGGCCAAAAGGTGTGTTTTCCAGGCTTCAGCCGCGGATTTATCTTCCGATGTGGGAGTGACAGCCAGGACGGCCGCCTCGCCCCACTCCATTTGTTCTTGCTCGTCGATCAGGATATGCTTGAGCATCCGGCGGGTGGGATAGTCAATTACCGGATGGCTGTTTTGGAAATGAGCGCGATAGGCCTGTAACAGGGCCGGTCTCAAGACAGCATACAGGCCGACCAATTTTTCCGGCGTGGTTTGAGCGGTCAAAAGCTCATCGAAAAACTGATCGATGGCGGCATCCGGGCTGACATCCATACGGGGCGCGGGGCTGCGCATTTCGCTGATGCGGGTGCGAATGGCGGCGGCGTGATCCGCATCGAGACTGAGATGCAGCCCCAAGGCCTCCTTCACTTCCCATTCCGGGGTGGGCGCCAGCCAGTAAAGCCCAACATCCATTAGCTTTTTTTCGATCCAGGCATAGCGCAGCAGGCGTTTGACATTTGCTTCAACATCGTAAGCCGGTTTTCCGGCTTCCTGATAGGTGCAAAGTCCGGCCAGGGGTGGGATTGACATGGGATTGGGTACTCCTTGTGCGAAAACGGGTAAATACGCCGAAAATTTCAGCGCGTTGATGTTGCGGTTGAGGCCCGAATCACCAGCGAAGATTCGACCCTTTCGATCACGGGCTCCGCGCCTGTTTTGAACCAGCGTAAGAGCATCTTCATCGCCAGTTCGCCAATTTCGCGGCGCGGCAGGGCCACCGTGGTCAGCGGCGGATCTGACTGGCTAGACAGGTAAATATCGTCCAGGCCGACGATTGACATATCCTGTGGGATGCGCAGACCCTGGGCTTTTAGCTCCGCCATCAGGCCCAGCGCGGTCAGGTCATTTGCCGCGAAGATGGCGGTCGGTCTTTCTGATAAGCCCATCAGCTGGATGGCCGCCTGGCGGCCGCCGTCCATGCGCAGGTTTCCCTCCAGAATGGGCACATTTTCTGGAAAAATCTGGTGAAGCTTCAGCGCGGATAAAAAAACATCCCGCCGGGTGCGTGAGGTTGGCCAGGTGAGCGGCCCGCTGACATGCGCAAAGCGGGTATGTCCCAGCGAAACGAGATGATTGACCGCAGCCTTGATGCCCGGCTCATAATCGACCTGGATGGTGCTGAGATTTCTTTGCGCCAGCTTGATATCCCAATCCAGGACAACCGTCGGGATGCCGTTATCGACAAGTTCATCCAGCCAGTCATCCGTCATGCTGCTCGACATGAGCATGACGCCATCCACGCGTTTGTCAATCAGCGAGCGGATCAATTCCAGGCCGCGATCGAGGTCGTAGTTGGTGTTGCAGAGAAAAATGCCATACTGATTCTCAAAGGCAATCTGCTCAACCCCGTGGATGACATCCGGGTAAAAA
Organism: uncultured Anaerolineae bacterium; assembly: GCA_903838415.1. Lineage (GTDB taxonomy): Bacteria > Chloroflexota > Anaerolineae > Anaerolineales > Villigracilaceae > UBA5195. Next base: position 5,199 of record CAILYI010000113.1, on the reverse strand, counting down.
GGGTTTCCGATATCGGAAATCAAAATGGCGGCGGTATTGGTGCGTTTGGATGTCAGGCTCTGGGCGATGCTGCTGGGGCGGTATCCCAGGCGTTTGACCGCCAGCTCAACTTTTTCGCGCGTATCGGCGCGCATATATTCATAGTTGCCACTCAAGACGCGGCTCACCGTGCTTTTGGAGACCTGGGCAGTTTTGGCGACATCTTGAATGGTGGGGCGTGGCATTGGGCGCTTTCCTTGGTTTCGGAAACCGGTTTCCGAAAGTGGTGCTAGAATATCACAACCCTGGCCGGAATGTCAAGCGGGCCAGGGAAACAAAATATCCGCCCGATAACGGAATCATTTTGCTGGTTTATAATGGGATAAACAGGTTTTTCTATGGCAGACCAGACGCAAATCTCCAACATGATTTACCATAACGGACAACATCGTCGCATTACGCTGGCGCTATTGACTCAGGGTGCGATTGATCCCAACAACCGCGCCATCTGGTCTGGAGCGGCGGCGGCTGCGCGCGATGCCGGGGTGAACCTGATCTGTTATCCCGGTCGCCCAATGCGTTCGCCCGCCGAGTTTGAAGTCCAGCGTAACATCATTTATCATCTGGTGGATATGGATACGGTGGATGGCCTAGTGTTTTGGGGATTAAATCCGTGGATGGATATGGAAGAAACCTATTCCTTCATTCATCGCTTTCGCCCCATGCCCGTTGTCACCACGGGGATCATCCTGGAAGGAGTTCCAGGCGTCTCGGCTGATAATTATTATGGAATGCGTGAGGTGATTAATCACCTGATTACCGTGCACGACCGTCGTCGCATCGCTTTTATTCGCGGCCCGGCTAACCACCAGGAAGCGGCTGAGCGCTATCAGGCTTATCTGGACGTTCTGAAAGAACACGACATTCCCATCGATCCCGAGCTTGTTTATCAGGGCGATTTTAAGGAAAGTGGCGGGGTGAAGGGGGCCAAGGTTTTGCTGGACGAGCGCCAGGTAACATTCGATGCACTGGTGGCTGCCAGCGACAACATGGCGCTGGGCGCGATGAAAACCTTTCAATCCCGCGGGTTGCATGTACCTGAGGATGTGGCCATTGCCGGATTAAACGGGGAGGATCAGGGGCTGGTGATTACGCCTCCGCTGACCACAGCTCCGCTGCATTTTTATGAACAGACCTACCAGGCCACCATGATGGTGCTGTCATTACTACAGGGTCAGGAAGTGCCGCTGAAGGTGATTTTGCCCACCCGCATGGTGGTGCGCCAATCTTGCGGATGCGCCGACCCGCTGGTAACTCACGCGGAAGCGATCCCTCATACCGAGAAGCTGGATTCCTTTACTGATGAAATCCGACTGCTGGACAATCTGGTTTTTGGCGAAGAGAATGCCAGCCTGAAGCCCCGGCCGGATGAACCGTTGCGCAAATCCTTCCCCGCGCTGCTCAAAGCTTTCCTGGCGGAGAGTCAGGGCAAATCGTCTGGAAAATTTCTCAGCTTGTTGGCCAAAACCCTCCAACAGACTGACAGCGCCAGTGATTCTTTCCTGCGCTGGCATGAGATTCTTTCCACCCTGCGTCAATTTGCCATTTCCCAGCTTGCGGATGCCCCATCTCGACTTCGTGTTGAGAACCTGACGCAGCAGGCGCGGGTCTTGATCGGCGAATCGGCGCGGCGTTATTTTGCTTATCAAACCCTCCAGGCGGATGAGAAGCTGCACATCCTGGGGGAGATCAGCCAGGGATTGAATATCATCACCACCACCGCTGAATTGACCGCCATGTTGGAACGTTCCATTCAGCGGCTTAAAATTTCACGCTATTCCCTGTTCCTATATGAGGACCCCGGCAATCCCGAAGGCCTGGCGCGCATGATATTTTCCTACGAAAAAAATCAGCGTGGCGCCGCGCAGCAAGGCAGCGTCTTGTTCCCGGCCCGCCAGTTGTTGCCGCCCGGCCTGCTATCCGCGGATCGACAGTACAGCCTGGTGGTGGAACCGCTTTTTTTCCGCGAAGACCAACTTGGCTACGCTGTTTTCGAGGCTGATCCGCGTGAAGAGGCCATTTATGAAATCCTGGGCGGGCAGATCAGCGCCGCGCTAAAGCGAGCCATCCTGACCGAGCGCAACATCCGGCTTTTCAATGAAGCTGTGGATGCGCGCCAGGCCGCTGAGCAGGCCAATCAGCTCAAGAGTCGCTTTCTTTCGATGGTCAGCCACGAATTGCGTACTCCGCTGGCCCTGATCGTGGGTACGGTTGAAATGATGCTGCAGGAGGAAAAATCAGGCGGCAATCCGCCCCTGCCCGCGCCTTATCGTAAGGATATGGACAGCATCCATACCAGCTCTCAGCACCTGTTTCGTCTCATCGGCGATGTGCTCGATCTGGCCAGCAACCAGGCCGGAGAATTGCGCCTGGTCACCGAACCGTTGGATCTGTCCAAGCTGTTTTCTGAAGCTGCCATCCTGGGAAAAACAATGGCGCGTGAAAAAGGCCTGGAGTGGCGCGAGCAGATTCCCGCCAGCCTGCCGCTGGTCATGGGCGATCGCACCCGCCTGCGCCAGGTAATTCTCAACTTGGTCAGTAACGCAGTCAAATTCACCGAGCACGGCTATGTGCGCCTGCTGGTGCGTGCCAGCGACACGCACATTCTGGTGGACGTCAGTGATACCGGCATGGGGATTCCGCTTGATGAACAGGCTGTGATCTTCGATGAATTTCGCCGTTCAGAGCGCAGCGTGGCGCGCGGCTATGGCGGCATGGGTCTGGGATTGGCCATCACGCGGCGCTTGATTGAGCTGCATGGCGGCCAGATTGAAGTCCGCTCAACCGGCGTGGAAGAAACCGGCTCCACCTTCTCCTTCAGCCTGCCAGTCATGGCTGAAATTTTGACGACTGTCGAGTCCCGAAATAATCGGCGCAACACCGTTCTCTTGTTGATCGAAAGCTCTTCTGAGTGGTTACACCTCCAGCAACACTTGTGCCAAAAGGGTTTCGAAGTGGAAGTTTTGGATGTTTCCCATCAACCGGATTGGCTTTCACTTGTAATTTCACGCCCGCCTGGGGCCGTGGTGCTGGATTTCCAGCCAGCCACTGAGCGCGGCTGGGAATTGATGCAGATCCTCAAGCAAAATCCTGAAACCTGTGATATCCCGGTGGTATTTTACAGTCTCTCCGCTGAGCGTTCGAACGGCGCCATCCTGGAAATGGATTACCTCAGCAAACCGGTAGGCAGCGCGGAGCTTTCGCAGGCCCTCGAACGTTTGGGATTAAAGAGTAATGACGGGCGACAGACCATCCTGGTGGTGGATGATGACCCGAAAGTGCTTGATATGCACGTGCGCATGCTTGAAGGTCTGGTGAGTTGCCGCATCCTGAGGGCGAACAACGGCAAAAAAGCCTTGGAAATCATGCAGACTGACCGTTTGTCGCTGGTGCTGTTGGATTTGATGATGCCCGAGGTGGATGGTTTTGAAGTGCTGCGCGTCATGCGTGAACAGGATGCCACGCGCAACGTGCCTGTGCTCGTCCTTTCGGCTCAAATCTTGACCGCCAGCGATATGCTCAGGTTGCACGAGGGTGTGGCGGCTGTGCTGGGCAAAGGTCTGTTCAGCATGGATGAAGTGCTCAACCAGGTTGAAATTGCGCTCAGTCATAGCAAACGACTCGGCAGCCAGGCTTCGCGCACGGTGCGGCAGGCCATGGCCTATCTTCATGAACATTACGCTGAACCCATCTCGCGCAGCGAACTGGCCGGACACCTGGCAGTGAGCGATCGCTACCTGACGCGCTGTTTCCATCAGGAACTGGGTATCACGCCGGTCACCTATCTCAATCGCTACCGCATTCTTATGTCCCGGGAACTGATTGAAAGGCGGATTTTCACCATTACCGAAGTCGCCCAGATGGTTGGGTTTTCAGACAGCAATTACTTTGGCAGGGTTTTTCGTCAAGAGATGGGGATCTCGCCCAGCGATTATCCAAAAGGATGATGTTTACCCTTCCATAACAATCCATTCATGCGGAAAGTTAATCCTTTTATGCGAGACACGAGTGTATAAAATCGGTACAATTAGTCAGATACGATATTTTTTCGAGAGGTGCTGCCATGAATCTGACCAAAAACGCCACCCCAAAGCCGGAATACGGTACCCGCGATGCAAGAGGACACTGGAAGCCTCCTTATCCGGCTCGATTTTCCCCGTTATTTGCCTGGCCGATTAACCTGAAAGCCATCCTGATTTGGTTATTTGGCTTCCCTGGCGTGCTGTGGCCTTTCAACACGCTGGTTTTCCTGTTGGGTTTGGTGACGTTTACATTTTTTCAACCCTCGCTTGAAACAGCCAAAAACCTGCAAGTGGGCTGGATTGGTTTGGTTCTGCTCCGCAACCTTATCGTTCTGCTGGTTGTGTATGGCAGCATGCACCTGGCCTATTACACCTTTAAATTGAGCGGGACTGAACGGAAATACAATCCCAGTTTTCAAGAAGAAACCAAAAAGCAATTTCTGTTTGGAAAGCAACTTTACGACAATATTTTTCGCACCTTGATTTCGGCTTTGCCGATTTGGACGGCTTACGAAGTATTGTATCTTTGGGCCGCAGCCAATGGACGAGTTCCTTATCTCAGCTTTCAGGAACACCCAATCTGGTTCTGCGTTTACTTCTTTGTGCTGCTGCTCTTCCGAGATACTCACTTTTACTTTATTCATCGCATGATTCATTGGAAGCCATTGTTCAAATATGTGCACAGCGTGCATCATTACAACTCCAATCCAGGGCCGTGGTCCGGGTTGGCTATGCACCCGGTTGAACATTTGTTTTATTTCACCGGAGTCTTGTTGCACTTTATCATTCCTTCCCACCCTTTGCATTTCTATTTCCAGGCATACCACCTGGCTGTCTCCCCGGTGGTCGGGCATGTGGGATTTGAAGGCCCCAAAATAAATGGGAAACCTGTAACGAGCGATTATTTCCACTATCTACACCATAAATACGTGACCTGTAATTTTGGGTCAGATATTGTTCCCTGGGACAGGTGGCTTGGGATTTACTTTGACGGTGTAGGGGAGTATCGACCCCACCGACAGAATCGAGATTCCGGGAGTTAATGGAATCTCCCAATATCGGGTCGGTTTGATCAGCACTGTTTGCGTCACAAAACTGATTAGATATTCCCTCTTGAATAGTTTTCTTATTGTGCTAG
>CAILYI010000112.1 GCA_903838415.1 uncultured Anaerolineae bacterium | reverse complement strand
TGGGGAGTGAATTGCAGATCGATCTTCCGGAGGTGCCGCGTGCTGTGCTTCTACTCAGCATTGCAATTCAGATCCTTCGTATTCGACAGGCCAATTTTCTTACCCAGCACCAGGAAGTACTCTCTGTGGTGGATGATCCTTTCTTCTTGGATACCACTGTGAGATTGGCGGATTTGCTGCAAGCTCATATTGATGCCAGGTTGCCGGAGTTGGAGAAATCAGAACTAGCCCTACATGTGCTGAGCATGGAAGCGCAGCCTCCACGCTTGTTCTCAATCAAACAAGCACAAAATGATATTGTTTGGACCAGTCAAATTGTCGATCAGATGCTAATAGAAATTGCAAGTAAGCTGGACTCAGGACTGAGTGAAAACGTCGAGCTGCGCGAAGCGTTGTTGGAATACCTTACCCCAGCTATTTACCGTATTTGGTGCAAATTTCCTCTTTACAACCCCCAGTCGCAAGATATTCAGCGAAATTATCCTGATGTATTTGATGCTGCGCACGTCGCCTGCCTGCATCTTGAAGATGTCACACATACACCGACACCGGAAGAGGAAATTGGTTACATTGCGATGTGCATTATCGCAGCTGTAGAAGGTGGGATTCGCTGTTCGCCCAATGTAGTGGTTATCTGCCCATTGGGTATTGCTACATCTCGCATGCTTATCTCGCGCCTCAAAGCCGAATTTCCATCCCTGCAAATAGTCGGCGCTTATTCTTTCGATAAAGTAAAAAAGATATCACTCGATTCCGCCGATCTGATCATTACTACTGCGGAGGTTCGGCAACCCTCTTCTTTACCGGATAAAGACATCATTCAGGTCAACCCTTTGCTTTATCCAGTGGATCGGATGCGTATTCTTACCTGGTTAGAAGGCTATCACAAGCGGAAAGGTGTCAAACAGGCCTAAATCCTTATGTTGGAAAAAAGTGTAGAAATCCTTCACGCAGTAGGGTTGCATGCCCGTCCTGCAACCATTTTTGTTCAGACAGCCGGGCGTTTTGTTTCCAGCATACGGATTGAAAAAGCTGGTTCAGAAGTCAACGCAAAAAGCATACTCTCCATTCTGTCGCTGGGAGTAAAACAGGGAGATGTCATTTCCATATGCGCCGATGGAGTTGACGAGATGGAAGCCCTGACCACGCTTATTGAGTTGGTGAATAGTAATTTTGGAGAAGCATGATCGTGGATCGTCAGCTATCGAATGAACCCCGAGCCAGCGTCGCCACCCGCGATGCATTTGGGAAGGCGCTGTTAGCGCTTGGGGAAGAGAACGAATCGGTTGTTGTGTTAAGCGGCGACTTGGCTGAATCAACGCGCGCTCAACTGTTTGGCGAGCGATTCCCGAATCGTTTCTTCGAAATGGGAATTTCCGAACAAGATTTAATGGGAACAGCGGCAGGCATGGCTCTGCATGGCAAAATCCCATTTGTATGTACCTATGCAGCTTTTGGAACAGGTCGTGCTTATGACCAGGTGCGAATTTCAATTGCCTATACCGGTGCAAATGTCAAAATTGCCCTCACGCACGCCGGTCTATCGGTCGGTGAAGATGGCGCTTCGGCTCAGACACTGGAAGATATCGCCTTGATGAGCGCACTCCCCGGCATGATAGTTCTGGTGCCAGCCGATGCCAATGAAACTTTTTCTGCTGTCAAGGCCGCGGCTGCCTATCAGGGGCCGGTTTATTTACGAATGGGCCGTAGTGGAACACCGCTGTTGGATATTCCGGACGCTGACTGGCAAATTGGAAAAGTACGCGAAATGCGCTCCGGAACCGATGTCACGGTAGTGGCTTGCGGAGCGATGGTTGCACTGGCCATGGATGCCGCGGAAATATGTGCTTTACAAGATATTTCAGTGCAGGTAATTAATATGCATACCATAAAACCGGTCGATGAAGCCGGGCTGATTGCCTCCGCACGACATACCGGTAAAGTTGTCGTCGCTGAAGAACATTCCATCTTCGGCGGTCTTGGGAGTATCGTTGCCCGAGTGCTGGCACAGAACTGCCCTGTTCCAATGCGCTTTATTGCCGTACGGGATAGTTTTGGTGAATCAGGCACACCGGAACAATTGATGCAAAAACACGGTTTGGCGGCTACTGATATTGTTCAGGCAGTATCGGAGCTTGTCGAATAATCCAAGTATTCATTGACTTGAACTTTTATTTCATGAACAAGGAGGATGCTTTGCTAAGAGAATTGTTGACTCCCGAAACCATCCGACTGAATGTAGCTGCCCGGGACTGGCAGGAAGTTACTGATATTGCCGGGCAATTGTTATTGGATACTAACGCCATTGAGCCACATTACATTGAGGCCATGAAAGATACCATCCGGGAGTTGGGTCCATATGTGGTCATTGCTCCAGGGATCGCGCTGCTGCATTCACGTCCGGCCAATGACGTTCACCGCATTTGTATGAGTCTGGTAACGCTCAACCCACCGGTGGCATTTGGACACAAGCATAACGACCCGGTAGTCATTGCCATTGCTTTGGGTGGGGTGGATGAGAACTCACATATTGATGCGCTGGCACAAATTGCAGATATTCTTAGTAATGATGAAAAAGTGAAACGAATTCGAGAAGCGCAATCTGTGGAAGATATTCTGTCCCTTTTGTGAGACAGATATTGAAAGACCATTTTGTAAAAAAAAGGAGGTGAGTGCGTTGGTGCATATTATGGCAGTATGCGGTATGGGACTCGGTAGTGGTTTGATGGTGCGTATGCAAATTGAAAAAATCCTTAAGGAAGCGAACATTGAGGCTTCCGTTGAAGTTTCTGATATTAGCAGCGCGCGCGGGTTCGGGCAAAAAGCGGATATCGTTGTAACTTCGGAAGATCTTGCGCCGCAACTGGGCGCCATACAGGCAGTTATCATTCCACTTCGTAACCTGATTGACCTGAATGAACTAAGAACCAAGCTCGTACCGGCAATCCTGGCATTGCCGAAGTGATCGTTTCCAAGCCAAACATTCAATCCCGTACAACCTCCGGGATCCTTTGAAGGAGACTCTGATGGATATTCTGTCATACACCCTGAAGTTTTTGCAGGACATTTTGAGCGTTCCTGCAATTCTGGTCGGCCTTTCTGCCCTGGTCGGCTTAGTCGCGCTTAAGAAACCGTTTTCTGAAGTTTTGGTCGGCACAATCAAAGCCACCATGGGGTTCTTAATCCTTGGCGCTGGCGCTGGCTTCCTGGTTGGCGTGTTGAACAATCTTTCCCCGCTGATGACATCAGCTTTCAACATCAATGGCGTTATTCCCAACAATGAAGCGATTGTCGCAATTGCTACAAAGACTTTCGGCAGCGAAACAGCGCTCATCATGGTTTGTGGTTTTGTCGTGAACCTTCTTCTGGCCCGTTTCACCAAGTTCAAATACATCTGGCTGACCGGACATCATGGCTTTTATATGGCAGCCATGTTAGCGGCAGTTCTGGGCGCGGCTGGTATGACTGGCGCACTGCTGGTGCTGGTGGGAGCATTACTCTTGGGTTTCATCGAAGTATTAATGCCTGCCTGGGCTCAAGGTACGATGCGAAAGATCACCGGTGGGGATGAAGTTGCGCTTGGTCACTTTGGAACCATGGGCTACATGGCTTCAGCTTACATTGGCCGTCTGGTTGGAAATCCCAAGGAAACCACTGAAGATATTTCGATCCCAAAGAGTCTCGGCTTTTTGCGCGACACTCTGGTAGCCACCGCTATGATTATGGTCATCATCTTCTTGATCGTGGTGATCGCGGCTGGTCCTGCTGTGGTTGAAAAACAGAGCGGTGGGCAAAACTTCCTGGTTTATGCCTTTGTCCAAGGCTTGTCCTTTGCGGCGGGGGTTGCGGTTATCCTTCAGGGTGTTCGCATGATGTTGGCTGAAATCGTCCCAGCTTTCAAGGGCATTGCCGACAAAATCGTTCCGGATGCCAAGCCTGCGATTGATTGCCCAATTGTGTTCCCCTTTGCTCCAAATGCTGTGATTATCGGCTTCATCGCGAGCTTTGTTGGCGGCATCGTCGGTATGCTCGTCCTGGGTTTCACCAATCTGGCTGTGATCGTTCCTGGCCTGGTTCCACACTTCTTTGTGGGTGGTACCGCTGGTGTATTTGGTAATGCCACTGGCGGCCGTCGGGGAGCGGTCATCGGCGCCTTTGTCAACGGTTTGATTATCACCTTCTTGGCGGCCTTGCTCCTGCCGGTACTTGGAAGTCTCGGCTTCCAGAACACAACCTTTGGAGATTCTGACTTCCAATGGTTTGGCATCCTGGTTGGCAACATCGCCAAGTTGCTTGCTGGTAAATAGCATTTTCCAATCGGCTACTGCGATGGTTTTTATAAAGATGAGACGCAGAATACCGCGTCTCATCTTTATAAATCTTGAGAAGGAGTATCCTGTGCAGCTTGAGACTCAACCGATTTTTACTCCGAATTTCAGCACGGAACCTGATCGTGTCAAAATGCTGGAATTGGTTGCCGCCAAACTTCGGCATGATGTGGTGCAATTGGTCCAGCACAGTCGTTCCGGGCATCTGGGTGGTTCACTTTCATTGGCAGAAGTGATGGCAGTATTGTATTTTTCTGTATTACGCGCTGACCCGGCCCAACCCGATTGGTCTGGACGCGATCGGCTGGTCTTGAGCAAAGGTCACGCTGCACCGATCTTGTTTGTCTCTCTGGCCAGACGTGGGTATTTCCCTGCAGAATGGCTGTCGGAACATCGCAAGCTGAATGGCCGTATTCAGGGTCATCCGGATCGCAGAACTCCTGGCGTGGAAGTGGCAACAGGGTCGTTGGGTCAGGGGCTCTCGGTTGTCAATGGTTTTATGCTGGCAGCACGGATCGATCAAATTGACCAGCGCGCGATTGCCATATTGGGGGATGGCGAATGTGATGAAGGCCAGGTTTGGGAAGCTGCCATGTCAGCTGCTCATCATCATATTCCATCCATTGCCATCATCGATCGCAACCAGCTACAAATTGGTGGCGAGACTGAGCATGTCAAGCGCCTCGAGCCGCTGGCAGAAAAATGGCGTGCTTTTGGCTGGCAGGTGATAGAAGTGGACGGGCATTCCGTTCCGGCGCTTCTAAACGCTTTGAAAATTGCGTGGGCTACACCAGAGCAACCTACCCTGTTGATGGCACATACCGTTAAGGGAAAAGGTGTTTCGTTTATGGAGAATCAGGTGGAGTACCACGCCAAGGTTCCGAAAGAAGCTCTGTTCGAACAGGCTCTGGCAGAACTAGATGCCCAAGTCATGGTTCTTGAAAAGTAGTGGAGAAAAGCATGAAACAGTGGATTGGGATTGCGGCCTCCTCCGGAATCGTGATCGGGCCAGTGTGGATATACAGCCCGGTCAAAATTGTGATTGTCCGTAAAGAAATAAACGACCATTCTGCGGAATGGGAACGGCTGCAATTGGCTATCACCTCCACCAGCGAGAAGATTGCGGTTTTAAAAACGCAAGCCCTTCAGAACATAGGAGAGCAGGAAGCTGCAATTTTTGACGCTCATATGATGTTCCTGAAAGATCCTGCGTTTCTTGAGAGTATCAACCAGGGAATTTTTCAGAGCAGCTTAAACGCTGAAGCGGCCGTTGACGACGCGGCTGTTAATTTTGAGAAGATGTTACTGGCATTGGATGATCCATACTTCCGTGAGAGAGCTCAAGATATTCGCGATGTCGCAGGGCAATTGATTGCCAGCTTGATGGGCGTGGAAGCAACTGGAAAGGGGCCCGTTCAGCCTGCAATCGTGCTTGCTGAAGATTTGAGCCCCTCTGATACGATCCAATTTGATAAATCCCGGTTATTAGGGCTGGCCACCCGGCGTGGTGGGCCAACTTCCCATACGGTTATTTTAGCGCGAAGCCTTGGCATTCCGGCGGCAGTTAGTGTGCCATTTCCAATCGCGGAACTGAAGAATGGCATAAGCGCTATTTTGGATGGCGCAGCAGGCTCACTACTCATCAACCCGGATCCAGCTGTGTTGGCAGCAGCCCAGCAAACCCGTCAGGTTTTCCTGAACAAGGCCGAGACCTACCTGAACCAGAGTCATCAGCCAGCCGTAACCCTGGATGGAAAGCGGGTGGAAGTTTGTGCAAATATCGGTTCGGCTGCAGACGCCAGTCTGGCACTCGAAGCAGGCGCAGAAGGGGTTGGCTTGTTTCGGACAGAATTTATGTATATGGATTGTGCCGAGCTTCCAACAGAAGATGCGCAGATACAAATTTATCGCCAGTTGTTTGCCATCATGGATCATCGTCCGGTTACCGTTCGCACAGTGGATATTGGCGGTGATAAAGAAATCCCATATCTGGGACTGGTTCGCGAGGCTAATCCATTCTTGGGTTGGCGTGGCATCCGGATGATCTCTGAGCGTCCCGATATCATTGAAAGCCAATTGCGGGCTCTGTTACAGGCAGGCACCGAAGTTGATCTGCGCATCATGTTTCCGATGGTTTCAAATATTGGCGAAATTGAGCAGGCCCGTCAACTGCTGGAAAAGGTTCGTCGCGACCTGGATGATGAAGGGAAACAGGCCGCTGCGAAAGTTCAGTTCGGAATTATGGTCGAAGTACCTTCGATTGCCTTGATAGCCAGACATGCCGCCAAGCTGGTGGATTTCTTCAGCATCGGCACCAATGACCTGACCCAGTATACGCTGGCAGTAGACCGGGGCAACGAGCGGGTGGCGTCGCTTGCATCGCCATACCACCCGGCAGTTTTACATCTCATTAATCAAACAATTCAGGCTGGGCATGATGGTGGAAAGTGGGTTGGCATGTGCGGTGAATTTGCTGGCGATCCTCTGGCCGCACCACTGCTTTTGGGCCTTGGATTGGACGAATTCAGCGCATCAGCATCACTTTTGCCGGCATTGAAGCAAGCGTTACGCCAATGCCGAACGGCTGACTGTTATTCCCTGGCCGAACAGGCGCTAAGGCTCGATAAAGCAGAGTCTGTGCGAATGCTCTGCCAGGAATTTGCTCAGACACTTGCGTAACTCTCGATTACAAATCGGAAGCGCGAATCCAGTGGATTATTGGAGGGCTATGAATTCTCGCCAAAGGGTAATGGCGGCTATTGGGCATCAAGAAGCCGATCGGGTGCCCATTGACCTGAACGGCATGCGTTCGACGGGCATTATGGCCATTGCTTACAACCGCCTCAAGGCGTGCATGGGGCTTTCCGACGGTGAGACGAAGGTCTACGATATCACTCAGCAGTTGGCCGAGCCCGCAAATGCAGTGTTGGAGCGTTTTGGTGTGGATGTGCTCCCCCTGCCGCGCCTGCCGAAAGGCCTTTCCTCGGTTCACTCACGTTGGGTACCCTATACATTGCCCGATAATTCGCAGGGGTTGATTCCCGCCGAGCTTAACCTGGAGCATGATTCAGCTGGCTGGTTAATTCGTGATTCTGATGGCAGAATTCTTTATCGCATGCCTGATGGGGCGCTGTATTTTGACACAGTGTATCATCCGCTGGCACAGGCTGAATCGATTGCAGAAATTGAAGCCTACGAGTTGCCGTTAATCTCCGATGCAGAGTTGGACTGGCTGGGCCGTGAAGCCAAACGTGTGTCTGCCTCCGGTGAGAAGGCAATCATGGGGCATACGGGAATTAATCTGTACGAGACAGCTCAACGGTTGCGCGGCTGGGAGCAGTTTATGCTCGATCTGGGCGGTAATCAGGCTATGGCGCAGGCGCTGATGGAAAAACTGACCGAAAACGCTCTCCAAAACCTGGAACGCTATCTGGGAGTTGTAGGTCAGCATGTAGATATCTTACAAATGGGAGATGATCTGGGGACCCAAAATGGCCCGCAGATTTCGCCCAAGATGTACCGCCGGTTGATTAAGCCCTACCATCAACGTGTATTTCAGTTTGCCAAGAAAACCAGTAACAAGCCGGTTTTCTTGCATTGCTGTGGCAGCATTTATCCCTTGCTACCAGACCTGATTGAGGCTGGGGTCGATATCTTGAACCCGGTACAGATTGCGGCGGTGGGGATGGATCCGGCTTCCTTGAAACGCGATTTTGGCCGCGACCTGGTATTCTGGGGCGGTGGAGCTGATACTCAACGAGTTTTGCCCTTTGCTTCGCCCGAAGAGGTGCGTGCTCATGTGCAAAAGTTGATTGAAATCTTTGCGCCAGGGGGCGGTTATGTGTTTTGCGCGGTTCACAATATTCAGGCGGATGTGCCGCCTGAGAATATTATGGCGATGTACGCAACCGCGCAGTTGTATGGAAGGTATTTAGAACATTAAACGTGTTGTATAAAAGCGCTCCGATGCGGCCTGTTTCTGCGCAAAACCAGCCACCAGGCTGTTTGCGTAGATGCTTTATCGCACGAGAGCTGCCGCCCGGGATGTATTTCCGAGAAATCCATTGGAAGGCCAATCGGGCCTTTTACAACTTTAAGCGTGGTTTGCTAGAATAGTACCCTCGTCAGAAAAGCTGTTTTCGTCTGGTTTTAAGCGGTGTTTTCTCTTTAATGTCAAATAGAGGGCTAAATATGGTTTTAAGCATGATCTTTGTCATTTGTAGTTATGACGAAAGGTCAGTAAAATAGAAATTGGTAAATGTTTACAAATCAAGTAGAGATTTGCTAATCCATTATGATGATTGAGTTTTGCTGTGATTCTCTTGTACTTTCTGTATGGATTGGCATTCGAAGGCTTGGGGCTTGCGGCATATCTTCAATTAAGACGTGAAGGTAATTTTCCGTTAAAAAATGAATTGCCCTGGTTGGCAGCCTTCGGTTTTGTGGGGGGGGCAGCGGGTTGGGTGGATATGTTTCTCATTAGCGACTCGCTTTCAGGTTTTGCTGAAATTCTGAGCGTCCTGCGGGTTATGCTTCACTTGATGACGGGGTTAATCCTTTTACGTTTCGGTTGGGGAATTCTGAACAATCTGAATCCATTGCCTGCCTGGAGTATTTTTATCCCAGGAATCATGGTTGTTCCGATCGCCTTTGTCATTACTTACGCAACAACAACCTTTATTACTCCTTCTCCGATTGAAATCCCAATCGAAATTTGGACCCGTTACCTGCTCTACCTGCCTGGTAGTTTATTGGCAGGAATCGGTTTTTTACGCCAGTGGTACATCCAAAGAAAACTGGGAATGAGTGATGTTTCCGGCTTGATGCTTGGCGCTGGATTGGCTTTTTTGTTTGAAGCACTCGTTGTTGGTTTGATCGTTCCAGCGGCACCCTATGGACCTGCATCTTATTACAACTATGATCGTGTCATCCATAACGCTTTTGTTGGCGAACGCACCATAGAAACACAAACCTATGGATTCAGTTCCTGGTTGGATAGTCAGAGTGTCTTGAATACCACGGGTTTACCGATCGAAATATGGCGTATGTTTTCGGCGGTGATCGTAACGTTCTTTGTTGTAAAAGCGCTGGATGTATTTGAGGCAATTCGCAAACGCCAGCTACAGGCACTACAGGCTGAGATGGATGATGCCCAGCAGGCCGCATTTGAAGCCCAGATCATTGCCCGCCGGACTGCAGAAAGCTGGATGAATGCGCTCGTCAGTATCAGTCGTCTGATTGCTGAGTTGGAGCATGTTGACGATATTTTGCTCTATATTGTACAAACTGTGCGGCAGCTGCTGCATCCCGATTTTGTGGGGGTGGCGATACTGAATCAGGGGAGTGCCGATCTGGAGTTGAAATGTTACTCAAATGAGAAAAGTACTGGTTTGGTTGCAAATTTATCGGTCAAGGTAACCAATATTCAAGCCCAGAATGTAATTCGGAATTCTCGTTCTTTTCGGTCGCAGGGGGATGAATCTGACGAGACATTTGAGGGCATCTGTTTTTCTGAAATAACCCCGGCTGATGTACGAGAAACAGGTGTAAGGAGCAATGCAATTGCGATTGTTCCCCTGAAATTGGACAATACCGCCATCGGAATTTTATGGATTGCGCGTTGCAGTGATGGACAATTTTCTGAGACCGATTTGTTCTGGTTGGAGAGCACTGCTGACCAGGTTGTGATTGCCATTCAGCACGGTTTGATGACTTCTCAGCTTCAATCCTTATCCATTATTGAAGAAAGAGGTCGTATTGCCAGGGAGATGCACGATGGCCTTGCGCAGGTGTTGGGCTATCTAAATTTGCAGGTACAGACCCTGGGGTCTCTACTCAATCAAGGCAAGTCAGATAAACTTCGAGATGAGCTTTCTCAAATGCGTCAGGCGATCAGTGCTGCAAACGCAGATGTCAGGGAAAATATCTTGAGCTTAAGGACCACGCTTGCCGACGAAAAAAGCTTGGCAAATGCTGTGGAAGAATACCTAACCGAATTTGGTATTCAAACGAATATCAAAACGAAGTTATCCTTTCAAGTTACTGGTGACTTGAACCTCTCCTCGGTCGCGGAGGTTCAGCTAGTTTGTATCTTACAGGAGGCCCTGACAAATGTTCGCAAGCATGCCAGTGCCCATCTGGTTGAAGTAACTGTTATTAAAGAAGTTTTTGATCACAGTGAATATATCCACTTGCGGATCATCGATGATGGCGTGGGTTTTGTTCTGACGGGTTCCAAACGGAATTTCGGTTTACGAACCATGCGGGAGAGAGCAGAAGGTGTGGGCGGAAAACTGAGCATTGCATCCGATTCTGGGAGGGGTGCGCAGATTGATTGCAGGCTTCCTTGCCTTATCCATGACAGGTTTCAAAAACAGAGCGTTGTAATCCCATGGTGATCACAATTTTATGCGGAAGGAAGACTGGTCGATGAATGTGCGCGAATGGGCCTTACCTGTTTATACAATCCTGATGCAAATGTCGGTGGGCGTGCTGTTTGTCTTGTGGGTAATTCGTTTGCTGGCAAGTTCAAGATTCAGGCCTGGCGATATCGAACAAATTGTACAAATTCCAATTCTTGTGGTTTTTTTTACTGCGGCAGTTGCAATGGTCGCATCTCATTTTCACTTGAGCCGGCCATTGCTATCTTTCCTGGCGATCCTGAATTTTAAGTCGTCCTGGCTCAGCCGCGAAATTGTTTTTTCAATTCTGTTTATTTTGATGTTGTCAGTTTTATTGTATTTGACCTATTTTAGAAAAAAAAGTAGAACATTGATCACTGTGCTTGGGTTCCTGGCAATATTTACAGGTGGCGTTACGGTTTACTGCATGGCGCGGATCTATCTCCTGCCGACCCAGGTGGCGTGGAATTCGATATCAGTCATCGTCGCGTTTTATACAACCACGCTGTTGCTTGGGGCAATAGCTCTGGCCTGTCTGATGGTGCTGGATTTGAAATTTGTAGAGATCCAGAAAATAGGCGATGTTGACTTGCGGGTGGATCTAATCCAATATTCGCTGGGGGGCTTGACTATTTTGATCATGGCATTGGCCTTCATAAGTGTCGCTATTATTAATATTCAAATGTATCTCCTGAGCCAGAGTGGTTTGATCGCTCGCACCAGTTTGATGCTGCTCCTGGAACTTTATTTTCCGTTTTTGGTGATACGCCAGGTTTTACTGGTGGGTGCAGCTCTCTTATTGGGATATGCTGTTTTTAGAATGTACCAACTGAAACTCAAACCACAGACCATTTTGTTACCGATTTATCTATCCTGCTTATTGATCCTAGTTGGTGAGATATTTGGCAGATTCCTATTTTATGCCACCCATATCCGGGTTGGACTCTAAGAAATGACAGGTGCATCATGATTTCAAAAGTGCTGATTGCTGACGACCATAAACTTTTCCGCCAGGGTTTGATTGGGCTGATGAAGACGCGCGAGGATTTGGTACGAGTAGTGGGGGAAGCCGAGACAGGCGAAGAAGCTGTGCTGCTGGCAGAAAAACTGCAGCCGGATGTCATTTTGATGGATATTTATATGCCCAAGATGGATGGTCTTCAGGCTGCCAAAGAAATTCGACAAAGGTTTCCGAATATCGCGATTGTTATGCTGACCTCTTCAGAAAAAGATGGTCACCTGTATGAAGCGGTGCAGCAGGGTGTTTCAGGCTATCTTTTGAAAAGCCTGGATGCCGATGAATTATTTGATTTACTCGAAGGTGTTTCCAAAGGTGAACCGGCGATGACGAGAGTCATGGCCGGTAGATTATTAAAAGCTGTCG
>CAILYI010000111.1 GCA_903838415.1 uncultured Anaerolineae bacterium | reverse complement strand
GATCCAGCAAAAACCATGCAAACCCTGGCCGATAGGTATATTGCTCACATCCCGGTTGGCCAGTTCGCTGATCTAGCCTTTGCCGTATCCATCTCAAAAACATCATCGCAATACACTTATTAGACTGTCAGGGGGTATTCCAGTATCGATACCCCCATATATGGTGGTTTTTGCATATTGTTGGTGGTTTTTTAACCATCCCCTCCGATCTACAAACTGTAAGGTTACTGTAGAAAATCAGGGGTATTAAACAGAAAAACCCGCAGTTCTAGCAACGGGTTGGACACAGAGAAAAAACAGAAAGGAATTGTCTGAAATCTATTTATCACCAGGTGGGATTGTGGATGCCATCGTACTGCTGCGAAATCTCTTGCCCGATTTACGTGGATCAGAAAATCCTTATTAGTTGTACAATTAATACATTAGCGGTGGGTGGTGATTTTGCTTTAGTTTATGGTGGGTAAGTTTTATTTTCCTGATAAATGGTTTGATTTGATTATTATTCGGCTTGGATAGATCAGCGATGTGTGAGGAAGTCCATTTTGACTATAGCTGTTCTAGCCGTATGAACCTAAATTTTTTAGGCCATTTCGCCAAATAAGAGAACACCATGAAAAAGCTCACTCTCACAGATGCATTTGCGAACTACGGTGCTAAACTAAAAAACACGCGATGGGCTTGCTCGGCTATCGCTGATGATGGTGCACTCGTAATAAGTTGCTGGCAGCATTTTCTGAAATCTTATGATAATGGGCACAAACGATATCACGACCATTTATCACGATGGCTTGGTAATCATCAAGGTAGAAATCTTCTTGCAAAGCACTTGAAAATGGCTATTGAAGATAATCTTCAAGTGCGACTTGTGGTCGCAACACTGGATGACACCAAAGAATCAATCAGTACAGATGGGGATGCCAGCCTTCTTTCCAAGACTTTTTCGATAGAGAAAAATCTTGTTGGCAAGGTCGTGGAGTTCGACGGTGATTCGTTTGTGATTGAATTTTGGCCATAACTTTCAGGCTGGTAGCGTTCTCTGTTTATCTTGCTATAGAGGGCCATTCCGCCACTTGCTAACTTGTTCATAAAACGGGCCAAAGAACTCAACTTGGATCATATTTGTCTACCTGGCCTAGGTTTATTAAAAAAATACCCGTGGCGCTATCAGTATTATTAAAAAGGAATAACAAATGAAGAATGTGATGTTCAGTATCATAATATCTTTGTTTTTAGCATCTTGTTCGGGAAACTCAATACAAACTCCTGAAGAAACTGCTACAAACTTATCCACACAGTACTCCAGTACTTCTGTGCCATCGAAAACAGCATCTCCGGTCAGTTCCATAACACCAACCATAACAGAATCCCCATCACCGACCCCGACACCAAAAAAAATCGGGCTGAATGTTCCGACGGCTGCTTTAGCGAGGCTTGGAAGTGGCTTACTCAATGAAATCTCGGTTAGTCCAGACGGAAAAAGCTATGCGGTTGCGTCATCAACAGGGGTCAATATTTATGATTTCAAGACCCACGATATGTTGTTGTCCCTCGGAACCGGGATATGGATCGCGAGTGTCAATTACTCGCCAGATGGGTTATGGTTGGTGACGGGTTCATCTTGGAATGACAACTCAGTCTCCATATGGGAAGCTACCAGTGGGAAATTAATAAGGAAATATTCGACAGCCAACAATGTTTCTCATGCTAAGTTTTCTCCAGACGGAAAATTTGTCGCTGGGGCAACCTGGGATGGAGAGATCCTGATTTGGGATTCGAAATCGACTAATCGTATTCGAACATTGAAGGGTTACCCCAATTTTTTGTATTCTTTTGATTTTTCGCCTGACGGGAGTATTGTCGCAGGTGTTGGACGCGATAGTAATATAGTTTTTTGGGATACCAAAACGGGGGATGTGCTTCTCGATCAAAAAACAGCATATTTCTTAAACGTATTAACTTTTTTCCCTGTGAGTAATAAGTTGGCGGTTCCTGTCGGGCTTGAGATCCAAATATGGGATTCTGAAAAACAATCATTGTCAGGTAGGTTGAAAAATGGCAGTGCAAAAGGGGACTTCAACGACATTGCCATTTCGCCAGACGAGAAGTGGCTTATTAGTGGACAAAGTGATGGTAATGTATTGCTTTGGGATTTGGATTCCTTAGCTCTCGTGCAAGTCATCGAAGGGGATGGAGATGCCATCGCAAGTGTCAAATTCTCTCTTGACGGGAAATATATCCTAACAGGAACCGAGAATTACTCCATCAAGATTTGGGATACAGATACGAAGGCGATGCATTCAGAAAATGTCCAGCCAGGGCATGGAAGTTACATTTCAAGTTTGGCTGTTTCTCCAACCGAGAAAAAACTCATCAGTGGGTCAGCTGATTCAAATATAATTGTTTGGGATTTGGATTCCTTACTCCCTTTGTATGTAGATCGAGATCACCTTCGACGAGTTGAGGATGTACAATTCTTCCGAGATGGAAAGAGTTTTATCAGCGTAACATGCAGTGCATCTTTCAAGGTTTCAAATGCCCAAGATTATTCAGCGATAAAAAAAGGGACATGGGATACAAGTGATTGGTGTGCTGGTGATAGTTCTGTTGCAATATCCCACAACCTGGAGATTTTTGCCATTGGCACAGCATCTGGGAGTGTTGAAATCCGGGACAATAAAAAGTATTCCAGAATTTCTAGGGTTTTTGTGAAAGGTGCTGTCACCAGTTTGAAATTTTCCCCTGATGATCAATACTTGGTTGCCGCGCACTCTGAGATGAACAAATATTTCGTTTCCATCATTGATGTCAAGACAAATCTGGTTGTTGATCAGATTACTACCCACACAACGGGTGTAAATGATTTGGACTTTTCCCCAGACGGAAAATACCTGGCTTCCGCATCTTCAACCTGGTTTTCAGAGGGTGAAATTATCATATGGGATATGATCCAAAAGAAAATCGTGCGAACACAGCCAAAAGGTGCGCATACTATCAGTTATTCACCTAACGGACGTTATTTGGCGAGCGACGGTTTGTGGGATTATAAGGTTGTCCTTTGGGATGCCCTGACGGGTAAACAAATCCATACATACGCCGGGCATTCCATGTTAGTCTATGCCCTTGAGTTTTCATCAGATGGAAAATTCATATACAGTGGATCATACGACGGCACTATCCTGGTTTGGGAAATTGGCAAATAACCAATCGTAGTTCCGCTCGCTGGGGACAGCTGCGTAACGGGCAGCACTACCGCGATGGCTGAAAAAATGCGTAGCTTATTTGTAAGGAGAAATCTGCCTTGAATTCGCTATCTGTTGTAGAAAGTGCGTTTCGATTTCACCGCCAAGATTTGGTAGATCTAGTGCTTGAGATCAGAAATATTGTGGCGAGAGTGAACCCTTCGGCTACTGAGCGCATCGGCTCAAGCGGGCTTACGTTCTTCGATGCCGATAAAGGCGGCACAATTACTGGCGGCATCTGTTTCGTGGATATCCAAGAAAACCATGTGCGTTTACGATTCGGACTTGGTGCATTCCTCGACGATCCAAAATCTTTACTTTCGGGGGATCAACTCTATATGCGATATATGGACATTTCGTCTTTTGACGACGCCCCATGGACCGATATTGAGGCATTAATTCAAGCATCAGCAAACCTAGACGGTTCAATACTTAACAAATTTAATAGATGAGTGAACAGGGTTTGCTTATATCATTAGGGTGCGTTTCAAATGAGTTGAAAGCCGGGCTTCAATCTGGTAAAGTGAGTTTCCCAAACCACTTCAGGAAAGAAACCATGGCTTCCAACTCACAAGAAATTATACAAGACGTTCACGCACAATTTGAGCATTTGATAGAT
>CAILYI010000110.1 GCA_903838415.1 uncultured Anaerolineae bacterium | reverse complement strand
GTGGTCAGTTCTCACTTGCGCGCGGCGGATATTTTCGGGCGCATCGGCGGAGATGAATTTGTGATTATCCTGCCGGGCACCAATGCGCAGCAGGCCTTCCCGATGGCGGAACGCATTCGCGCCGAAGTTGCCCTGCGGATGTTGGAGACCGCCAAGCAGCCGGTAACTGTCACGATCAGCATGGGTATTGCTGGAATTGCAGAGAATTCGAACGATGACGACCTTGAAACCCTCATGCACCAGGCAGACCTGGCGCTCTATGCTGCCAAGGCTGCTGGACGCAACGAAACCGTCATCTACAAACTTGAGATGGAATAGCTTTCAAAATTCCCCCGAGGGAATTTTCAAACTTACAAGTAAGGTACTGAACGAAAGATTATTGCTATTCCTTTGGCGGATGCCAACCGACCAACACCCAAGCTTGTCTGGCGATTACACGGGAAGGACGATTAAGATTTAGAGCAATCACTGTAGCGCGACCAGTAGCGGTTAGGCCAATTATTCGATCGGCGCTATCATTCCATGTAAAATGCTCGTTCCAATTTTCAAGCCGTGGATTGAATAAACGAACTATCTCTCCAGATTACGGATCTAATGCAGCGATACGATCCGATTTATGCTCATTACACAACGGGCAGGCCAACCACAAGTTACTTTCTTCTGTAGGCCCACCCAACGATAATGGGATGAGATGATCCATTTCCATTGACGCGCCAACTATAAATTCCGATGTCTGGCAGTAACCACAACGATGTTTGGCGTGTTCAGTAATTTTTTGACGAAGCTTCTTCGAAATTCTTGGTTCGCTCATAATCAGCGTAGTAAGCTGGAAACGTCATGCCCACGTGTTTTCAGCAGTGAAGCAGCTCGTGAGCGAACCAACATGCTGCGTTCGTAACGAAACACCAGGCCTTCCAATATTTGGTTTTCAACTGCGCTCAAGCCTTCGCTCTGGCGTTTGACATGCAGCGCCTCCATTTGGGCGCTCTGGTCAGCGTCAAGCCGCGTGCGAGCAGCTCGCCAAAGTGCGTCGTCATCGAGTAATTCCAAATCAGCTACGGCTGCAGCCAAAGCTTCAGGGAGTTCTTCGCTGGCGGGCATCGCCGCAGTCACCACGTCCAACAGTTCCATTTCTACTGTGCGACGCGATTTTTCCGCCCGTTTACGAAGGCTGTTATAGATGTTTTTAGGCAGGCTTAGTGTAATTGGATGAACATTCATACAAACCTCGTCTCTTTATAACTATTTTACATCCAAAAACTATGAACTCAACACTGGATGGTAATGGCATCCTGAGAATAGGAGCATGTTCAATCAGGGTGCATAAAATTCCTTGCGGAAATCATTCGCCTGCAAAAGAACAAAAGACTACTTTTTACTGGTAGAGCCTGTCGTGTCCCCTGCGACAGGCTCTTTGTTTAAGGTGGTTTGGCGTGCAAGAATTCCCTCGAGGGAATCTCCCGCCAGCAAGGGACTACGCTGTTTCCAACCAGAAATCCCTGTCCATTCAGTCTCATTAGTGCCAATTGAAATATACCCGCAATGTAATTAGAATGTTAGTTCTAATTATAATGACACATGCCTCTTTTCAACCGCCTGCTGTCCCTGCTGGGCTACCGGTCTGACCT
>CAILYI010000109.1 GCA_903838415.1 uncultured Anaerolineae bacterium | reverse complement strand
TATGGTTACAGCCTGCACTTGAGTTGTAACCGGGCCGGTTTCCCAAAATTGGCACAAGTTGAAACTGCCAGTGTGGACGAAAGTGTTGTTTTCGAGCAAAAGAAAGAAGCTCTCTTTCAATATGCGCCGCCAGCGCCGAGAATACCATCCACATATTCTTTGGTGGCGGCATCAGTGTTGGATGTTGGGGTGGCGAGACCAATGATCTTCTTTGAATTTACGTCCAGGTCTGCGTCAACATAAAGCTGAGCGGAAGAGCGGATTTGTTAGCGGTCATGTTGATTTCTCTCCTTGTTTACGGATTTACTTTTGAGTTTGGATGGCTTTGATTTCCAGGCGGGCAATTTCCTCCTGGAGCTTTTGGCGCGTCAGCGGGTCTTCGGTCTCTTTGACCAGGTCTTTGAGCACGGCGGCTTTCTGCATCTCGGCCATCGCAGTGGGCGAGATCGCGCCCAAGTCACGGATGACCGGGCCTTGTCCGCCGCGCTTTTCGAGCGTTTGGACGGCCAGGACGATCTGGGCCAGGTCATTGACGATTGACGATTGACGACTATCGATTTCTGACTTGAAACCGTCCACCGTCTTGCGCAACTCGCCGATCTGACCTGCGACCTGTGACGTTTGACTGCCCAGGGCCTTGCTCAAATTCTCGATCTTGATTGCCATCGACATCGGCTGCGCGCTGCTTGGCTGGACCAGACCCAAATCCATCAGCAGGGAGATCAGAATGCCTTTGACCGCTTCCGCATCGAGACGTTCCGGCTCTTGAGCAGGCTGTGCCCCTTCCGTCCCGCTGGGGACGCTTTCGGGGGTCTCGGTTTCGGCTTCAGGGTTCGCGCTCTCCGCTTCAGGTGCGGGTTGATTTCCGGCGGGGGGTTGATCCCCAGCTGGGGGCTGGTTATTTTCTTGGGCTGGCTGATCTCCGGTCTGGGAAGCGCCTTCAGCCGCTGACTGCTGATCTCCGGCAGGGGAATCGCCTTCGGTAGGATCCGGCTTGTCTTCTTCAGCGGTAACGAACTTATGCAGTTCGCAGGCGCCATCGGCCTTGAAAACTTCGAACGTGGCGCCCGGGATGCAGGGCAGATCGACCAGGCTCAGCTCATTGGGGATGGCTTCTTAGCGCGTTGCGCCCTTGACCAGTTCACCCGGCCAGCGCGCGCCATACTTGCCGCCGATGCTGAAACCGGTATAAACGCCCTTCTGGACTTTTTCCCAGGCGGCATCATCGACGACTTCGATCCCCACATAGACGCTTTTCACGGCATCGCGCGGTTCCAAGTGGATGATTTTTCCAACGGCCAACATCTGGCCGCCGTGCATGGCGCGGACATTGCCCAGGGATTTCCCGAAGCTGGCTTTCTGGACCGTCTCACTCCAAGCCAGGAAATGCGGCTTCGAGCGGGCATAATCCATGATCTCGGGCGGGGTAGCCCGGTCTGGTTCTTCGACCGCCGCCATGCCCCAGACCTGGCGCTTGGCAAGGTCAACTTTTTGTAACGGGATAAACGCGTTGAGTGGCATAGATTCTCCTTTGGTTCTCTTCTCCCAAATTCGGAAGGCGCGAATTTGGGGGAAAGCGGCGTAGCCGAAGGGGGTGGCAAATAAAAAAGCGCCTGGAATACTCCCGTTCAGACCTGAAAGGTCTTGGAGACCTTTGGGGTCTCCCGGTGAAGTATTCCAGACGCTTGTGGTTCCGTCTGCTAATGTGGGTTGCGGAACGTGTTCCGCGCTACAAGATTATTTTACAACAAAATGTCAAATCTTAAAAGAGTCTCTTGTCATTTGTCATTTCCTGAACAAATCGGAATGGGTTCCGGTGCGGCGCAGGATCAACTCGTCATCCTGGATGGCGTGAATCAATATCCAATCCGGTTCGATGTGACAATCGCGCATCCCGGCATAATTCCCGCGCAAGGGGTGGTCATCGTAACTTTCGGGCAACGGCTCCCCGCTTGCCAAAAGTTCAATCGCCTGGCGTAGTTTGCCCAGGTCTTGCCCGCGCTTTTGTGCCAGCTTGAAATCCTTTTTGAAAGCGGACGTGTAGCGCGGCGTCAGCATCAGGCCGCCAACTGTTTGAACAGATCGTCCACATCTTTGGCGGTGTGCAATTCCTTATCTGCCAGGGCGCGTTCGGTCTCGGCGTTGGGAATGTGCGGGTGATAGGGCAGGGCCTTCTCGGCGCTGATCTGGCTGAAATACATGGCAATCGCCTGGCTGGTGGTAATGCCGAGCTTCTTCAACACTTCCTGGGCTTCACGCTTTACCTGCGGGTCAAGCCGCACAGTGATGGTGGCAGTTTTTGCAGTCATTGGTTCTTTCCTTTCTGGTGGATGTACTGCTATTGTAACACCACTACTTGCCCAGTTGTTTCACCAGTTTATCTACCGCATCATCGAAGAGCTTGTTAATCTCATCGCTCTTTTGCTCCAGCGCCTTGAAGAAGTATGGGTGTGGCCTTGTGCCATCATTGCGGATTTTGTTCCAAATCGCTCGCGCCACCGTCTGAGTCTCTTTACCCTTCGTCGCTTTGCTGCCCAGGCGCTTTTGGGTTTTCAGGCTGTAGACGCCTGCCATGTGCTTGATCTGCACCCACTCATACAACGGCTGGCCCGGTTCGGTGAGCGAGAGCGGCGGGGTGTAGGCAGCGCGCCCGGCAGCCGGGCCGGTCCCGTACTCCACCGCTTCGGCATAATTATAGGGTTGCAATTTATGGCCAGCGCCCACCTCCACAAAAATCGCGCTTTCAGTGATTTGCGTCTCGCTCGACGAAACGCTGCCGCGCAAATCTCCCAAGCCCACGCTGTCGTTATCGCTCAGGTTTTGCTTAATCTGCCCTTCGAGCAGCTTCCCGGCCTGCCCAAAAGCTTTCCAAATCGGCGCGTAAAGCTCATCCTTCAGGCTGCCGAGCTTGCCAATCTGTTTAACCAGTTTTTCCAGCCCTTTGATTTCGACAGTTTTTATCGGCCATCTTGAAAACCTTTCTGCGTGGTGCTATACTAATTATGACAAGAGTGTAGCCGGGGTGAGCACGCCGCAAGGTAGACCAGGGTCTTCCCCGCGCTTGGGTGTCACAAAATCTTCCGCAAGGGAGATTTTTGTTTAAGGAGCATCAGCGAGTTTCTTGAGCTTTCTTTTTGATTTCAGATACAGCGACTTGACCACACCATCCTTGACCGGCACTGCCAGGTAAGTATTTTGGTTCCACTCAGCGTAGTAGACCTGTGCGCCTTTGTGGGTCTTGACACTCTGAGATTGTCCCGCCAGCATTTGGTTCATCAAAGTTTCTGCGCGTTGCAAATCTTGAACTTGAGCCGGTTTTCTGTTATATGGGGTAAAGTGGCGGCGGATGTAATGCCAGCGCTGTTCTCCTGATAAGCGCAAACCATGGATGTCTGTGTAAGTTTCAAAATCGGTCAACTCGCTGACACTGGCGCGCTGGTCATTCCGCAGCGGGCTGTCGGCAGGCAGTTCTTTCGCCTGGTCAACCGTGATTGGGGCCACGGCGCAGTGGCAGTTGGGATGACGTGGTGGCAGCCCATCCCCAAAATGGGGGTCGCTATAAAACGGTTGGCCCAACGGCACAATTTTGTTGTTCAACTCGCGGCACTTCGGGCAGGCCCCACTCTGGCCGTCCAGCCACTTCATCCCGCGCACCACCCCGCTTTTTTCGTAGCCAATCGCCGCGCCCTGGCTGTGCGCGCGGATGACCTCGGTGCGGGCAATCAGCCCGGCGCGCGCCTGCGAAAAAAGCACCTGGTCTTCGTCATTCTGCAAAGCCCCAATCTCATCTCGAATCTGATAGAGCGATTTGCCTTCAGACAACCCGCCCGCGATCTGCGCCTTTAACTTGGTTTTGAGATCCTGCTCGATGGATGTCACCAGTTGGGCGGCGTTCTGGCTGGCCCAGGCGGTCACGGCGGGCTGTAAATAATCCCAAGATAAATTCATTTTTAGCTGGCGCTCCACCGTCGTTTGTCCCTTTTTCGCGGCGTCCAGCGAACCTTGCTCCAGGAGCGTACGCAGGCGGTCACTCCACAGGCTCCACCAGATGACGTTATTCAGGACCGCCAAGACCTGGCCGGGGGCCACCTTCTTGATCTCATCCTCGCGGGTCAGTTCGCTGAGCAAATCCGTAAACCAGTCGTTCAGATCCCGCGCCAGGTGCGCTTCGGTTACTTCGAGCGCGTTCTGAACGCGGGTGCTGGCATACTCTGGGTGATAGGGTTCAACTGCCTTGTGCAAATGTTCATCATGGGTAACGAAAAAAGGCATTCGCGCCGCTCCCCTCCCTGGGGGCGGCGGCTTCGAAGGCGGCGTTGATCTGGTCGCTGCTGGCGGTCTTGGCCAGACCGGCGCGCACGCTGGCCATGATTTCGGCAGGCAGGATCTCACTTTCGAAATCAGGCATCGTCCAGCCCTTCTTCAGGGCGCGCTGGGCCTTCTCACGCCAGGTATCGAGTTCGGCTTTGACGGCGCGGGTGAAGTAGGGATTGGCAGGTTGGGAGTTGGCAAATTGGGAAATTGGGAATTGGGGGGACGCAGAGGGGGTGGGGGCCGCTGGCCGGAACTGCCTCGGCACGCCGATCCGATCCTGGACATAGGCCAGGTCGTAGGCGCCCATCTGGGTATAAAGCTGATCCACCTGAGCCATTTGGAGCTGATCCGGCGCCGGGTCCAACCCAACCCACTGAAATTTCAAATCGGGTCGTTTCAAGTAACGGCAGACAAACAAGTTAAACAATGAGCTGAGGTAGCCGGTGATCGGCCAGACCATCGAGCGCATCTGCAACTGGGCATTGCCCGGCATGAAACCCTTCCCGCCCAGCCCTTCGCCGGGGATGATCCCGAACTCGGCAGCGGAGTTGCCGAAGGCCCAGCAAGCCACCTGCATCAGGTACTTGTCCACGTCGATCTGATCGACATCGTTCTGCTGGAAGGGGTAAACCGGATTGCTGGAACCGTTGCCGCCCGGCAGCCAGATGATCTTGTTGGCGCGGGCCATTGTGAAATATTAAGGTTAATGCTTATTGCAAAGTGGATTTGATCGTGCTATTATAAATTCACAGGCGTTCAGGTGCCCCCCTCACCCGAATGTCTGTATTTTTTTGCCTGTCAAGCGGGCGCTTTTAGCCTGCGCTGATCTTCAACAGCGCTTCCTTCAGTTTTTCCACTTCAGCCAGGGTGTTGTAATGTACCGCGCCCACGCGCACCATGCCGCCTTTATCTTCCAGGTTCAGGCGTTCGGTCACACCAATCGCGTAGTAATTTCCATCCCAGACGTAAATTCCGTTTTCAGCCAGCTTCTCCGCCACCAGGCGCGGCTTCATGTCGTTTAAGCGGAAGGAGAAGGTCGCCACGCGCTGCTCCAGTTTAAGGACGTCGCTCTGACCGTACAGTTGCAGCCCCGGTATCTCTTGCAGGGCTTTCAGCAGGGCGCGGTTGAGTTCGAATTCATAGGCATGCAGCGCCGTCAGCCCCTTTTTGAGTTCCAATCGGCGGCCACTGTAGCCGCCTTCGGCCAGTCCTTCGGCGTGTTCGTCGCCAAATTCCTTGCCGAGCCACTCAAAATATTCCACCGCTCCCAGTACCCCGGCGATGCCCTCTTGATTTTGCGTCCCGGTTTCGAATTTCCCGGGCAGTTGATTGGTGGCCGGGCGCACTTTATAGGCAAACAAATCTTCCAGTAGTTCGCGCTTGCCATACAGGATGCCCGCGTGCGGCCCGAAATATTTGTAGGACGATGAAACCAGGAAGTCGCAATCCAGTTTTTGGACATCGATCGGGCCGTGCGCCGCATATTGGACGGCATCCACGTAGACGAGCGCACCGGCGGCATGCGCCATTTCGATGATTTTCCCGACCGGGTTGATGGTTCCGAGCGAATTGGAGGCGTAGCCCACCGCCAGCAGGCGCGGTTTCCGCTCCAGGGCTTTTTGCAGATCATCCAGCTTGAGTGTGCCATCTTCCACGTCAAAATCCACATAGTGGACTTTGACGCCGCGATCCTGCGCCGCCAACACCCACGGGCTGACGTTGGCATCGTGATCGAGGCGCGTCACCACGATTTCATCGCCCGGGTTCCAGGCGCGCGAAATGGAGCGGCTGACGTGCAGGGTTAGTGTGGTCATGTTGGCGCCAAAGACAATCTCCTGCGGACTGGCGGCGTTGTAAAAATCTGCCATGGCTCGGTGCGCATCGTCCAGAATTGCGTCCGAGGCGATGCTGGTGGCAAAAGCGCCTTCATGGTTGGCGTTATTCTCCACCAGGTATTGCGTAATCCGGTTGAGAGATTGGCGGGAGATTTGCGTCCCGCCGGGGTTGTCAAAGAAAATGGCCGGGCGGTCAAGCCCCGGGAACTGGCTGCGGATGGCTGACAGGTCGAGAGTCATGCGAGTACCTCCAAAATGGGGATGGGTGAAGTGGACGTTATTATATAGCTCAACCGCCAATTTTGCTTTGTTCTTGCGACAGGTTTGAATTCATGTCCGATTAGTAATATACTAAAAATGTACCTACAACGCCTCGTCCCTAGACCCGGGACTACTTTGAAAGGAGTCGAAATGTTCGGGAAAATTCTGCTTGCAGTAGATGGTTCAGACCATGCAATTCATTCCGCAAAAGTGGCTGGTGATTTGGCGCGCACCATGAAATCTGAGATGGTGCGCATCGTGGTTGCTTACAGCCCCATTCCCCCTTTTCTTGGTGAACCAAATATGCAGATCGCCCTTGATGCACGTTTGAAGGAAGCTGAAGAAATTTTGCAGGCTTCCATAAAAGCTGTTGGCGAAATTCCCGGCGAAATCCACACAGAATTGCTTGAAGGTTCCCCCGCTGAAGCCATCATCGAAGTGGCCAATACTCGCCATTCAGATGTGATTGTGATGGGTTCGCGCGGCATGAGCACCCTGGGTGGACTATTGTTGGGCAGTACCAGCCAGAAAGTGGTCAGCCACGCGCCGTGCCCGGTGCTGATTGTGCGCTGATCTATCCCTCGCCTCGCGCCATTTGTTCAGCTTCTGATAATTCCTGCGGCGTATTGACATTGGCAAACGCCAATCCGCCCGGATCGTGAACGCGGCATTCTTCTTCCGTTAGCGCGCGCACCCTGACTTTCGAAAACCACGCAATGACCTTCCACTGATCGCTATCCAGCGCTTGTTCCACGGCTGGCAGGCAGGTTTCGCGACGGTAAACCGCGTGTAACGGCTCGTAGCCACCGGAACCACCGTCGACGCCTTGAACGAACGGGATCACAACGTCAACGGCTTCGGCTTCCAGCACCCGGGCCTGAAAAGCGAGCAGCTCCGGGCTGGCGAAGGGCATATCGCAAGCCACCACCGCCACCAGCGGCTGGCGGGCTGCCTGCAGCGCAGTATACAGCCCGCCCAAAGCCCCACGTCCCGCGCGCTGATCCGCAAAAAGCGGCAATCCCAGAAAGGCGTAAGCGTCGGGGCGGTTGGTGGTGACGATGACCTCATCCGCGATGGACGCCATGCGCGCGGCCACGCGCGCAATCAGCGGCTGGCCGAGAAACGGCAGCAGCGCTTTGTCCTGTCCCATGCGGCGTGATTCGCCGCCAGCCTGGATGGCAACGGTTAGCATGTTCATATTATAAGGCAACAAGCAAGATTGAAACCTGGAGGCAGGTAATGATAGCCCTGGCCAATGTCTTGGATGGTCTGACCGCCCAGGGGGAACTTTTTGAAAAACTACCTGATGATGTTGTGCGCTGTTCGGCCTGCGCCCATCGCTGCAAGATTGCTCCTGAAAAACGTGGCATTTGCCTGGTACGGCTGAACAGGGATGGAACGTTGCGTGTGCCCTGGGGTTACGTGGCCGGACTGCAATCTGATCCGATTGAGAAAAAACCCTTTGCGCACGTCTTGCCGGGTGCCACGGCGCTGACGTTTGGGATGCTGGGCTGCGACTTCCATTGTGGCTATTGCCAGAACTGGCTGACATCTCAGGCTTTGCGCGACTCGGCTTCTGAAGTGGCGGTCAATCTGGTGCGTCCAATCAGCCCAGCGGAAATCATCAAAACCGCTCGGCGTGCGCATGCCGAAGTCGTGGTTTCATCCTATAACGAACCATTGATTACCAGTGAGTGGGCCGTGGCGATTTTCAAGGAAGCCAAATCTGCCGGGATGATGTGCGCTTTCGTCTCGAATGGGAACGCCACGCCCGAGGCGCTGGAGTATCTCAGGCCTTATCTCTCCGCCTACAAGGTCGATTTAAAGTCCATGCAGGAGAAAAACTACCGCTCTTTGGGGGGCGTGCTCAAAAACGTGCTGGATACCATCCAAAGAGCGTACGCGCTGGGGCTGTGGGTGGAGGTGGTGACGCTGGTGGTGCCCGGATTCAACGACAGCAACGAGGAATTGTTTGAAACCGCGCGCTTTCTGCAGTCCGTTTCAGCGGATATTCCCTGGCATGTGACGGCTTTTCACAAAGACTACAAAATGACCACCCCGGAGAATACTCCATCCAAAACGCTGCTGCGCGCTGCCGAAATTGGGCGCGAGGCCGGTTTGCATTACATCTACGCCGGGAATTTGCCGGGCAGAGTGGAAGAGTACGAAAATACCCATTGTCCGCACTGCAACCGGGCGTTGATTCGCCGTCATGGCTATGTCATCAGCGAGTATCGCCTGACCAAAGATGGCACCTGTCCCTCGTGCGGGACAAAGGTGGCAGGAATTTGGCCGGAAAATCCCAGGGATGTGACAATAAACGGAGTTGGAATCCCTCTGCCGGTTTATTAATGGTCAAAAGATGCTGTATAATCAAACAGCATCCTAGAATCGGATGCTGGACGAGATTGCAGGATCGTTGATAATTCGCTTTTCGTCCATCACTCCAACTCAATTCTCTCAGGAGGAGAACCCATGAAACGTAGTATTTATGTAGTACTGTCCATGCTCATTTTGGCGAGCATGGTACTGGCTGCCTGCGGCACTCCCGCCCCGGCCGCCACTGAAGCCCCGGTTGCTCCCGCTGCCCCGGCCGCGACTGAAGCACCCGCCGCCCCCGCTGCGACTGAAGCCCCGGCTGCTCCCGCTTTCGTAGGCGAGAGCCTGGTTGCTCCCGATTGCAATTACGGTGGCAATATCAAGTCGATCGAAGCCGTTGATGAACTGACCGTTAAGTTCAGCTTCTGCGCCCCTGAACCGGCCTTCATTGCGAAGGTGGGCTCGGTGGAAGCCTTCGACATTCTCGACGAAGACTACCTGAAGGAAACCGGCGGCGACGCGGTCAAGATTAACGATAACCCGATCGGTACTGGCCCCTACATCGTCAAGGAATGGGTCCGCGGCGATCACATCACCTTCGAAGCCAACCCCACTTACTTTGGTACCAAGCCCGCCAACTCCACCTTCATCCTGAAGTGGAACAAGGAAGCGGCTGCGCGTTTGCTTGACCTGCAGTCCGGCAACGTCAGCGGTATCGCCGAAGTGACGGCTGATGACTTGTCCACCATCTCGGCGGATGCCAACCTTCAGCTGGCCCCGCGCAAGATTAACAACTTCCTCTACCTGGGCATCAACAACGCCATTGCTCCGTGGGACAACGAAAAAGTCCGCCAGGGCCTGGCCATGCTGATCAACAAGCAGAAGATCGTGGATGACTTCTACGCTCCCGGCTCTGTGGCTGCCACCCAGTTTGTTCCGGCTGGCGTCAAGCCCGGTTTCACCGATGGCTACGTTGACACCACTTATGATACTGCCAAGGGCATCGAAATGCTGAAGGCCGAAGGTTTCGACTTCAACAAAGAATATACCCTCTCGTACGCTGAACGCACCCGCCCGTACTTCCCGCAGCCGACCAAGATCGCCCAGGCCGTCCAGGCGCAATTGGCCGAATCTGGCATCAAAATCAAGCTGGAAATGGAAGAATGGGCCACTTATCTGCCCGCGACTCGCGACGGCAAGAAAGAACTGTTCTTCCTCGGTTGGAGCGAAGACTACCCGGATGCGACCAACTGGTACGATGTTTTCCTGATGGGCACCAGCAAATCCTTCGGCAATCCCTTCCAGGATATGATGGATCTGATCGCCAAGGCTGGCAAGTCCGGCGATCCAGTCGAACGCCAGAAGATGTATGACGAAGTCAACAAGCTGTATGCTCAGCACGTCCCGAACATTGTCATCGCGCACGGCACAGTCAACCAGGCCTACCTGGCCAGCGTCGAAAATGTTGTGCTTGGCCCCTACAACGAAAACTTCAAGCTGATGAAGACCGCTGATGGCACCGTAGTCTTCTCGCAGGATGGCGAACCCGTTTCGTTGACCTGCGCTGACGAAACCGACGGCAACTCTTTCCGCGCCTGCAACCTGGTCTTCAGCAAACTCTACACCTTCACCACCACCTCCGTTGCGGAACCCGACCTGGCCGAAAGCTGCACCGGCAACGCCGACGCCACCGAATGGACCTGCGTTTTGAAGAAGGGTGTTGTCTTCTCGAACGGCTCGAAACTGGACGCCAATGATGTGGTCGCCAGCTTTAGCATCGGTCTGGATTACAAGTACCCGCTGCGCAAGGGCAACACCGGCGCCTTCCAGTACTTCAAAGACCTGCTTGGTCCAAAAGTCCTGAACCAGCCCGCCGAGTAATCGAACTACAGTAACTTCGGATGGAGCATGGGCAACCATGCTCCATCCCTTAATTCCATCTTTGGAGCGCTTTGCATGGCACAATTCCTGGTGCGTAGACTTTTCCTGGTTCTGCCCGTCCTGGTTGGTATCCTGCTGGTTACATTTATTATTACGCGGCTGGTCCCAGGTGACCCATGCTATGTGATGCTCGGTGAACACGCCACCGAAGAGAGCTGCCGGGAGTTTCGGGCGCGCTTCGGCTTGGATCAAAGCATCCCCGAGCAATTTATCCGTTATGCCGCCAACATTTCCCAGGGCGACTTTGGCAATTCGCTCAAGGATCGCCGCCCGATCACCCTGATCATCAGCGAACGCCTGCCGATGACCATTGAATTGACCATCCTGGCAATGATCTTTTCTTCAACCTTCGGCATTATTTTGGGCGTCGTTTCTGCGCTCAATCGCAATAGTTTTATTGATACTATTACCATGCTGGGGGCCAATATGGGCGTCAGCATGCCGGTCTTCTGGTTAGGGCTGCTGCTGGCATATTTATTTGCCATTGTGTTCAAGGGAACACCGCTGCAGTTGCCGCCGAGCGGTCGTTTAACAGCCGGGATGTCAATTGTTCCGCTGATAAAGACCTGGGGTATGCAGGATGCCACCGGCGCCAAACTCTTTTTTACTTCCTTGCTTTCCAATTCTGCGATCCTGAACGGTCTGATTACCGGCAATTATGCCCTGACCCTGGATGCGCTTAAGCACCTGATTCTGCCTGCAATCGCGGTTGGCACCATTTCCCTATCGGTGATTGCCCGTATGACCCGCTCGGCTCTCCTGGAAGTGCTTGGACAGGATTACATCCGCACTGCCCGTGCCAAGGGTTTGAAATATGCGCTGGTAATTCGTAAACATGCGCTGCGCAACGCCCTGATTCCGATCGTGACCATCATCGGTATCCAGACTGGTGGGTTGCTCTCGGGCGCGGTTTTGACTGAAACGATTTTTTCCCTGCCCGGCGTGGGCTCGCGCATGGTGGAAGCAATTCTCAATCGCGATTATCCGGTTGTGCAGGGTTTTTCCGTAGTGGTTGCGTTGATTTTCGTTTTTTCGAATCTTATCGTGGATGCTTCGTATGCCTACCTGGATCCGCGCGTCAGGGTGAAATAACATGAGTGAAAACGAAGTTCCAGTTCTTTCCGCTGATGCCATGCGCCAGCGTGATAATCCTTATGTGATTATGGCACGGCGCCTTTTCCAGCACCGCTCGGCACAATTGGGCATGGTTCTATTGGGAATTCTGATTATCTGTGCGATATTTGCCGAACAGATTGCGCCATTTGATCCGATTATCCAATTGAAAGAAGTCAAACGTCGATCTCTGCCCTGTATCCATCTCTTGGGCTGTCCGGCGGATCAACCCGAACATTTTATGGGAATCGATGGCAACAGCCGCGACCTGTTTTCCCGTATCATTTTTGGTGCACGATTATCGTTGCAGGTTGGTGTTGCCACGGTGACCTTCGCGATTGTGATTGGTGGCATGTTGGGTGCGGTCGCCGGGTTTGTGGGCGGCTGGCTGGATGACTTGATCATGCGAACGCTGGATGTTTTAATGGCTTTCCCGAGCCTGCTGCTGGCGATTGCGATCGTTTCGGTACTCGGCCCGGGGCTGATTAATGCCTTGTTGGCGATTGCCATTATTGAGATTCCAATATTTGCGCGCGTGGTACGCGCGAGTGTGCTCTCTATCAAGGAATTGGATTACGTCATGGCTTCCAAGGCGCAAGGGGCTTCTGATTTGCGGGTCTTATTTACCCGTATTCTGCCCAATGCGCTTACCCCCTTGATCGTCCAGGGCACGCTGGGAATTGCTTCCGCCATTCTGAGCGCAGCGGCCCTCAGCTTCCTGGGGCTTGGCGCAGAATTCCCCACCCCCGAATGGGGCTTGATGCTGGGTGAGGAACGCAACAGCGTTTTCAACGCGCCCTTCCTGGTCTTTTTCCCCGGGTTTGCGATCATGATGACCGTGCTTTCTTTCAACCTGATCGGCGACGGTCTGCGTGACGTTTTGGATCCGCGCTTGGTGCACGGCGGATAAAATCCGTAGCATTGAAATTGAAAAGAGACCGCCAATTCGGCGGTCTCTTTATTTACAGATATGTTTTGGCGGTTTCGATATCGGTTTGGATCTGGCTGACCAGGGCTTCCACCGATGAAAATTTTTGCTCGCCGCGCAGGCGTTCGACGAATTCCAGCGTGACATTTTTTCCGTACAAATCAGATGAATATTCCAGCAGGTGGGCTTCGATGCGGGGGAGCACTTCTCCAGCGGTGAAGGTGGGGCGCACGCCGATATTGACAACGGCCAGGTGCCGTTTCCCGTCGACCACGCTCCAGCAGGCGTAGACGCCGTTTAATGGGATTACTTTCTCGGCAGGGGCATCTACATTGGCGGTGGGAATGCCAATCGTGCGTCCGCGCCCATCGCCGGGGATTACGGGTCCCGTGACGGAGTAGTAGCGGCCCAATTTAATGGCGGCCAAAGCCACAGCTCCATCGGCAATTTTTTGACGGATCAGGGTTGAAGAGATGATGTCATCGTTTAAGCGGATGGCTTCCACGGCGATGACGTCATAATCCAATGTTTGGCCGATGTAGGATAAGCGTTCAAAATTCCCCGCGCGGCCTTTGCCGAGGGCGAAATCGTATCCGATGAGCAGTTTATTCAGACCGAGATGCCGTTTGAGCGTAGACATGAAATCTTCGGCGCTGTGTTCGGCCAGTTCATGCGTGAACGGCAGCGTGATGACGGCGTCGATGCCCAGGTTGAACATGATTTCGGCGCGTTCTTCGGGCGTGTTAATGCATTTCAGGTCGCGTCCGGCCAGGACGTTGGCCGGGTGCGGAGTGAAGGTAAGCACAACGGCAGGCGCGCCGTTGGCGTGGGCGCCTGCCGTTAGTTGGCGGATGATTTCCTGGTGGCCGCGATGGACACCGTCAAATACGCCGATTGTGAGCCATGTGCCGGTCAGGTGGGCGGCTTCGAGGGTGTGATAATGTTGGGGCATAGGCTGGACGGGTAGGGGCGCAGCATTGCTGCGCCCCTACGAAATGGTTATGAAAAGAAGACTTTCTTGGGCTGCCATTCGCTGGTGGTTGGATCGAGTTCCATCAGCGCTACCAGTTCTCCGGCCATGCTGACGCCGCGGACGAGGTTGTTAATGCCGGGCTTGTCGGCCGGGTCGGCGGGGATGCGGTGTCCGTGCTTGACGTTTTCGACGGTATCCGGGTCGAGTTCGATGGCGGGCCAATCGCCCAGGGCTTCAGCGGCGGGAATCAGGTATTGGTACCAGTTGCCAGCGCGGAAGGCTTCCTGCAGCTTGCGCAGGGGGGTGGCGTCGCGCAGGCTGAAGCGTCCGCTCTTGGTGCGGCGCAGGCCCACCAGGTAGCCGCCACAGCCCAGGGCGTTGCCCATGTCGTTGGCCAGGGAACGGACGTAGGTGCCCGAGGAGCAGTGCACATCCACGACCGCTTCGGGGGGCGCCCATTCGAGCACTTCGAGGTGGTAGACGTTGATTTTGCGCGGAGCCAGTTCCACTTCCTCGCCTTTGCGGGCCATATCATAGGCGCGGCGTCCGCGCACTTTGACGGCGCTGTAGGGTGGGGGAGTCTGTTCGATTTCGCCGACAAATTGTTTGAGCGTTTCCTCGAACTGGCTTTCGCTAATATTGAACGGGACACTGGTCTGCTGGGTGAATCGCCCATCGGCATCAAATGTGTCGGTGGAGGCGCCCATGCGGATAATGGCCTGGTAGCGTTTGTCTGAAGCGGAGACGTATTCGCTTAAACGAACCGCCGGGCCGACGAGGATGACCAGTACGCCGGAAGCGCGCGGGTCAAGTGTGCCGGTATGCCCGGCGCGGCGGATGCCGGTGCCGAATCGGACGGTATTGACCACATCGTGCGAGGTCATGCCGATTGGTTTATCGACCACGAGCACACCGGATATTGCGTTTTTGAGATCCTGGTTGTCCATAATATTCTCCTGCCCCCTAAAGATTTAGCATTTCACGCGTGGTCTGTAAAACCCGCGGTTGAATTTCTTCCATGGTGCCAGAAATATCTGCTCCGGCTGCTGCCTTATGTCCGCCGCCGCCAAAATACTTGGCGATCTGCGCAACGTCCACCCCTGGTTGGAGCGCGCGCCACGAAATCTTGACGGTATCGCGCTGTTCGACAAAAATCATGCC
This sequence comes from uncultured Anaerolineae bacterium, assembly GCA_903838415.1. Lineage (GTDB taxonomy): Bacteria > Chloroflexota > Anaerolineae > Anaerolineales > Villigracilaceae > UBA5195. The sequence continues at coordinate 117,851 of CAILYI010000109.1, read as the reverse complement.
GACGGTGTGGTCTTCAATGGCAGATATGACGTTGATCAGGTCGGCATCGTCATTGCCGCCATAACCGGCCTGTTTGCGGTCCACCTGGCGCAGGGTGGCGTAAACCATGCCATCCAGCGTTTTCAGGCTGGAAAGTCCCGCTCCCCAATAGCGCGCCGCCGAAAATGAGCGGCTGACGAGTGCGCGGTTATAGAGTTCGGGCAGGTTGATGCCAGTATCCATCAGCAGCGCCATTTGTCGCAGGGCTTTCGATGTGGTGTTCGATGTGCGGAATCCCAGGGTATCGGTCACAATGCCGGTGGCCAGGTTGGCGGCCACTTCCGGGGTGATTTCGAAGCCCCACAGCGGCAGATGATCCGTCAAAACTGCGGAAGTCGCCACTGATTCAGGTTCCACCAAATTCAACGTCCCAAAATTTTCATTGGTGACGTGATGGTCGATGTTGATATCGGGTTTGCGGAAGTTCTCGAATTGTTTTCCGGTACGCTTGAAATCGGCGCAATCCACCGTGATGAACAGATCAGGTTCACCCTGTAGAATTTTTTTGATCTGATCGCTGCCGGGCAGGTGGCGGAAAGAGGCCGGAAGGCCATCATTCAGCACCATTTGGACAGATTTGCCTGCCTGTTGCAAGGCCAATCCAAGGCCGAGCAGGGCACCGATGGCATCTCCATCCGGGCGGACGTGGGAAACAATGAGAATGTTTTTCGCAGAGTTTATTTTGGCATTAATTTCTGCGTCGAGTGTATTCATGCGTACTGGGAACTCCTGAACTTTGGCTTTCGCGCTGCCCTGAGCGCTTTGACCGGGATGGTGTTTTTACTTCTTTTCTTCCCGCAGTTGTGCCAGGATTTTTTCGATGTGGTCTGCATTTTCCGGAGTCGGGTCCCAGTGGAAGCGCAGGCGTGGAAAGGTACGTAATTCCACGCGGGTGGTGAGATTGCGGCGTAGAAAACCACCGGCGCTTTCCATGCCCTGCACAATTTCGGTGGCGCGGGACTTGCCTTCAACCGCTGAAACGTAAACATCCGCGTAGGCGAGTTCCCTGTCAACGCGCACATCCGTCACATAGACATTGTGCAGGCGCGGATCGCTAATTTCCTTAATCAACATATCCGAGATTTCATCACGGATGCGATCTGCAATTTTTTGTAAACGAACGCCACTTGGCATGATTTTGTTCCATTTGGTCAGGCTGCTCCGTCAATAGGGAACAGCCTGAGACTGTAAATAAATCGTACAACATTTATCTGATTATGTCAATCAACCTGTTTTTTCCAGGCTGTAGCATTCGAGCATGTCACCAACGACCAGGTCGTTGAAGTTTTTCAAGCCGATGCCGCAATCAAAACCAGCGCGAATATCGCGCACATCTTCTTTTTCATGTCTGAGCGAGGCAACTTCCCCTTCAAAGACAATATCGTTACCGCGCGTCAGGCGGATTTTGCTGTTGCGGCGGAGTTCGCCTTCCAGCACGCGGCATCCGGCAATTTTACCGACTTTCGAAATCGGGAAGACCGCCAGCACCTGGGCTTTGCCGATGTGTTTCTCGATGAATTCCGGCTGGAGCATACCCTTGAGGGCTTTTTCGATATCTTCAGTCAGGCGATAGATGATGTCGTACATGCGGATGGAGACGCCTTCGGTCTCGGCCAGCCTGCGGGCGGGCACTTCGGCCTGGACGTTGAATCCGATCAAAATCGCTTTCGAGGCTGAAGCCAGCATGACGTCGTTTTCGCCGATGTTGCCGGTTTCGGCGTGCAAAACCTTGATGGCGATTTCGGAGCTGTTGGTCTTGGCCAGCTCGTTGATTTCCTTGACGATTGGTTCCAGCGAACCTTGCACGTCAGCTTTCAGGATCAGGCGCAGTTCCTTCAATTCACCGGCCTTGAACCTGGCAAACAGGTCCTCGAGCGACATCTTGGCCGAGGTGACCTGGTTCTTCATCGCTTCCTGGCGCTTCAACACAATTTCACGCGCCACGCGTTCACTTTCCACCACTTCGAAGATTTCGCCAGCGGATGGGACTGCATTCATCCCCAACACTTCCACTGGTATGGATGGGCCAGCCTTCTGTACGGGTTTACCCTTGTAATCGTACATGGCCTTGATGCGTCCTTGGGAAAGCCCAGCCACGACGACCGCGCCGTTTTTTAAGGTGCTGTTCTGCACCAGCAAGCTGGCCATCACGCCTTTGGTTTTATCCACTTCAGCTTCAATCACCGTGCCGATTACTTTGCCCTGCGGGTTGGCGCGGATTTCAATGCTATCGGCCACCAGCAAAATGGAGGCCAGTAAATCGGTAATGCCCTTTTTCTGCTTGGCAGAAACTGGCACAACGATCGTATTTCCGCCCCATTCATCCGGGACCAGTTCCAGTTCGGCCAATTGATTCTTCACGCGGTCGGGATTGGCGTTGGGTTTGTCGATCTTATTAAGGGCCACGATCATCGGTACGCGGGCAGCCTTGGCATGTGCGATGGCTTCGCGCGTTTGCGGCATGACGCCGTCATCCGCTGCCACCACCAGTACTACAATATCCGCGCCTTGGGCGCCGCGGGCGCGCATGGCGGTAAATGCGGCGTGACCGGGAGTATCCAGGAAAGTAATCAGGCGGCCTTCTTTTTCCACCTGATAAGCGCCGATGTGCTGGGTGATTCCGCCTGCCTCGCCCGCGGCCACTTCCGTTTGACGGATGGCGTCCAGCAGGGAGGTCTTGCCGTGGTCAACGTGACCGAGAATGGTCACGACTGGCGGGCGGTTGACCAGGTCGGCAGTTTTTTCGTTGGCAATCTTCTGTCGCCAAAGCGGAATTTCACCCGCTTCTTCTTTTTCTTCAGAAATCTGTTCTTCTGGGAAGGCTTCGTAACCAAATTCGGCGGCGACAATGGCGGCCGTATCATAGTCAATTGTCTGATTGATGGAGGCCATCACGCCGTTGACCATCAGTTTCTTAATAGCATCAATTGGGCTGATGCCCATTTTCTGCGCCAGGTCGCGTACACCAATTGCTGCCGGGATTTCGATTTTCTTTTCGCTCATCAGGATACCTCCAACATTGAAATGCGCCTGCCCTGCAGGGTGGCCTGACGTTGGAGCTTCGTGAGCGAATTAAACGTTCACATGGCTGTTTGATCAGGCTTGCGCATCAGTTTCACTTGCGGATTCTTTCGGCAGGCTGGCCATATAAATTTCCAGCCTTTGCCGATCTTCGGTCGTCAGGGCAACTTTCAATGCGTTCGCTAGCGCACCCTTCAGGCCGTGTTCCCAACAGGACTTCTGGTTATGCAAATAGGCCCCCCGACCATTCATTTTGCCTGAGGGGTCAATGAATACCCCGTCAGCTTGGCGCACAACGCGAGTCAACGTGCGCTTGGCCAGCACTGTGCGGCAACCGATACAAGTCCGTTGTGGAACGTGTTTTAGTTTGGCGGGTTTCCCGGCCATTTTTTACCAGTCTTCGCCGGTCCAGTCGGCGTCACCGCGTTTGTGTTTCTTGCGACCAACCACTTCGCCGCGATCTTCGTCGAACTGATACTCGACCGATTTTTTGCCCTTCTTACCCTTCTTGTCCGACTTGTCTTCTTCTTCAGCGCCGGGCCGGAAGGTTTCGGGACGTAATTTGAACAATTCTTCGAAGGAAGCTTCAGGAGCAACTTCTTCTGTGGAGGCGGCAACCGGTTCTTCGGTTTTAACTTCCGCTTCGGCAGTTCCCGCAGCAGACTCAGCCAGGGCCGGTTCCGCCGTTTCGACAGCTTCTGCCGCCGCGCCTTCCAGGGCTGCAACTTCCACGACTTCCGTTGGAGCGGGTTCTGCCACTTCCACGGCGAGCGGGGCTTCAGCCTGGGCCTTCGATTCGGCGACGGCTTTTTCAATCGCCATCATGGCCTTCGGACCAATTCCGGCCAGTCCCAACACTTTATCGGGGCTGAGTTTCATCGCCAGCAGCAAATCGCCAGCGGTGTTGAAGTCGGCTTCGGTCAGGATGTTGAAGACGTGTTCGGGCAGGCCCAAAACGTCCAGCGGTTGTTCGAAAGCTGTATCGGGGATGCCTGCGCGGGCTTCGGCCATCTTCTCCGCGTTGACTTTTTCCTCGGCGCGCTGACGCTCGATACTGCGGCGCTCGACGCGGTCGACGAACTGGGCCAGGACGGTGTATTCTTCGGGCGTAATCGGGCGATTTTCGGCTTTCTTGGCCAGAATTTCGCTGACGCGCACCACGTTATCTTTTTCCAAATCGGCGGTGGTTTGCATCGACGGTTCTGATTGCAGTCTGCCGAGCGTGTCGCCAGCAGCTTCCACAACCGATTTGATGTCGATGCGCCAGCTGGTCAGCTTGGCTGCCAGGCGGGCGTTCTGTCCATCGCGTCCAATGGCCAGCGAAAGCTGATCTTCCATCACCACCACGGTGGCAGTCTTTTCGGTTTCGGTCAGGTAGACACCGCTGACGCGCGCCGGGCTGATCGCTTTGGAGATGTAAATCACCGGGTCGGCATTCCACTCGATGATGTCGATTTTCTCGTCATGCAGTTCTTTGACAATGGCCTGGATGCGGGTGCCCTTGACGCCTACGCAGGCGCCCACCGGGTCGATACCGGCCTGGGTGGCGGATACCGCCACTTTGGCGCGCTGACCTGGTTCACGCGCAATCGCGCGAATTTCCACGATGCCGTGATAAATTTCAGGGACTTCGTTTTCCATTAAACGGCGCAAAAAGTTGCGGTGCGCGCGCGATAGGATAATCTGGGGTCCGCGTGAACCATCCTTCACTTCCATGATGATGGCGCGCAGGCGGTCATGAATGCGGAATTTCTCGCCGGGGATGCGCTGGTTGGCGGGCATCACGCCTTCGGCCTTCATATCCAGCCCCACCGTGGTGGTCTGGACAGTGCTGGCCTGCACCACGCCGCTGACGATTTCGCCCAACTGGCGCTCGAAATAAGCCATTTGCGCGCCGCGCTCCGCTTCACGGATGCGTTGTTGGATCACCTGGCGCGCAGTTTGTGCTGCCACGCGGCCAAAATCGGTTGGCGTTGATTCCATAATGGCCATATCGCCCAATTCAACGGTGGGGTTCACTTTGCGCGCATCTTCGAGCGTCACTTCCGTGCGCACGTCCTGCACTTCTTCCACCACTTCTTTTTCGGCGAAAACCATCACCTTACCGGTGTCTGGATCAATTTTAGCTTCCACATGCTGTGCGCTCGATGCATTCACAGCGCGGCGATATGCCGACACCATGGCCGATTCCAGCGCCGCCAGGATCACTTCCTTGGGCAGTTGTTTTTCTTCCAGCACTTCATTGAAAGCCAGGCTAAACTCGTTTTTCATCTTGCACGAACTCCAGATTGAACATTCTCGGACATTTTGACCTATTACAAGCGAAAAAGTGGGGGGCTCCCACTTTTCGGCGCTTGCGGTATTGATATTACACAAAGATTCTAGCACAAAGGGGGTGAATCTGCAAGCAAAGAAAACCGCTATAATAGCGCCTATTGGAGAACCCATGACCCATCTCACTGGTGACGAAAAGTCCCGCTATGTACAAAATCTATTCACACGCATCGCCAGCCGCTACGACCTGATGAATCGCTTAATGACCGGCGGACAGGATATTCGCTGGCGAAAAGTAGTCATCCGCCGCGCCGGACTCCACCCGCACGCCTCGCTGTTGGACCTGGGAACCGGAACCGGTGACCTAGCCCGAACCGCCATGGCCCAGCAACCGACGGCTCACGTTACCGCCGCCGATTTCACCTTTGAAATGATGCGCGTGGGACGGAAGTCCGCCGATCCTTTTGGCTGGGCCAACGCCGACGCCTTGTGGCTGCCCTTTCCCGCCGAATCTTTTCATGCGGTTGTTTCCGGTTACCTGATGCGCAATGTCATCGACAGCCTGGCGGCTCTGCGTGAACAATTCCGCGTGCTGAAACCGGGCGGGCGCATTGTCATTCTCGATACAACTCGCCCCAAACGCAATCTGTTTTCTCCCTTTATCTGGCTGCATATGCACGTTGTGATTCCGGCCTTGGGCACGCTGCTCTCCGGTCAGCGTGATGCTTATACCTATCTGCCCGATTCCACCGAGGATTTTTTGACCGCGGAAGAACTCGCCAGCCGCATGGCCGTGGTTGGATTCAGGCGAATTGGTTTCAATCGCCTCATGTTTGGCACCATTGCCATCCATTGGGGTGAGAAATAGGACAGGTATAATAACGTCCATGATTAAGCAAACTATGGAAAAGGCCGCTTTACGCGGTGAACCGTCCTATGTCTGGCGCGCGGGGCAGCGCCGTCGCCTGGAAATGATTCAGCGCGCTGCGGAAGACCGGATGCGGGGCGTGATTCTCGAAAATGGCTGCGGCGTGGGAATGTACGTCGAGCAGTTGTCCCGGTTGGGTGGAAAAATCTACGGGCTGGAATATGATTTCGAGCGCGCGGCGCAAGCCGGACAGCGCAATCCGGGCATTATCAACGCGGCCGGGGAGTTTTTGCCCTATCCGGCCGCGACCTTCGATTTGATTCTCAGCCACGAAGTGCTTGAACACGTAGCGGACGATTTTCTCGCAGTCCGTGAGATGCTGCGCGTGCTCAAACCTGGCGGCCGCGCACTGATTTTTGTTCCCAATCGCGGTTATCCGTTTGAAACGCACGGCATTTACTGGCGTGGCAAGTATTATTTTGGTAATAAGCCGTTTGTGAATTATCTGCCGCGCGCCTGGCGTGACCGGCTCGCGCCGCACGTCCGCGTTTATTCGGCTGGCGACTTGGCGCGGCTGTTTGACGGCCTGCCTGTGAAATTCGTGGAGCGAACGGTCATTTTTGGGGCCTACGACAATATAATTGCCCGCTTTGGGCCATTTGGCAAAGTTCTGCGCGCTATTCTGCAATTTCTGGAGCGGACGCCGCTCTCTGGGCTGGGACTTTCGCACTTCTGGGTGGTCGAAAAGTAACAGCCTGAAATTGGAACATAAAAAGAGCCAACTCCTGAATGGGGCTGGCTCTTTTTGTTTTTCCGTTTGATTACGCTGTTTGTCGTCTCAGGAAAACCTTGGTGATTTCCTCCGAAATGGCCGGGATGATTCCCAGCCCGAAGACGACCGCCCATTCGAGGCCGGTCAGCCAGTGGGTATTGAAAATATCCTGTAAAAAGGGCACCAGGGTGACCAACAAAAGCAGGGACAAGGAGACACTCACGGCGTATTGCATCCATTTGTTTGAGAAGACGCCGATTTGGAACAACGAGGCGCGCTCCGAACGGACGGTGTAAGCGCGGAATAGCTCGCATAGGGAAAGAGTCAGGAAGGCCATCGTCTCGGCGGTGCGCAGCGCGTCCAGTTCCACGGAATGCCAGTCGAAATTGAGCAGGAAGGACAGCCCGCTCTGCCCGGCAGCGGGGACATGTCCCCAAACCGCCAGCTCCCACAACAGGCCCAGGCAAAAAGCCGTCAGCACCGCGCTGGTCTGGGTGATGGTCTGGATAATGATGCCCGTCCGCATGGGGCCATTGATGATTGGCTCATTTTTGGGGCGCGGCTGGCGATCCATGATATCCGGGTCGCCTTTTTCCATCGCCAGCGCCAGGGCGGGCGCACCGTCGGTAATCAGGTTGAGCCATAGTAGCTGAATAGCCGTCAGCGGGGCGGGCAAGCCTGCCAGCGTCGCCAGGAAAATAATCATGATTTCGGCCACGTTGGAGGAAAGCAGGAAAAACACAAATTTGCGGATGTTGCCGTAAATGATGCGTCCCTGCGCCACTGCTGAGACGATGCTGGCGTAGTTGTCGTCAGTCAAAACCATATCGGCGGTTTCTTTGGCCACATCGGTGCCGGTGATGCCCATCGCCACGCCGATATCGGCTCGCTTGATGGCGGGCGCGTCGTTGACGCCGTCGCCGGTCATGGCCACGATTTCATTGTTGGCCTGCAAGGCATCGACGATACGCATTTTATGTTCCGGTGAAACCCGGGCAAAAACGTCGGTGTCTTCGATGACGGCGTTCAGCTGTTCGTCGCTGATCGCATCCAACTCCGTGCCGGTCATCACTTTTTTGCCGGGCCGCAGCAGGCCAATCGCCTCGGCAATGGCGCGCGCCGTGTTGGGAAAATCGCCCGTAATCATGACAGTGCGGATGCCCGCGTGGCGGGCGGTCGCCAGGGCGATTTTTACTTCTTCGCGCGGCGGATCGATCATGCCGATTAAACCGACGAAAACCAGTTCCTGTTCCAGATTCTCAGGGGTTAGCTCGCCTGTGACTTCCGGCACCAGCCGATAGGCGACGCCCAAAACCCGCAGCGCGTCTTTGGTCATGGCATCGTTGGCGGCCAGAATTCGCTGACGGGCGGTTTCATCCAACGGCGCGGAACTGTCGTCCATGCGCTGGTAGTGTTTGCAGAGCTTCAGCACCACATCCGGGGCGCCTTTGACGGCAATCACGCGCCAGTCTTTGTGGGTGTTATTGTGGAATGGCGAAGGATCACCAGCTTTGGGCGAGCTCACCGCATGGATGGTGATCATGCGCTTACGTTCAGAGTCAAACGGGATCTCGTTTTCACGCGGATAGGCGTTATCCAGTTCATCGTGCAGCGCGCCCGCTTTTTCGGCGGCGACGATCAGCGCCGCTTCGGTCGGGTCGCCGATGATGTGTGTGCTTTCACCGCTGTCAGAGAGTTCCGCGTCATTGTTCAGGACGCCAAGCCACAGCGTGGTTTGAATCGCGGGGAAATTCTGAACGGCGATCACTTTTCCATCGCGCTGGAATTCGCCTTTCGGGGCGTATCCGGTCCCGGTTACACCGATGAACTGGTCATCAGCCCACAGGCGGGTGACGGTCATCTCGTTTTGAGTCAGCGTCCCGGTTTTATCCGAGCAGATGGTGGTGGCTGAGCCAAGCGTTTCGACCGAGGAAAGCTTGCGGATCAGGGCGTGCCGTTTGATCATTTCCTGCATGCCAAGCGCCAGGCTGATGGTGACGACGGCGGGCAAGCCTTCCGGCACGGCGGCGATCGCCAGGCTGACGGCGATCAGGAAGGCGTCGGTGATTGGTTTTGCGAAGGTGACGAAGTACGTCAGCGGATTGCTGAAGAGCATCCCGAGATCAGTCCCGTAGAAAATTGCCACGATAAAGACCAGGCCGACCAAAATCAGCGCGGCGATGCTCAGGGTTTTGCCGAGCTCATTCAGGCGGCGCTGCAGGGGCGTTTCTTCGGTGTCAACGCTTTGCAGCATGCGGGCGATCAGGCCGAGCTGGGTTTTCATGCCGGTGCTGGTGACTACGCCGTGTCCGCGCCCGTAGGAAATGGTCGTGCCCATGAAGGCGGAGTTTTTGCGATCGCCGAGCGGCGCGCCGGGTTCCAATTGCATGGCAGCGTTTTTCTGGACTGCGAGCGATTCGCCGGTCAGCGAAGCTTCCTCCACACGCAGGTTGACGGCTTCGAGCAGGCGCATATCGGCCGGGATGAAGTTGCCCGCTTCGAGATAGACGATATCGCCGGGAACCAGTTCGCGGCCAGGGATGGTTATTCTTTGTCCATCGCGCAGGACGTGGGCTTCGGGTGCGGCCAGCTTTTTCAGCGCGGCCAGGGCTTCTTCAGCGCGGCGTTCCTGCACAATTCCCAGCACTGCGTTGAGCACCACAATTGCCATGATGGCGGCGGCATCCACCGTTTCGCCCAGCAAAATTGAAATGACCGAGGCCACGATCAACAGCATGACCACAAAGTCTTTGAGCTGATCCCAGAGCATGGCCAGAAAGCCGGGGCGTGGCGCTTCCGTCAGTTGGTTTAGGCCATATTGCTCGGTGCGAGCATTAACTTCTTCAGACGTCAGTCCATTTTCGGCGACTTCGAGAAGTTGGAGAACTTCTTGAGAAGAAAGAGTATGCCAGTTCTGTGATTCTTCCTGCTCATCAATTTTCTGGGTCGACATGTGCATCTCCTGAAAGGGGATAGTAACTCTGCTTGAATTATATTCATAAAACCGGGTATTTAACGCCCGGCACGTTTGAGATTACGAATTACGATGATAAAACTCATTTTGCGTATCTGGAAGTATAATCGAATCGATCTTTGTGTTAAATTGCACTTTCTGGACAGGAGGAACTATGATCACCATTAAAGCTCCGACCACAAAAGAACAATTCAAAGCCTATTACGCGTTGCGTTACAAAGTCTTGCGTGAACCCGGTGGCCATCCAAAGGGAACTGAAAAGGATGACTATGAACCAATCAGTGACCACTTCATGGCGGTAAATGAGCAGGATGAGATTGTGGGGGTGGCCAAGCTGCATGAAAAAGCCCCAGGAATTGGGCATTTTTCGCACCTGGTGGTAGCTCCGGAATATCAACATCAGGGCATTGGGCGGATGTTATTAAAGTCTGTGGAGGAGCGGGCACGTGAAAAGGGCTATAAAACCCTCGGAACGATGTCGCGCGTCACGACGACGGCTTATTTTGAAAAATTCGGTTTTCACATTGCCGCGCTGCCCACCATTCACCTGGGTACCATCCACCTGGTTCGGATGGAAAAAAATCTAACGACAGGGTGAGCAACGCCTGACGCCCCAAATTTACTGCACCGAATCCACGCTCTTTCACACCCTGAAATAAAGAAATGGCCGACTCAATTTTGCGAGTCGGTCATTTTTGTTAATCCGTGAAATTTGGGTGAAGTAGGTATCAGGAGGCCTGGGCCTGTCTCAAGCTTCGCAGGATAATCCCGATCAGCTTGAAAATCCCGCGGAATGGAGCCAGCAACCAATCCACAAGTTCGTTCACAATTCCAATGCCCTGGGCCAGCCAGACCAGGATAAAGCGTAATTTCTGCAATGGCTTGATGTGTGCGTACGCCAGGGAAAGCAAAATGATGGAGATTGAAATCCCGAAACGGACCATATCGGAGAATGCGATGTGCCAGACTTGTTCGAGCACCAATTCCACGCCGATCGTCAGCACCAGGATGTAGGCCGCCTGCTTTAGAATCGGTTCCCGTTCGACGGCATAACTGAATAACCCGGCGGCATAGCGCATGGTCAAAATGCCGATTGCCACTCCAAGCATTACCACCCAAATCTTGCTTGAAAGGGAGACGGCCGCGACGACGTTATCGATGCTGAAAACCAGATCCATTAATTCGACCGTCAATACCGTAGCCCAGAAGGTTTTCGCCAGGATGGGTTTGCCCTCGCCATCCTCTTCACCGCCGCCACCGGACATATCTTCGAGGCTGTCAAATGCCAGGTGAATGAGATATGCGGCCCCGAGCAGTTTAATCCACGAATTGTGGATTAAGAAACTGGTCATGAACAACATGGCGCCACGTCCGAGGTACGCGCCGAGCAGGCCGACTCTTAACGCGGCGGTTCGTTGCTTTCCCAACAGCGGATGAAGAAACCGCCCCAGTTTTTTTAATGGGCCCGGCCAGGGAATGTCTTCCTTATCGGGCAGGGGGGAGACGAGTGCACCAATAATGGCAGCATTATCGATGGAAAGAATACCTTCCAAAAATATCAGCTGCAGGACGATCAGAATGGTGGGCCAGTAAAAATCCATAGGGTACTCCGTTTGTCACAATCGTTTTGTGGCAGAGAAAGGCCAGTTCGGCGATTTTGTGTTCCACCGAACTGGCCTTTTTTATTGCTGTTGATTGCTTTACTCAGGGGTGATGCGCGTGTTGGGTAGGATGGTTGTATCTTTTGGGATGACGACAATGCCATCCTGAACCACCCACGTCCCGGCGTCCATTTCCGTGCCGCGCGGGAAGGATTTAATCACCACGCCTTCGCCGATGCGGACGTTTTTATCCAGAATGGCGCCTTCAATCACGCAGTTGGGGCCGATGCCGAGCGGCACGTCGGTGCTTTTGATGGAGGGATTATCGTAATAATCTGCGCCCATGATGATGCTGTCTTTGATTTTGGTGCCGGGGCCAATCTGACTGCGCAAACCAATTGTCGAATGAGTAATTTCGGCTTCCTGGATGCGGCAGCCTTCACAAAGCTGAACGTTTTTCAGCACGCTGTTTTCCACCGATGAGCCAGGCAAAGTGCGTGGATTGGTGTAGATGGGCCGTTCGGGGTTGAAGAAATTAAAGGGCGCGTCGACGCGAGTCAGGGCCAGGTTGGTTTCGTAGAAGGAACGGATTGTTCCAATATCCTGCCAGTAATCGTTGAATGGATATCCAAAAACGGCATGGGTGCGGATCGAGTTGGGAATTACATCGTGACCGAAATCATCATGATCCGGGAAGTCGGTCAGCAGATCGAGCAGGACCGAGGTCTTGAACATATAAATGCCCATCGATGCCAGGAATGGACGGTCTGGGTCATTGCTGCTGACGAACTGCGCCTGCACCTTGGGGTCTTTGGGCTTTTCGACAAACGCAGCAATGCGTCGATCGTCGGTGACTTTTAGGATTCCCAGATTGGGCACTTCTTCTCGCGTGACCGGGTGAACGCCCACGGTGATATCGGCGTCGTTATCCCAGTGGAATTTTGCCATGGCGGCGTAATCCATGCGGTAGAGGTGGTCGCCAGCCAAAATCAGCACATACGCGGCGTCTGATGCAATAATTTCACGAATTTGCTTCCGCACGGCATCGGCTGTGCCCTGGTACCAGTCTTCACTCTGCAGGGTTTGTTCGGCAGCCAGAATCTGCACCCAGCCGGTGTGGAAAGTGTCGAAGCGGTAGGTGCGCGTAATGTGGCGATTGAGGGAAACCGAGTGGAATTGTGTCAAGACAGCAATCCGGTAAATTCCCGAATTGATACAGTTGCTGATCGGCACGTCAATCAGACGGTATTTTCCGGCGATCGGCACGGCAGGTTTGGCGCGCAGCTTGGTCAACGGATAAAGTCTGGTTCCACGGCCTCCCCCAAGAACGATGGCAAGGATATCTTCAGAAGCAGCTGGCATTATTCCTCCTACGCATGAATAATAAGATGATAAGCCCGAAAGACAGGTTTTTCCAGTGATGAAATTCACCAAAAAAACTGTCAAGTTACGGGGTACAAGCAGAATCAGCCAAGTGCCGATTCATGCGCTTTCCGCGCGCTTTTGAGAGCGTCGGATTATTTTTGAAGTCAGGGCCATAAGAATTGGCTGAGTCTTATTATATAGGCAAGTTCGCAAGAAACAAGTGCATTGGGCAGGGAAGAATAAAACAAATTGAAAACTGACAAATGTAAGCCAAAAACGCTCTCAAAATGAGAGCGTTTTTGGCAAAGTACCCCGCAGGGTAAGGTATAATCTGGTGCCGAAGGAGGGACTTGAACCCTCACTCCTCACGGAACACGATTTTGAGTCGTGCGCGTCTGCCAATTCCGCCACTCCGGCAAGCGTTGTAAAATGGTCTATTGCGACGCATAGTATACCACTCCCAACCATAAGGTCAAGATGAAACTAGGCATAATCGGCCTCCCACAATCTGGAAAAACCACCCTGTTCAACGCGCTCACGCGCAGTAACACGCCAACCACCGCATCTGCCGGTCGAATCGAAGTCCATACCGGCGTGGTTGATGTTCCCGACCCACGAATTGACCGGTTGTCCGGCATGTTCAACCCGAAGAAAACCATCTACGCAAAAGTAACCTACGCCGATATCGCCGGGCTGGATGGCAATTCCAAGGGTATTTCAGGGAATTTGCTCAATACGCTCGGTCAAATGGATGCGTTCATCAATGTTGCTCGCTGTTTTGATGATGATGACGTTCCCCACCCAGCCGGATCGATTAATCCCGCCCGGGATGTCGATTCCATGCTGACGGAATTACTGATCAACGACTTAATTGCGGTAGAGCGCAAGCTCGAACGTCTGCTGGATGAACGCAAAAAAGGCGGTACCGATAAAGCGCTCAACGAACGACAGACGGTGCTTTTCAATCGCCTGCTCGAAGCGCTCAACAATAATATTCCGCTGCGCAAACTGGAATATTCTGCCGACGAGCAAAAGGAACTTTCCAGCTTCGGCCTGCTCACCCGTAAGCAAATTCTGACGGTTTTCAACCTCGGCGAAGGACAAAAAGCTCCTGCTTTCGAACTCGACCATCCATTTGTGGCTTTGCCCGGCAAACTGGAGATGGAAATTTCCCAACTCCCGGCGGAAGATGCCCAGGTTTTCATGGCCGAATACGGCATTGTGGAACCAGCCCTCAACTTGATGATTCGCCTGTCTTATGATTTGCTCAACCAACAGTCATTTTTCACCGTTGGTGAAGACGAAGTGCGCGCCTGGACAACCCGTCGCAATGCCACCGCCGTTGAATCGGCTGGAGAAATCCATACCGATATAGCGCGTGGTTTTATCCGCGCGGAAGTTGTCGCCTACGATGACTTGATTTCGCTCGGCACCATGGCTGAGTGCAAAGCCAAAGGCAAATTCCGGCTTGAAGGCAAGGAATATATTGTCAAGGACGGCGATATCGTCCACATCCGCTCCAGTCTGTAACCAGACCAAACCCCCAGCCTGAAAACTGGGGGTTTATATTACGTTTTTGTTAATGCCGTGTCGCAATAATCGTGCAAGAATGAGTTAATCAAATAGCGTAAGAGGAGAATGCCATGTTTGCGAAACGATTCCGGCCTGTTCATTCTTTACTCTTTCTCATCCTGGCCATGCTGGCCTGCAATTTACCCGGCGCCGCGCCAGCCGTTCAAATCCCGGTTGCAGATGCGACCAAGATTGCCCTGGAGCTTCAAGCGACTAACAATGCGCTTCCGCCTCCCGTTGTGGATGCAACGAAAATCGCCCTGGAAATCCTGGCTACCAACAACGCCCCTGCGCCGGTTCAACCTGTGGATGCCACCAAAGTGGCTCTCGAAGTCCAGGCTACTGCTGCCGCGGCGCTCTTAACCTCGCAGGCGGAGCAAAATAATCAACCTGAACCGATCGCTCCCTCGCCAGAAGTCGCCGCAACCGCGGATCCCGCCGCTGACTTTGAATCGCGCTTAAAAAATGCCAAAATCCTGGTCTATGAAGATACGCCGGATATCGGGTTGTGGATCAGTGACGCATTGAATGGCATGGGCCTGAAATACACACACGTCGGTGACGCGCTGGGTCACTTCATGGAAAACCTGAATTCCCCCGTTCAATGGGATTTGATTATTATCGGCGCAGAATCAAAAACCAAGGTTCAGGGAGAATTCTGGGATGTGATCGGTGAAAAAATCTCGCGCGATAAAACCGCCGTGATTGCCGAAGTCTGGTATTTGGACCAGTTAGGCGAGGGGCGTCTCAAACCGGTGTTATCCGGCTGTGGCATCGAATTCCAAAAAGATTGGCCGCTGGCCGAGTCGATTTACTGGTTGGATTCGACCCATCCCCTTTTCAGCGCCCCCAACAATGCCATGCCGCTGATCAATTATTCGCGCTACTGGCAATGGCAAGCCGGAGATATAATCCGAATATCTCCGGGCAGCAATGCTACTTTGCTGGCCGGGACGTTCCAGAATCGCAAGTCCGACTATGGCGTCATGGCTACTTGCTACGATGGACGCGTGGTTTTCCAGACTTTCTCCAACCATGATTTTCATCAGGATGCGATTATCCGCTTGTGGCAGAATTACATCACCTATACTCTGAAAAATCGCTTTGCCGTGGTGCCGTAGTTCTCAAATACTTGAAAAGCTTCAATAAAAAAGTGACCTCCGCAAAAAAAGCCGGAGGTCACTTTGCGTTTAGCACGCTTTTGGCTTAAACTTCATAACCGCTGGCATCCTCCTCGACGCTCATTATTGGTTCTTCAGCGCCCTTGCGGTCGAGCATCTGCACCTGCAGCGCAACAACTTTCGTCGAATAGCGCGTTTCGCCTTTTTCCTCGTAGCGCTCCACCTTCAAGCGTCCTTCCACGTAGGCCAGGCTGCCTTTGTGCAGGTACTGGTCACAGACTTCTCCCAGCCGCCCCCAGGCTTCCACGTAAACCCAATCGGTATATTCCTTCGTTTCCCCATCGGCTTTCCAGCGCTGCGTTACTCCCAAGCTGAAGTGCGTCACCTTTTTACCGTTGGGGGTGAAGCGGGATTCTGGGTCTTTACCCAAATACCCAATTAACTGGACACGATTTAATGCTGGCATGTTCCCTCCTGGTTGAAAAATGGTTACACTTAGTTTACTGCCAATCAGGCGATTTTCAACCACTTTTTTAAAATAGAATTGGACTAAACGCCCCTTATGAATATTTCTCCCCGCTTTCGATTTTTCAGCTTGCTGACGATTGCCGCGCTGTTTCTCACCGCTTGCCTGCCCGCCGTTCCCCCGGCCGTCGCCACCCCGACGGTGACTCTCGCTCCACCCAGCATCACCCCATTTCAACCGGCCACTTCCACCGTCACGCTTGTTCCGCCGACTGCCACTTTTACCCCGCTCCCCAGCGAAACGCCAACGGAGACGCCTACCCCTCGTCCCGCCATCCATCGCATACTCATCATCAGTCTGGACGGCTTGCGCCCGGATGCCATCGCCGTCGCTCCCATGCCGAATTTGCTGGCCCTGATGCAGATTAGCGCCTACAGTCTCACCGCCCAGACGACTTTTCCCAGCGCCACGCTGCCCTCGCACGCTTCCATGCTGACGGGTCTTTGTCCCGCCAAACATGGCGTGGATTGGAATGACTATCTGCCCGAAAGGGGCTACGCTCAGGGCCAAGATTTATTTGACCTGGCGCACGCCGCCGGGTTGAAAACGGTCATGTTCGTTGGCAAGGAAAAACTCCGTCAAATCACTGAACCCGCCAGCACCGATGTCTTCCGCTACATCAACGACCGGGATGTGGTCATCGCCCAACGTCTCACCGAAGAATTCCCGGTGGATTTTGGCGTCCTGTTTGTCCACTTTGCCACGCCCGATGCCATGGGCCACGTCTACGGCTGGATGTCGCCGCAATATATCAGCGTCGTTCAACGCGCCGATGAAGCCATCGGGACGCTGCTCAAAGACCTTGACGACCACGGTCTGCGCGAGGATACTCTCGTCATCATCACCGCCGATCACGGCGGCCACGAACAGGCACACGGCTCGCGCATGCCCGAAGATATGACCATTCCCTGGATTGTTTCCGGGCCGGGTGTGCGCCCTGGTCCGCTGACCACGCCCATCCAGACCACCGATACCGCCGCCACCGCGGCCTGGGCGCTTGGCCTGCCCCGGCCTGCCGAATGGGATGGCTGGCCCGTTTTTGAAGCTTTTGCGCAGCCTATCCAGCCCCGGCTCGTTCCATTTTGTGAGTAATAAAAAATCTCTGCGCTTTGCCCAAAAGCAGGAAAACCTATGACCGAATCCATGATGATCGTCACCACCCTGGAAGAACTGTTTCATGCCCGCCGCTTGCTCGATGGTCCGCTTGGGCTGGTCCCGACGATGGGCTATTTGCATGACGGGCACATCTCGCTCGTTGAGCAGGCCAAAAGCGAATGTCAGAGCGTCATCGCCACGATATTTGTCAATCCCACCCAGTTTGGACCGAGCGAGGATTTATCCAAATATCCGCGCAACCTTGAGCGCGATCTGCACCTGCTGGAAGCGGCTGGTGTGGATTTGGTCTGGCTCCCAACGCCCGAAGTGATGTACCCGGCTGGCTATCAGACCTGGGTGGATGTCGAAACCCTGACGAAACCGCTGGAAGGCGCCATGCGCCCCGGTCATTTTCGCGGCGTGACAACGATTGTTGCCAAGCTGTTCAACGCCACTCGGCCCGATAAAGCGTATTTCGGCCAGAAAGATGCCCAGCAGGCCGCCGTCATCCGCCAGATGACGCGCGATTTGAGCTACCCGCTTGAGATTGTGATTTGCCCCACCCTGCGCGAAGCTGACGGGTTGGCCATGTCCAGTCGCAACAGTTATCTCAGCCTCGAGCAGCGCCAGGCGGCGACGGTGTTGTACCGCGCGCTTTCAGCCGCGAAAAAAGCCTTCGATGGCGGCGAAAAGGATGCAGAACAGCTGCGTCAAATTGTCAAAGACGTGATCGCTTCAGAACCGCTCGCCCAACTGCAATACGTCTCCTGCGCCGATTACGACGCGCTGACAGAGTTGGAAACTGTAAGTGGGAAAGCGTTGCTTTCACTTGTGGTTTTTGTGGGGAAGACGCGCCTGATCGACAACTTGATCCTGGCTTGATTGAGGCCGGACTGGGAATTTTTATGGGATTTTGAAGGATTTGCGATGAACGGGGGATAAACCGAGGCTGATAATGGCGGCGCGATGGATGGCGGTTCCGTAGCCTTTATGACGCGCGAACCCGTAGCCGGGATACTGATCCTCCAGCGTTCTCATCAGCTCGTCACGGGCGGTTTTGGCGAGCACGGAAGCCGCCGCGATGCTCAGGGATTGAGTCTCGCCTTTGACGAGTTTTTCGCCGGGATAGGGGCAGGTTTTCCAATGGATGAAGTCGAACAAGTGATATTCAGGGGTCAGCGTCAGCCCTGTGATGGCGCGCGTCATCGCCAGGTGGTTGGCCGGTAGGATGCCGATTTCGTCAATTTCAGCGGCGGAAGCCATCCCGACCGACCAGGCCAGGGCAACGGATTTAATCTCCAACGCCCATTTTTCACGCTGACGGGGAGTCATCTGTTTGGAATCGCGCACTCCGGCCAGGGTGAGTCCAATCCGTGAGTCGTTGGGCAGGATGACTGCGCCCGCCATAACGGGACCAGCCCAGGCTCCGCGACCGGCTTCGTCTATTCCCCCAATCCTTTGAATGCCTTTTTGCCACAAGGCCTGCTCAAGATGCAGGCCGGGCGTCTTAATCATACAGTTTCCTGGATCCATTGCGACGGATTGTGAGCAGGTCGATAAACATGCGCCATGAATCGCGGAAGACGTTAACCTTGCTTTCGGGGTTGAAGTACCAGGGAATGGGGATTTCGAGAATGGGGTAGCCTCGCAGGCTGGCGATGTAGAGCAATTCCACGTCGAAGGACCAGCCCATCAGCGTTTGGCGGCGGAACAGGTGTTCAGCGGCATCCGCGCGGAACATTTTGAAGCCGCACTGTGTGTCGTGCAAGCCGGGCAGCACGATTGTGCGAATGGAGGCGTTGAAGACGCGCCCGGTGATGTGCCGGTAGAAAGGTTCGTCGTAACGCACCGCGCCGGGCGCTTCGCGGGAAGCGATCGCGATCGGCACATCAATTTCGGGTGGGATGAAGTGCACAATTTCGGCGGGCGGCATGGAAAAATCGGCGTCCGCAAAGAAGCGGTAGGCGCCTTTGGCGGCCAGCATGCCTTTTTGAACGGCGCGGCCTTTGCCGGGCTGTTCTTCATGCAGTACGCGTACCTGTGGATGGCGGCTGGCGTACTCGTTCCCGACGGCCAGCGTGCGGTCAGTGCTGGCATTTTCAATCACCAGTATTTCGGATTCAAATGATTGGCTGGCAACAAAACGAACCACCTGCTCCAGGGTTTGGGGCAGGCGGCGCTCTTCATTGTGCGCTGGGATGATGATACTGAGAAAGGGTTTAGACATTGAGGGAATAGTAGATGTATCCGCCAAATAAGGCCATAGAGCATAGCCAGCAGAGCAGGATGACGACCAGGATGATTAATTGCGCATTGGTTAACCCAAACAGTCCTTTTTTCTTGACCGGGGCGGCTTTGGGTTTGTTTTCGGCACTGGGGCTGCTGACGGAGTGCTCCGTCTCGAAAGGCTGCGAATGCGCGAGAGCCTGTGAAGGCTCGGGAATTAAAGATTCCACCTCGGGCGATTCGAAATCCTGGGTTTCCAGGTCCTGGAAATGGAAATCTGTATCCTGAAATCCGCTCTCTTGAAAGCCGAAACTTTGAAAGTCGGGGATTTCTTGGCTGGTGCTCGGGGGCCGTGGCGGGCTGGAGGGCGTGTTGCTTGGACGGGCCGCCGGTTGTGATGGTGCCTGCGCTCTCGGGCTGACCGCTTGTTGACGAGTCTGTGGCTTTTCGTCGAATGAAAAACCAAAGTCTTCCGCCGAAAGACTCGAAACGGAATCTTGTTGCGGCGCCGACGAGTAGGATTCGGCGCTGGCTTCCCTGTCGCTGCTGGATGGAGTGGCCGGGCTGGACGGGGCTGCCGGAGCGGCTGCTGGGGCCTTTTCTTTGGGACCTTCCAAAATCGTATGCGTGATGCCCGAAAGCTGCTTCGCTTCCAGCGCGGGGCGGGCCTGACTGATCGATATGCCAAAACGCTCCAGCGCATCGCTCATCACAACTCGCACCGCCGGGCGCGTGGATTCAATGTGCATGCCCGGTTCCGCAGACATCAGGATGGGATCCACCACCAGCATATTTTTGTAGCCAGCGCGATCCAAATAGATTTGGAGCACACGTCCCAGCTTCAACGTGCGCTGAACCTGGTTGATCGAGGCCGGAACGAATTTTTCCCCGACGATCGTGCCCCACTCTTCGTCTTTGGCGCGGTAAACGCCGCGCTCATGCGTTACGTTGATCAGGTAAATTCCGGGCGGGCCAATCAGCACCAGCGGCAGGTCAATTTCGGTGTCTGGCAGGGTGATGTTGCGCAACATGATAAAACCGGCGCCCAACACTTTATCCAGTATTGCAATCACTTTATCCTGGGCTTGTACGCGCGCAAACCAGGAGAGCCCGTACTTGAGTGTGCCCTGTACGCGACCCATAACGTCGATCTCGCCGGTATCAGTGCGGAAGGGCGTCCTGTCAACGATTTTCATGATTTGCCTCCGAACGCTTTATAGAATTGGCACTTCTTCGAGCAGATCGCGGCTGCTCTCGCTGCCGGTGGAAATCACGTCGCCGTTCATCCGCACGATTTTGGCAGATTCAAACGTGCTTCCCAAAAATTCCTTGCGCAGCCCGGTGACGAATTTTTCGCCTTTCATCAGGCGAGCGACAAGGTCAACCCGGCTAATCAAGATATGGTCCGAAAAGGTGGCTCCACGCCGTTCGTAAGCGCGCACCAACTCAATCTTGCCATCCGGCGCATACCGCACCGCTTCAATCAGACCATCAAACTTCTTGTTTGCCATTCCTTACCTCCGTGAAGATTTCTATCCTAATTTTACTGCCATTTCGCCATTTATGAGTTTACTGGAGGGTTGGTCAGGGTGCGGACATATTTAAAGGGGAAACCGCCGACCAGTATTGGTCGACGGCTTTAGTTGTGTCGGGTTGGGCGGACCTGCGAAGTCCCTTTAAAGGGGAAACCGCCGACCAGTTTTGGTCGACGGCTTTTTGTTGTGTCGGGGTGGGCGGACCTGCGAAGTCCCTTTAAAGGGGAAACCGCCGACCAGTTTTGGTCGACGGCTTTTTGTTGTGTCGGGGTGGGCGGACTTGAACCGCCGGCCCCCGCGTCCCAAACGCGGTGCGCTGCCAACTGCGCTACACCCCGAACTTCACAGGAGAAAGAGTATAATGCCAACCGTTCAACACGTCAAATGGATATAGGTTAATTTTGACCCCAACCTGGATTTTTCATCGTACCACGCGCCTTATTCTCTTCCTCGGCCTGTTTCTGCTGGGATGTTCCTCCCCGCAGCCGGTTTCGCCGTCAAATAGACCGGTAGCCATTCCAGTCGATAAAACCCCAACCTTCACACCTTCCCCGATTTCTCCCGCGTCAGTGCCCCTGAAAGGAACTCCCACTGCGGCAGATTGTACGGAAACAAGCGGCAGCGTCGAAAAAGGCGTCATCAAAACGCCTTTGCTAGACAAGCCCATGACCTACAACGTCTATCTGCCGCCATGTTTCACTTTCGATAAAGGGAAACACTATCCGGTCTTGTACCTGCTCCACGGTCAAAATTACGATGAAAGCCAGTGGATCCGTCTCGGCGCCGCTTCCAGCCTGGACCGGCTGATCGCAGCAGGCGAGGTGCCGCCATTCATCATCGTCATGCCGTTTGACTACTCATACAAACAGCCTAACGAATACAATTTTGAACAAGTATTCGTCCAATTGCTTATTCCGCAGATTGACCGGACTTACCGCACATTGGCCGACGCCCCACACCGCGCAGTTGGCGGACTTTCGCGCGGCGGCGCCTGGGCTATTCGCCTGGGTACGCGCCATCCCGAGTTGTTCGGCGCGATTGGCGGGCACTCGGCGGCGATTTTTTACGTTGACGAGCAGTCGCTGAACGGGCGCCTGCTCAAAATCCCAGCCAGCCAAATGCCGCGCATCTGGCTGGATATGGGCGATAGCGATAGCGAAGCAGATGTTATCAAGCCTTTCGAGCAATTTCTGACCCAAAACAATATTCCGCATGAACTGCACATCTACGTTGGCTGGCATGATGAAAAATATTGGTCGGCGCACGTTGCAGAGTATTTGCGCTGGTATGCGGCCAATTGGGCGCACTGAAAAGCCAAGTCCGTTTGAGCCTTCAAATTACAATACGATATAATTCTCCCATGTCACTCACCCTACAAGAAGTTGAACATATAGCCAAACTCGCCCGGCTTGAACTGACGGATGAGGAAAAAAGCCGTTACCGGGAACAACTTTCGGCCATTTTGGAGCATGTCGCCCAACTGCAAAAGCTGGATACCTCGTCCATTCACCCAATGGCGGGCGTTTTCAGCGCCGAAAATCCCTTGCGCGCTGACGAATCACGCCCCGGCCTGACGCCGGAAGCGCTCCTGAAAACTGCGGCTGAAAAAGAACAGGCGCAGTTCAAAATTCCGCCAGTATTTGAGTAAACGATGACAACCCTGACAGATTTATCCATCATCGAAGCCCAAGGCTTGCTCCAAAAGGGCGAAATCTCCAGCCGCCAGTTGACCGAGGCGACTCTGGAGCGGATTTCTGCGCTGAATGGCGACTTACACGCCTTTTTATATATCGCGGCTGAACAAGCTCTGGCCCAGGCTGAAGCCGCGGACAAAAAATTGTCCGAACTGCGGAAAACAGGTTTACCAATTTCCCAATCCACCACGCCCTTGTTAGGCATTCCGCTGGCAGTGAAGGATGTGCTGACGGTGGAGGGCATGCCCTGTACCTGCGGTTCAAAGATTCTCGAAGGCTATTTCCCGCCCTTCACGGCGACGGTTGTCAATCGTCTGCAAGCGGCGGGCATGATTGTGGTTGGAAAAACCAATACGGACGAGTTTGCGATGGGTTCATCCACCGAGAATTCGGCTTATGGGGTTACGCATAATCCCTGGGATTTGTCGCGGGTGCCGGGCGGTTCCTCGGGCGGCAGCGCCGCGGCTGTGGCGGCGAATCTTGTCCCGGCGGCGCTGGGCACGGATACGGGTGGCAGCGTCCGACAACCGGCGTCATTTTGCGGCGTGACGGGTTTGAAGCCAACGTACGGGCGCGTTTCACGTTATGGGCTGGTGGCTTATGGCTCGTCGCTCGATGCTTGCGGTGCGTTTGGTCGTTCAGCCGAGGATGTGGCGGCAGTGTTTTCTGCAATGGCTGGCCGTGATCCGCTGGACGCCACTTCGCAGAATATTCCAGTGAAGCAAATTTCTTTCGAAACGGGACAAGGGCTGCGGGGCGTTAAAATCGGCGTGCCCAAGGAATATTTCATTCAAGGGATTCAGCTCGAAGTGGAGCAAAAAGTCCGCGAGGCGGTTCTTATCCTGCAAAATTTGGGCGCGGAAATCAAGGAAGTCAGCCTGCCGCACACCGAATATGCCGTGCCGGTCTATTATTTGATCGCCCCGGCGGAGGCTTCCGCCAACCTGGCGCGCTATGATGGTATCCGTTTTGGGCCGCGATTGGATGGCGAGACGATGTGGGATGTGTTTACCAAAACACGCGGTGCGAAGTTTGGCGACGAGGCCACGCGGCGCGTGATGTTGGGGACGTATGCGCTTTCGGCGGGCTACTATGATGCTTATTATGGACAGGCGCAGAAGGTGCGTACGCTGATCAAGCGCGATTTTGAGCAGGTTTTCCGCGAAGTGGATGCGATTGCCTGCCCGGTGGCGCCGACGACCGCTTTTCCGATTGGCGCGCATGGCGATGATCCGCTGGCAATGTATCTGGAAGATGTTTTCACCCTGACTGCGAATCTGGCGGGTGTGCCGGGATTGGCTTTCCCGGTGGGTTTTGATGGAAAAGGTCTGCCGGTGGGTATGCAGCTGATGGGACGTCATTTTGACGAGGCGAGCCTGTTTCAGATGGCATATGCTTATCAGCAGGTCACCGATTGGCATAAGATTAAACCGACCATGACGCGTTGATGGTCGGTGATTTGTTTTGATTGTCCGGTTTGAAGAGGAGTTTCGATGAATATTTTTGTTACTGGCGGCGCAGGTTATATTGGATCAGCAACGGCGGAAGCCCTGCTCAAGGCTGGACACAGCGTCACCGTCTATGATTCGCTCGTCACCGGGCATCGCCAGGCCGTGCCGGAAGGCGTGAACTTTATCCAGGCCGATCTTTCTGACAGCCGCGCGCTGGCTGGGGCGTTGAGCGGGCAAAAATTTGAAGCAGTGATGCACTTTGCGGCCTTTATCGAGGCCGGGGAAAGCATGAAAGATCCCGGAAAATTCCTGCGGAATAACCTGGTCAATTCGATTGCGCTAATCGAAGCGGCGGTCAAGGCCGGGGTGGGGCGCTTTGTGCTTTCGTCAACAGCGGCAGTGTATCAATCGAGCGAATCCCCGCTGAACGAAGAATCCACGCTGGGGCCGACCAATACGTACGGATATACCAAGCTGGCTGTCGAGCAGACGCTGGATTGGTATCGTCAGATCTACGGGCTGCATTTTGCCGCTTTGCGCTATTTCAATGCTAGCGGCGCGCTGCCCGGGCGCGGCGAAGCCCATCAGCCGGAATCGCATCTGATTCCGCGTGTGCTGCAGGTGGCGCTTGGACAGGCTGAAAACGCATACGTTTTTGGCACTGATTATCCGACCCCGGATGGAACCTGCATCCGGGATTACATCCATATCGGCGACCTGGTTTCGGCGCATATCCTGGCGCTGGGGGCGCTGGGTGAACGCGATAAGATGATTTACAACATCGGCTCCGGGCAGGGATATTCCGTCTGCGAGGTGATTGACACAGCCAGCGCAGTCTCGGGACGGGCAATCCCGGTTATTGAGAAGGAACGTCGTCCCGGCGATTCTGCGCGACTGGTGGCTTCGTCTGAAAAAATCCGCCGCGAACTTGGCTGGAATCCGCAGCACGATTCGCTCAAGGACATTATTGGCTCAGCCTGGAAATGGCACAATGAGCATCCGCACGGGTACGATTAATCTGAAAGCGAGATAAAAATGCGTATTGTTCGCTACTTATACAAGTCTGAAACCCCCAAATATGGCTGGATTTTCGAAGAAAAGGTCGGAGAAATTGAGGGCAACATCTTCGGCGAATATCGCCGCCAGGAAGCAAAAATCCGGCTGGCGGATGTGACTCTGCTGGCGCCATCCCAGCCATCCAAAATCGTCTGCGTGGGGCGGAATTATGCCGAACATGCCAAGGAACTGGGCAATGATGTCCCCAAGATTCCGCTGATTTTCATGAAACCGCCTTCCAGCATCATCAACCCAGGCGATGCAATCATTCTTCCGCCGCAGTCGCAGCAGGTGGAGCATGAATCCGAGCTGGTGGTGGTCATCGGCAAGCGTGGACGGAATATCACGACCGAGGAAGCGCGGAATTACATCCTGGGCTACACCATCGGTAATGACGTGACCGCCCGCGATTTGCAGAAATCGGACGGACAGTGGACGCGCGCCAAGGGCTTCGACACCTTCTGCGCCTTTGGCCCGTGGATTGATACCGACTTCGATATTTCGGATGCGCTGATTACCTGCCGCGTCAGCGGGCAGCCGCGCCAGATGGCTTCGACGCGCGATATGGTTTTCAGCGTTTCGACGCTGGTGGCTTTCGTCTCATCGGTGATGACGCTCGAGCCGGGCGATTTGCTCTTTACCGGGACGCCGGGAGGGGTGGGGCCGCTCAAGGCTGGCGACGAAGTCGTCGTCGAAATTGAAGGTTTGGGGAAATTATCCAACCCGGTAAAAGCAGAAATGCGGTAAAATAAGTACGAAATACTCGCAAACAGCACGGAACGCGGATCTGGAAAACGAAATCCGCCATTTGTGACTGAGTCTGCAGCATTGATAGCATTGTGAGCCTGGTGAAAGTTGCCGGGCTCGCGCTATACATGGAAGCCGATCGTTTTTCATTTTCAGTGAGGTTGCATGCTTCGAACCACTCCCTTTCATCCCCGCACGTCCGCGATTAATCAACTCCAGAACTGGCGGCGCTGGTCTGGCTATTACACCGCCGGGCTGTATGAGATGTCCCACGAGCGCGAATATTGGGCCATCCGCAACGCTGCCGCGCTGTTTGACGTTTCGCCGCTGATGAAGTATCTGATCGAAGGGCCGGACGCCGCCAGATTGCTCGATCGGATTGTCACTCGCAACGTGCAGAAAATGTCGATCGGACAGGTGATTTATACGCCCTGGTGCAATTCCGAGGGTAAAGTGCTCGACGATGGCACAGTCTCGCGCCTGGGTGAGACGACATTCCGCATGACTTCTGCCGACCCGAATTTGCGCTGGCTGAACCTGAATGCGGCCGGGATGAATGTCTCGATTACGGATATCAGCGACAATGTGGCGGCGCTCAGCTTGCAGGGGCCGAAGGCGCGGGTGATTCTGAATCAGTGCGCGGCGAAGTCGCTCGATGGGCTGAAATATTTCCGGTTGATGGAAAATGTCATCGCAGGGATCCCGGTCACCATTTCGCGCACCGGCTACACCGGCGATTTGGGCTACGAGATTTGGATGGAAGCGGGTTCCGCTTTGCCGGTTTGGGATGCGCTGATGGCGGCCGGGCACGATTACGGCATCGCTCCGGCGGGCATTTTGGCGCTGGATGTGGCGCGCGTGGAGGCCGGGCTGATCCTGATCGAGACGGATTACACCGCGGCGCACCATGCCATCATCGAATCGCAGAAGTCGTCGCCGTTTGAGCTGGGGCTGGGCTGGGCCGTCAACCTGGAGAAAGGCCCGTTTAACGGGAAACAGGCTTTAGTGGCGGAGAAAGCGCGCGGCGCGGAGTGGCTGTTCGTCGGTCTGGAAGTCGATTGGGTCGGGATGGAGCGTTTATTCCATGAAGTTGGCTTGCCGCCGCAGATCTCCCCGCTGACGCTGCGCGCCAGTCTGCCAGTGTTCAAGGGCAGCGTGCAGGTGGGCTACGCTTCGTCGAGCACCTGGTCGCCGGTGCTGAAGAAATACATCGCGCTGGCGCATGTCCAGAAGCCGTATTTTGAAATCGGCACGGAAGTGCTGCTCGAAGTGACCGTTGAGCACCAGCGCAAATACGCCCCGGCGAAAGTGGTCAAGACGCCGTTTTATGAGCCGGAATGGAAGAAAAAGTAGAACGATGAACCACAAACCATGAACGGCGAACCATGGTTTATCGTTCATCGTTCGTGGTTCCCCCGGAGAAATCAATTATGCCATCCAACACTTATGACGCCATCATCATTGGCGGCGGCCACAACGGCCTGATCAACGCCGCCTACCTGGCCCGCGCCGGGAAGAAGGTCATCGTCCTTGAACGGCGGCCGATTGTCGGCGGGGCGGCGGTGACCGAGGAGATTTTCCCCGGTTTCCGCTTCACCGAATTTTCCTACGTGGTCAGCCTGCTGCGCCCGGAAATTATCCGCGAGCTGGAACTGCCCAAACACGGATTGAAAATCCTGCCGCTGCCGAGCACTTTCACGCCGATGGAAAATGGCGACTACATCGCCGCCTGGGACGATCACGACAAAACCCGCCGCGAGATCTTCCGCCACTCGCCCAAGGACGCCGACGCCTATGACGACTACGGTCGCCTGATGGTGCGCATGGCGATGGCGGTCAAACCGCTGCTCAGCATGATTCCGCCCGACCTGACTTCGCTCTCTCCGCGTGACCTGGTTGGACTGCTCAAAACCGGCCTGTACGCCGCCAGCCTGAGCGAAAAAGACCTGTACGCGGTTGCCAAGCTGGTGACGCAATCTTCCGGCGACCTGCTCGACGACTGGTTCGAGACCGACGCGCTGAAAGGGACGAAGTCCGCCAGTGGCATTATCGGCACTTTCCTCGGGCCACGCTCACCCGGCACGGCTTACGTGCTGCTGCATCACTACATGGGCGAAATCGACGGGGCCTTCCGCGCCTGGGGTTTTGCCAAAAACGGCTCCGGCGGCGTGACGGCTTCCATCGCCAGCGCGGCGCGCGCCCTCGGCGTGGAAATCCGCACCGACGCGCCGGTCAAGCAGGTCATCGTAAAGAATGGTCGCGCCGTGGGCGTCGCTCTCGAAAACGGCGACGAATTCCACGCCAGCGTGGTCGTCTCCGCCGCCGACCCCAAGCGCACCTTCCTGCAATTTGTCGAGCCCAAATACTTCCCGAGCGAATTCATCACCCAAATCCGCAACTTCCGCGTGCGCGGCTCCTCGGGCAAGCTGAATCTCGCCCTAAGCGAACTGCCCAATTTCACCGCCCTGCCTGGCGAGGGCGAATTGCATCGCGGCGCAGTCTCCATCAGCCCGAGCATCGACTATATTGAGCGCGCCTTCGACGACGCCAAGTACGGCCAGGTTTCGCGCCGTCCCTACATCGACATCATCATCCCCTCCATGATCGACCCCGACATGGCCCCGCCCGGCCAGCACGTCATGTCGTGCTTCGTCCAATATGTGCCCTACGACGTGGAAGGCGGCTGGGACGAGGCCAAAAAGGAAGCCTTCGCCGAAAACGTCATTGCCACGCTCGAACAATACGCGCCCAATATCCGCCGCGCCATCATCGGCAAGCAAATCATCACCCCGGTCGACATTGAGCGCATCGCCGGAATCACCGGCGGCAACATTTTCCACGGCGAACTGCTGCTGCACCAACTCTTTTTCCTGCGCCCCGCCCCGCAGTGGGCCGATTTCCGCACCCCGCTGCCCGGCTACTACCTGGCGGCCTCCGGCGCGCACCCCGGCGGCGGAATCATGGGCGCGGCGGGCAAACTTTCTTCCCAAGAGATTTTGAAGGACTGGAAATAAACGACAGACGAAGAACCACTGACCATCGTCCGTCGTCCGCGGTCCATGGTCGTCTCGGAGACTTAGCATGAACTCATTCGACATTATTATCATCGGGGCTGGTCACAACAGCCTGACCGCCGCCGCCTGGCTCGCCAAGGCCGGCAAAAAAGTGCTCGTGCTCGAAAAACGCGCGGTAGTGGGCGGATCTTGTATTGGAAATGGCGACGCCTCGGATCTCGCCCCGTTTTCGAGCGGATTCCTGCGCCCGGACATTATCCGTCATCTGGGCTTGACCAAATTTGGGCTGAATCCGGCTCCCGTTGCGGCGAATTTAATCTCCCTGCTGCCCGATTCGCGCCAGCTCGTCCTGTCAGCCGATCCCGTTAAAACGGCAGAGTCCATTGCCCAATTCTCCGCCGCCGACGCCGCCAAATGGCCGGATTTCGTCCGCTTCATGGACAAAGCCGCCGCGGCCCTCGAATCCGCCTACGCCACGCCCATTCCCCGTTTGCCGAAATTTTCCCCGGTTGAAGGGCTGCCCCTGGCCCAACTCGCGCTCAAAATCCGCGGCCTGGGTGCCAGGAATATGTACGCCTTCATCCGCCTGCTGCCCATGTCGGCCAAAGAATTCCTCGATGATTGGTTTGAGTCGGATGCGCTCAAAGCCGCCCTCGCCAGCCTGGGTATTTACAACGCCAATTTGGGCGTCATGTCGGCGGGCAGCGCCTACAACCTGCTGCACCAATACCTGATCCGTGGTGGCTGGGGCCAGCCAACCGGGAATCTGCCGCAGGTCATCGCCGCGCTCGAAAGCGCCGCCAAATCTTTCGGCGCAGAAATCCGCACCAGCGCCGAAGTGGCGCGGGTCACGGTCGAAAATGAACGCGCCAGCGGCGTGCTACTCGCTTCCGGCGAGCAAATTTCCGCCGGGCTGGTGCTTTCCAGCGCCGACCCCAAACGGACGTTCCTCTCCCTCGTCACCCCCGAACCGCTCGACCCCGAATTCGTCTGGGCGGCTCAAACCATCAAAATGCGCGGCGTGACGGCCGTGCTCGGCGCACAGTCTGCTGCGCCCCTGCCCTCCGGAACATTGATTGTGGCCCCCTCCCTGAACTACCTCGAGCGCGCCTACGACGCCGCCAAATACGGCCAGATTTCTGAAAAGCCGTACCTTGAAATTACCACCGCGGGCAATGCGCTCTTCATCCACTTCCAGTTTGCCCCGTATTTCCTGAAAACCGGTTCCTGGAACGCGGACACGCGCGCCAAACTCGAATCCCTGACCGTGGAAACGCTTGAGTCTTACCTGCCCAATCTAAAATCTAAAATCCAAAATCTCCAATCCATCACGCCCCTCGACCTCGAAACCACCTTCTCCCTGACCGAAGGCGACCCGCATCACGGCCAGCTGGCGCTCGACCAGTTCTTTTTCATGCGTCCAATCCCCGGTTACGCCAGCCAGAAAACGCCCATCGCCGGGTTGTATCTGTGCGGCAGCGGCGTCCACGGCGGGGGCGGAGTGAGCGGCATCGCAGGCCGGAATGCGGCGCGGGCTGTTTTGAAAAAATAGGGAAAACGTCGAACCTGCACGTGTTGTATAATCTTTCAAGAGCCTATGAGTCAAATTTTTGAGCGTATTCAGCAACTGATTAAGTCCGGCGAGGTGCTTATCTCGGCTCATGGATATGATGAATTGGCTCAAGATCATATTCTCGTACGGGATGTGCTCGCAGGAATTGCAGTTGCTGAAATTCTTGAGGATTACCCAGATTATGCCAAAGGTCCGTGTTTGCTGGTTTTGCATAAAGACCGTCAGGAACAACCCATTCACGTTGTCTGGGGTATTCCCAAAGGGAAGGATGCACCTGCCGTGTTGGTAACCGCTTATCGCCCCGACCCGGCACGTTGGTCCGCTGATTTTACAAGGAGAGTCAAATGACGAAAAAAATGGTCTCCAAGCTCATTCATGTGGATGAGTATATTGCCGAAGTAAAAGTGGAGCTTTTCTATAACGATGATGACTGGGCACCTTATTTATCTGTGGAGGATGCTGCGAAATTGGATGATGTCCGCGAGGCGCTCATGCGCCATGATCTTGAAACTGCATCCCGATATGCTCAGGTATATAAGTTGATGCCGGTGGCTGCGTAGTTTTTTCAAAGATGAAGGCTATTTTTGTGATCGCTCCTGATTCTCTCGAGGTTTTTGCGCGGCTGCACGCCGTCCCTGAAGCTTTAATCGATCGCCAACGTTAATCCCATTCGGCGCGGATAAAATCCGCGACCGAGTTGATGGCCGTGAGTATCCTTTCGAGGAAGCTTGCGGTCATTTGTTTATCAATCCAGCCCTAATTTTCCCAGGAGGCCCTTATGAGTACGTTTCACAAAACCGCCGATACCTTCATCGCTGGTGCCATGACCCTGCCGCAAAAATATTACACCTCGGCTGAGATTTTTGCCCGCGAAAAAGAGCGCATATTCGACCGCTACTGGTTCTGCGTCGGCCACCAGAGCCGCATCCCCAACCCCGGCGATTACTTCGTCCAGGAATTGCTCGGCGAAAGCCTGATTATCCTGCGCGACCGAGAAGGCCAGATCCGCGCCTTTTACAACGTCTGCCGCCACCGCGGCACGCGCATCTGCGAGCAGGCCGAGGGCCAGTTCAAAAACAGCATCCAGTGCTCCTACCATGCCTGGACCTATGGGCTGGATGGCAAACTGATCGGCGCGCCGTTCATGAAGGAAATTGCCGATTTCCGCTGGGAAGATTTTCCCCTGCGCGCCGCGCCTGTGCGCCTGTGGGAGGGATTTATCTTCCTGAACACGAATCTCCAGTCCGAGCCGCAGCCCTTCGACGAGCTGTTCGCCCCCATGCGGGGCCGCGTCAGCCAGTGGAATATTTCCCAGCTGCAGGTGACGCACCGCGAGCGTTACGAACTGGCCGCCAACTGGAAGTACATCTTCCAGAACTTCAACGAGTGCTACCACTGCCCCACCATCCACCCGCTCCTGAACACCATGACCACCTACGTCAGCGCCGAAAATGACCTGGTGGAGGGCCCTTTCCTGGGCGGATTCCTGGAACTGAAGCAAGAGAGCATGACCGTCACCGGGCGCACCTGCGCCTTGCCGCTCGGCCAGCTGGGCGCGGGCGACGAAAAGCGTGGCTACTACTACACCCTGCTGCCCAACCTGCTCCTGAATATTCATCCCGATTACATCATGTACCACCTGATCTTCCCCCACGCGCCGGGGCGCAGCACCATCATCAGCGAATGGCTCTTCCACCCCCAGGCGGCCTCCCGCCCCGGCTACAACCCGGCGGACGCCGTCGATTTCTGGCACGAAACCAACCTGCAGGATTGGCACGTCTGCGAGTTGAGCCAGCAGGGCGTGCAGTCTGCCGCTTACACCCCAGGCTGGTACACGCCGCGCGAGAGCCTGCTGGCGGCCTTCGATCGCGATTACCTGAAAACGATGGGCGAGTAACGAAACGGGCTGGTGGATCAACCACCAGCCCGCCGCTTTTGATATTCAGACTGTCCGTCCCAACCGGGAACTGCTCGTTACACCTGGGAACTGCTCGCTTACACCTGGGAACTTTCTCCCCAACCTGGGAACGAGTCTACTGCCCTTTGGCCTGCACCCGCGCCATGAACCTGGCCTCGTCGATGATGAAACGCTCGTGCAGCGCCTCGCCGATTTTTTCGACTTCATCCCAGGCCTCCACCTTGAAAACCAGTTTGCGGCCCTCTACTTCGACCAGTTCCGCCACGGCGCGGACTTTCATCCCGACCGGGG
Source organism: uncultured Anaerolineae bacterium (assembly GCA_903838415.1). Taxonomy (GTDB): domain Bacteria; phylum Chloroflexota; class Anaerolineae; order Anaerolineales; family Villigracilaceae; genus UBA5195. The sequence continues at coordinate 85,118 of CAILYI010000109.1, read as the reverse complement.
TGGGCGCCAGGTGCCGCACATCAATCCGCGCGCCGACGGTCGTCTGCCCGGCGGCGAGCTGACCCGTCAGCGCCAGCACGGCGCTATGTTCCATCTGCCCCACCAGCGCGGGCGTGCTGTAGACCGGCACTAGCCCGCTGCCCCAGCGCGCCGCGGTATCCGCTGCGGTCACGATGATTTCGGTTTCTGCTTTCAATCCGGTGGAAAGTGGCTGCATCTCAAAACTCCTTTGGGGCTATTTTACCCCGCTTGCAGATTTGAAAAGCGGGATTACAATGCGTTTACACCCGCCTGACAGGCGCATAACAGGCATCGTTTAAACTGGAAATAATCATTCAAGGAGGCTGTTATGAAAAAATCGTGCACCCTTCTCTTTTTTGTGGTGTTGGTTTTAAGCGCCTGCAATCTCCCCGCACCGACGGCTCCAGTCGCGTCGAAAGCGCTCCCAGCCGAGACGGAGGCTTCGCAAACGGCGACCCAGGTTCCAACTGCTATGCCAGAAACCGGCAGCGCAGTCCTGCTGTTTGGCATCGGGATGCACATCGAGCCGCAGGGCACCACCCATCAGGGCTTTCAAAGCGGCAAAGGCGATTACGCCCAGCCCGAATATTTCAACCGCCAGGTCAATGATATTACGACGGTGACGGAGATGGTGGCGGCGCACGGCGGGCGCATGACCATCCAGGCCCAATCGCCTTTCACGGATGTCGCCATCGCCAGCGGCAGCCATATCCTGGCGGACCTGGCGGCTGACGGGCATGAAATTGCTCTGCATTTTCACGAAGACGCGCATCTCGGGAAAAATTCGTCGGCGCTGCCGGTGGAGCAGTGGTGCGATGTGATGAAGGAAGAAATCGCGCTGGTGAAGCAGGCCAGCGGCGTGGAGTCGATCCGCTACTGGAGCGGCGGCAATCTCTACCTGGACGTGTTCGAGGCGGCGGTCTGCGCCGGGCTGAGCGTCAACAGCGATTGGAAAAATCCCAAGACCCAGACTACCGATCTGGCGCTGGTGGGGCTGCATCCATGGCGCCCGGCGGGCGGCACTGACGGCACTGATTTAAGCCAGATCGCTGTTCACATCCCTTCCGGCCTGGTCATTTTCCTACCCGAAGGACTGTATGATCAGAATAACTTCGCTTCCATGCGCCGCTCGGAAGCGGCTGGCGGCGACGAAGCCTACTTTGAGTATCTCAAGCAATCCCTGCTGGCCTCCGTGGCGGCTGCCGAGCCGGGTAAGGTAAATGTCTTTCACTTCACCGTCCATCCCGCCGAATTTCGCGGCAGTCCGCAGCAGCCCTTTGCCGTGATCGAGAAATTCCTGAGCGAGGTGGTCGATCCGCTGGTGGCTTCCGGTTATGTGCAGTGGGTCACCTTCAGCGAGATGGCGGATGCCTCGGCCGCCTGGCAACAGGCTCACCCCGGCCTCGATCCCATTCATTAGGGCTGATGACATGCCCCGCGCCCTGACCTTGCTCCTGACCCTCAGCTTACTCTGCGCCTGCAACCTGCCCGCCCCCGCTCCAGCTTTGGCCATCCCAACCGCCTCGCCTGCCGCGACTGCTGCCCCAACGGATGCTCCAGCTGCGCCCGCCTCCACCGGCTACATCACCTTCGCCATCAACGTCCACGACTGGATGCATGCCGATCAAAGCGCGGATACGCTCCTGCGCCTGGTGGACCTGTTCGAGAAATATCATGTGCGCGGCGATTTCTACTTTACCCCCGAAGTTGTCCGGCAATATGCCAGCGAGCATCCCGAAGTGATCGAGCGCTTCAAAAACTCGAACATGACCATCAGCTACCACATTCGCCCGCCGCACCCGCTCTACGCCGGGTTTGATGAGCGCTTGAAAGGCCTTTCGGACGCCGAATTGGAACAAACTCTACGTGATTACGAGACCTACGCCCTCGATCTTTCCACCGGCGAACTGGATCGTTCCCGGCCCGGTGGCTACAGCTACGTGGCCCAGGTCTTTGGCACACATCCGGTCGTTGCCTCGGCCCCATCGGATAATGCGCGCCTGCGTGAGATCGGGCAAAAAGTCTATGCCAGCCTGGGCGCGCAGATGACGCTCATGTATCACGAAAGCGGCGCAAAAATCGAGCAGCCTTTTGAAACCATCAACGGCCTGCTCGTCCGCCCCAGCGACTTCAGCGTGACGCGTGTCACCGCCATCAACAACAGCGAAAATTTCTGGTGGAATTACATGATTTCCCCCGAAGCTGCGCGCTACAACCCGACCGCCCTGCTCAAAAGCCAGCTGGCCGAATGGGAATCGCACCAATACGGGCGCGCGCCCTTCATCACCGTCCTGATCCACGAAAACAACTACTACCGCTCCGGCGCCGAATCCTGGTCGGCCATCTACTTCAAGATGGAAAAAGGTAGGAAAACCGACCCGCTCGCGCCGCCCTATAACCTGAACGCCCCCGACCCTTCCAAACTGCGCAGCGAAGCCGATCGCGAAGCCATCTTCGCCGCCTACGAAGAACTCGTCGCCTGTGCCGCGGCAAACCTGAGCGTGGTCACCTCTGCCGATCTTCTCCAACTGGCCGGGCAAGCTCAATAGGAGAAAAATTAGATTCAGCCTACCGCCATGGCGCGCGGACGATGGACGGTCCACTCAGAGATTCTCCAGTTCAGGCTAAAGCCATTTCTACCGCGGCGATGGCATGGATCTGGGTGGTATCGAACAACGGCACGCGGCTGTCCGCGTCTTTGACCAGCAGGCCAATCTCGGTGCAGCCCAGGATAATGCCCTCGGCGCCCTGTTCGGTCAGGTTGGTAATGATGCGTTGGTATTCGGCCTTCGAGGCCGGGAGAATTTGCCCCAGCACCAGTTCCTCGTAAATGACGCGATGGATAACGGTACGGTCAGCCGCATTCGGAATCAGCACCTCCAGCCCGTGCTTTTCGATCAACCGCCCGCGATAGAAATTCTCCTCCATCGTGAAGCGCGTGCCCAGCAAACCGGTTTTGCTCAACCCCTGCGCTTTGATCGTTGTGGCCGTCGCGTCAGCGATATGCAGCAGCGGGACGTTGATGCTGGCCTGCACTTCCCCGGCCATTTTGTGCATGGTGTTGGTGCAGATGATGACAAAATCCGCGCCACCCGCTTCCACCTGGCGCGCAGCCGCAATCATGGCCTGTGTGGCCTCGTCCCAGCGACCGGCGTGTTGCAGTGCCTCGATTTCAGCGAAATCGACCGAAACCATCACAGACTTGGCCGAGTGCAGCCCGCCCAGGCGCTTTTTGACTTCTTCGTTGACGATGCGGTAATACTCAATCGATGATTCCCAACTCATTCCGCCGATCATGCCGATGGTTTTCATATTCTTTCCTTTCCCCTGCCCCAAATTCCGCAGGGAATTTGGGGCAGGCCGGGTGGGGGCTAATGCCAGATATTCTGGTAATTGCCCTGGACAATTTTCCCGGCCGCGAAACGGCCCGGCGCCAGCGACGAAATATCCACCGTTTTGGCGGCGCCATCCAAAATCAATTCAGACATGCACAACCCGACGGCGGGACCAATCTTGAAGCCGGTGCCGCTGAATCCGCAGTCCAGGTAAAAGCCGTCCAGACCGGCCAGCCCGAGCAGCGGGTGTTGATCGGGGGTGATGCCGTCGTAGCCGCCGTGCGCGCTGTGCAGGCCGCCCTTTTCCATGACCGGGACGCGCTCGCAGATGCGGTCGATGGCCCGTTCCACGAATCCGGCTTTGGCGTGGTCAGCGTCGCCATCGGGAGATTCTCCCAGCGGGTTGCCATCTTCCAGCCCAACCAGCGTCAGCCCGCCTTCGGGGCGGAAATAAATCTCTTTGGGGAAGTCGATCACGGTCGGGTGCGAGGGGCCAATCTCCGGCGGGCGGACGACGAACATCGTGTCATGTCGCCAGGTGTCGTAGGGCAGCTCCAGCCCGGCGAGCTGGTTGAGTTTTCCGGCCCAGGCGCCGGCGGCATTCACCACCACCGGCGCAGAGAACAAGCCCTGGGCCGTTTCCACGCCGGTCACGCGCCCGCCGCTGGTTTGAATGCCCGTTACAGCGCAGTTTTGCACCAGACGGGCGCCCCGCTCGCGCGCCGCATTCATCAGCGCGTTGGCGGTATCGCTCGGCATGGCGTAGCCTGATTCGGGTTCGTAGGCGGCGATGTCGAAATCGTCGGTGACAAAAGCTGGCGCCAGGCGTTTCACATCGTCCGCGCTGATGATGAAGGACGGGATCCCGACGCGCTGCTGCATTTCGGTATTTTTTCGCAGCGCGTCCTGGTGTTCGCGCGCCACAATCTGGATGAAGCCGGTGCGCGTGAAACCCGAGTCGCCGCCGACCAGTTCCTTCCAGTTGCGGAAGTAGCGGAAGGATTCCCAGGCCAGCTGTGAATCGACCTGCGTGTCGTAGTGCATGCGCACCAACCCGCTGGAGCGGCCGGTGGCCCCGGCGGCGACAAAGGTTTTTTCCAAAATCGTCGCTTTCACGCCGCGCTGCGCCAGGTGAAAGGCCAGGCTGGCGCCATGCACCCCGGCCCCGATAATAATAATATCTGCTGTGTTGCTCATAAGAACCTCCCGATCAAGATTGTGATTTTCGCAGGACGAAAAAGGATGCGCCCTGGACGATGAGCGTGATAACCACCGCCGCCAGAAAAGCCGGGACAATCCCGGTGCGATCCAGCAGCAGCGCCAGAGTCAGGTAAAAGGCTGAAAAGCCAAACATGCCGAGCAGTAAGCCGCGCAGGATGTCGACGGCCCCGGCGCGGCTTTGTTGGCGCTGCGCGAAAACGGTCAGGATGGCCGTGTAAAGCGGGATGGTCGAGAGCAGGCCGGTCAGGCGCGCGCCGATGAATGGCGCGCTGCCGGTCAGCAGCAGGATGAAGGAGGTGCCGAGCAAAATCCGGCCCGGAATGTCCCAGCGGCCGGGTCGGGCATCTGTGGCGGTCAGTGGCTGGCTGCGCGGCATCAGCGCCATCCCGGCCAGGATGGTCAGCAGCACCAGCCCGAACAGCGGCCCGAGCGGCAGGATGACATTCTGCATCAGCAATGTCACGCTGCCGAAGGCCAGCATGCTGACCGCCAGCGCCACCGGCCATTTGAAACGCTGCGCCGTCCAGGCGTAGCCCAGGCAGAAGGCCACCAGCGCAAATCCGCCGCTGAGCGTGCCCAGTACAGTCGATGCCAGGAAGGATCGCTCGTGGCTGAGCGCCACAAAAAAAGCCACCGGCCCGGAGGTCAGTGGCAGGCCAATCAGCCAGCCGCTGACGGTGTGACCCCACTTGCGTCCCGCCAGGCTCGCGCCGCCGATGATGACCGGGGCCAGGATCAGTTTGAGCGCCAGGATATTCATTGGATGACCGTCATCAGGGTGGATTTTGCCCCGGCGGATTTCAATGCTGACGCGACCGCTTCGGCCTCTGCGGGCCTGACCAGCGCGAGCATATTCCCGCCGCGGCCGCCTCCCGATAATTTGGCGCCCAGCGCGCCGGAAGTTTTCGCCGCCAACACCAACCGGTCGAGTTCCGGCGAGGAGACGGTCATTTCCTGCAAAAGGGCGTGATTGGCGTCCATCAATGCGCCGAGACTGTCGGTTGCGCCAGTTTCAATCGCGTTTTTGGCCGCCCGCACAATTTCTCCCACCCGGTCAAAGAGCGCTTCCCAGCGGGGTTTATCCGCTTCCCACAGTTTGCGCACGTCGCCGACGGATTCCTTCGTCGGGGCGGCGATGCCGGTATCGGCGATGACCAGGCTGAAGGGCCGGGCCACGTTGAAGGTCTGGATTGGTTGTCCGCGCACGAAATAAACCGGTTTGGCGTAGCTGATGACGGTGTTATCTATGCCTGAGGGCGTGCCGTGGTGCAGTTTTTCAATCTCATAGGCCAGCGCGTTGACTTCGTCCGCAGGCATGGGCCGCTGCGCGAAATCCGTCAGCGCACGGATCAGCGCCACGGAAACTGCCGCGCCCGAGCCCAGGCCTGAAGCGACCGGAATGCTGGAATGAATTGTGATGTGCAGCGGGGGAAACGGCGCAATATTCAGGGCTGCGAAGACGCTCTCTATGACGGCGCGCAGCGGGTGTGTCGGCGAAAGCGCGGAAAATGTCGTGTGGAGCGAAATGCACGGGGCTTCGATCCAGGTTTCAGCATCGGGCGAATCCACCACTTCCACGCTGACTTGCACCTGCGTGACTGGTACCGCCAGCGCCGGTCGGCCATAGACGACGGCGTGCTCACCAAACAAAATGATTTTTCCGGGCGCGGTGGCGGCGTTCATTGGATATAAAAGACGCCCAGGATGACCAGCCCCGTCAGCGCAATGGCGATCTGGATTGGGCGGTCGGCGAGCAGCACTTCCTCGGGGGCACCGGCGTTGTGCGTCATCTGGATCAGGTACAAGTAACGGAAAATGATGTAGGCCACGAATGGAATGGTCAGCATCATGCTGTGGTTGGCGGGCAAATTGGGCGCGGAGAAGGTGTAGAGCGAATACGAAAGGATGGTGGCGGCCGAAACGATCGTGATGTACTGGTCGAGCAGCGGGATGCTGTAGCCTTCGAGCACTTTGCGGTGTGAACCGGCGCCGGTTGCCAGCAGACTCAGCTCGGCGCGGCGTTTGCCGAAGCCCAGATAGAGCGAGCCAAGCGTGGTGACGACGTACAGCCAGGGCGAGAAGCGCTCGACGACGATCAGCGCCACGCCCGCTTCAACGCGCAGCACAAACCCGGCGGCGATGATGAACACATCCACAATCGGGACGTGCTTGAGCCACTTCGAATAGGCCAGGTTGATGACCAGGTACGTGGTCAGCACGGCGGCAAAGCCGGGCGCCAGCCAGTAGGCCAGCGGCAGGGTGATGAGAATCAGCACGATGGCCGCCATCCAGGCCACGCGGATGGGCAGTTTCCCCGAGGGCAGCGGGCGCTGTTTCTTGGTGGGATGCTGGCGGTCGGCTTCGATGTCGGCGATGTCGTTGACCAGGTAGACCACGCTCGAAATCAGGCAGAACAGGGCGAAACCGCCCAGGGTGTGCAGAAAAGCCGGAAGATGAAAAAGCTGCTTGTCAAAGACAAGCGCAAAAAAGACGAAGGCATTCTTCGTCCACTGACGCGGGCGCATGGTTTTGAACAGGGCAGTAAGCATGAGTGTATTTTACCGTGTGTACCGGAAAATGAGTCATTCAAAAAGGCCGCGCGCAGGTCCGTTTTTCTCGATACAATAAGGCCATGCCCAATACTTTGCGAAAAACCCGTCTCGACCTGCTGCTCGTTGAACGCGGACTGGCTGAAACCCGTTCCAAGGCCCAGGCCATCATCATGGCCGGGCAGGTGCGCGTTAATGGACAAATGGTGGATCGCGCCGGAGCGACTTATGCGTCCGAAGCGCTGGTGGAAGTGGATTCAGGTCCACGCTTTGTCTCGCGCGGCGGCGAAAAGCTTTTGGGCGCGCTGGAAGCGTTTCCCGTCAACCCGAGCGGCCTGACCTGTGCCGATGTCGGCGCTTCGACGGGCGGATTCAGCGACTGCCTGCTGCAACACGGCGCGGTGAAAATCTACGCCATCGACGTGGGCAAAGGCATCCTGCACTGGAAATTACGCTCGGATCCGCGCGTGATCGTCATGGAGGAGACCAACGCCCGTTACGTCGAATCTCTGCCCGAGCAGGTACAACTGGTCGTGTGCGACGCATCCTTTATTTCCATCAAAACCCTGCTGCCAGTTTTTTCGCACTGGCTGACAGCGGATGCTAACGTCATTACCTTAATCAAGCCGCAGTTTGAAGCCGGGCGCGTGGATGTGGCGCGCGGCGACGGCGTTGTGCGTGATCCGCTCATCCATCGCCGCGTGCTGGATGAAGTGCTGGACTTTGTCCAAAAGCAGGGTTTCAGCGTCCAGGGGCTGATCCGCTCGCCGCTGCTGGGGCCTAAGGGCAATACCGAATTCCTGGCCTGGCTTGACCAACAAAAAACCAGCGCAGATGTTGCCGCGCTGGTTGAAAATGCTCTTTCCCATTAATCGCTAATCGAAATATTGGGGCTGATAATCAGCCACATGATTGCGCGCCTCCGCCAGAATCTGGTCGATGGTCATATCCTGGTGCTCTTTATCCGCGGGATGATAATGGACGTGAACACGCCGCAGGTTGGGAATTTCCTGGCACAGCAGGCGTTCAACGCGGCTGGCAATTTCATCCCCTTCTTTGACGGCCAGATTCCCATCCACGCCGATCGTTACGTTGACGACGCTGTGTGGTCCGAAACGATGCGCCTGGACTTCGTGCAATTGCTCCACCCCGGCGACATCCTGTAGAATGGCGGAGATTTGCAGCGCCAATTCCTTGCTTGGGACGGCATCCATTAATTCCACCGAAGATTCGCGCAAAATGTAGATGCCGGTGCGCAGGATCAGCAGCGCCACAATCGCGCCCGCCAGCGGATCCACCCAGGGCAAGCCGCGCTGACCGAGGAAAATGCCAACTGAGGCGGCGCTGGCTGAGAACAGGTCGTTGCGATGGTCATAGGCCATCGCTTCCACCACCGGGTTTTTCGTTTCTTTCCCCAATTTGCGGACGTAAATCGTTAGGAAGATTTTGATGGCGACCGTCACCAGCGCCATCCACAGCGCGGTTGTGGAAGCGCCTTGCGATGTGGCGTTCCCGCTGACAAGGTCCCAAATTTTATCGACTGCATCCCAAAAAACCGCAACGGCCGTGGTGACGATAAAGGAACCAACTACCACTGCGGCGATGCTTTCCAACTGCCGGTGACCGTAGGGATGCTCGTCATCCGCCGGTTTGTTGGCCATGCGCACAAAAACGCTGGCCACCACATAATACGCCACATCGGAGGTGGAGTTGATGCCCTCCGCCAACAGGGCCGGGCTGTGTCCCGTCACACCGATAAAGGTTTTCAGCGCGGCCAATCCGATATTGATTCCCAGCCCGAGATTAACAGCCAATAAACTTTTCTGATCGCGTTCGTGAGTCATAGCACCATTGTAAAGGCAATTCCGCCGGGCATGGAAGGATAAAAGGCATATTCTTGACGATTTTGGGGTGAATTTCGGCCCGATTTCTTTCCCCTGGCAGGCAGTATAATAGTTTCGTTTTCACCCGCGCTTTTCAATTTATTGGAGTTTTTTATGGATTGCCCCAAGTGTGCTGCTGCGTTGACCAAAAAATACTACAAGGGCATGATGGAAGTGGATTATTGCCCCACTTGCAGGGGTATGTGGCTCGATTTTAACGAACTCGACCGGCTGGAAGATGTGGTTTTTGATGAAGACCAATATAAAGGTTCGCTTGTCCATCGTGAAACGGATGTGGCATGGCCCTGTCCGGCCTGTGGTGCGCATTTGCGCGAATTCCAGTACCGCCTGTATGACTTGAAACTTGAGCTGTGTCCCCAAAACCATGGCTTCTGGTTGGATGCTGGTGAGGATGAGCGTGTGATGGAGATCATGCGCACACATCACGCCCGCATCGACCGTAAAAAAGATGCCGAATCCGAGTGGAAACAAGTCCTGAAAGGACTGCATTCATTTTTTCAAAAGCCATGAAACTCCCTTCGTCACTGACAGCTTTCCTGCGGCGTTACGCCATTCCGCTGATTTTGCTGGCCGTTACCATGCTGGCTTACGGCTGGCAGTTGACGCGTCTCGGTTTTTACTGGGATGACTGGGTTTTTGTCTATCGCTACCAGACGCTGGGCGTGTTTAACACTATCTTCTACGGCGGGACTCGTCAGTTGGGCGTTTTTGCGCTCATGCCGGGCTTCCTGCTGGCCGGAGATGCGCCGTTGTTGTGGCACATTTACAGCTTGCTGCTGCGTTGGGTCGTTGCCCTGTTGTTCTGGTGGACGCTCAACAAGCTGTGGCCTGGCGAAAAGACGACGGTTACGCTCATGGCGGCGCTGTTCGCCGTCCATCCGGCTTTCAGTCAGCAGTCGATTTCGGTGGTTTACAGTTTGCAGTTTGTCACCTACGCCATCTTTTTGCTCTCTTTTGGATTCATGCTCAGCGCCGAGCGCGCCGTTTCGCGCCGCTGGTTGTGGCTGGGGCTGGCGCTCTTCGCGCAGTTGCTGCACCTGTTTATCGTGGAATACTTTGTCGGCCTGGAATTGATCCGGCCATTCGCGCTGTACTTCCTCCAAAACGGGTCAAGCTGGCGGGCGCGGATCAAGTCCACCTTTATGCGTTGGCTGCCTTATCTGCTGGTGCTGATCGTGTACGCGGTCTGGCGCTCGGGCGTGCTGGGCGGCGGTTTTGACAGCTACGAATACAAAACCTTTGGCGCTTTTCTACGCCTTGATCCGCGCGCCGCGCTGATTGAAGCGCTGGAATATGGCCTCAAGGATATGCTCATTCTGCTGGTCAATATCTGGCAGACCGCGCTTTCGCCCGCCGTCATTGACTTGGGCCAGCCCTATAACTTTTTCTCGCTCATCGTCGCCGCGCTTTCGGCCTTTGGATTGTATTTCGGCCTATCCCACCTGCCTGAAAGCGCATCAGAAAACACCGGCTTTCTCAGGCAGGCCGCCGTTTTTGGATTGGTTGCGGTCGTGGTTGGGTTTATTCCGTCCTGGTTCGTGCGCCGCCACATCGTCGAGCCGGGCAATTTTGGCGATCGCTTCGCCCTGGCCGGTTTGTTCGGCGCCAGCATCCTGGTGATCGTTTTTGCGCGTTTCTTCGGCGGGCGGCAGGGACGCGGCATTTTGCTGGCGGCGCTCTTTATTGGCCTGGCGATCGGCGCGCAAATGCGCTTTGCTAACAACTATCGCTGGGATTGGGAACGCCAGCTGCGGACGTACTGGCAGATGTCTTGGCGCGCCCCGGCTATTAAACCGGGCACGGTGTTGGTGGGATACGACTCGGTTTCGACGACGGTCGTCAACTACGTGGGCGCGTTTGCGTTTAATAACCTCTACCAACCCGACCCGCCGCCGCTTTCGCCGTACATCTGGTATGTCAACTTCCCGAAGACGACCATTCCGCCCGCGTTGGATCAATTTCTTTCCGGGGCGTGGCAGTTTACGGATGTGTTTGACAGCTATCGCATGCCGGTCACCCTGCAAAACAGCCTGGGTGTGGACTATACCGAGGGCCGCTGTCTGAAAGTGTTGACGCCGGACGATCTCGCCAACTACGATTTGACGGATGATTTCCGCCCGGTGGCCGGATTCTCCAACCCGGCGTTGATTCTCCCTGAAAGCGTCTCCCCGCCCCCGCAGCGCATATTTGGGCCCGAACCGGCTCCCAGCTGGTGCATGTACTTCCAAAAAGCCGATCTCGCTCGCCAGTTGGGTGATTGGGACGTGGTCATTGCGCTCAAAAAGCAGGCCGATGCCGCCGGTTTTGAGCCGCTGGACGCCTACGAATTGTTTCCATTTATCGAGGCCCACGCCATGCGCGCCGAATGGGAACCGGCCCTCAAACTGACATCCCAGGCCTATAAGTCTCTGCCCAAAAGCCTGGACGGTTTGTGCCTGATCTGGTGGCGCGCCAGTCAGACCCCCGCCGCTGGCTATCAGGCGGCTTTCGAGACTGTGAACGCGCAGTTGGCCTGCCGCTGAGCGTCAAGAAAGCGCTCTCGGGGCAGCCCCTGCGATAATCTTTGCAATCGGCCTCTCGTCCAGGTAGACGGGCCTTCCGTCCAGGGAGACGAGCCTTTCGTCTGGGTGGACGAGGCTTTCGTCTTGAGCATTCCATCATAAAAAGGGAGCAAAAATATGGCAAAGGATTACATTCAAAGTATGTTGGGCGAAAATGAACGTATTGTCCTGGGAACGCGCCAGCATTGGTTTGTGCTTTCGAGCATGATCTTGTTGGAAATTGTCGTCACCCTGGGCGTAGTGATCGCCATCAGTGTCGCCACCGTCAATTTTCCACCCGCCGCCATCGGCTTTGTGCTGGTGCTCCTGCCGCTGCTGAGCATGCTGCGCGATATCCTGGCCTGGAAAAACCGCCAGTATATCGTCACCAACCGGCGCGTTATCCAGATTTTCGGCATATTCAACAAAAGCGTGGTCGATTCCTCGCTCGAAAAAGTCAACGATGTCAAGATGGTGCAGTCCTTCTTCGGCAGGCTGTTTGATTACGGCGATGTTGAAATCCTGACCGCCAGCGAGATGGGCGTCAACCTGTTCAAACGGATTGGCGACCCGGTCAAGTTCAAGACGGCCATGCTGAATGCCAAGGAAAAGCTCGGTTACGAAGGCACCGGCGCTCGTTCGCAGCCCGCCAAGAGCATCCCGGCCCTGATTGCTGACCTGGACGAACTGCGCAAGAAAGGCATCGTCACCGAAGCGGAATTTCAGAACAAGAAAAAAGAGCTGCTGGCGAAGATGTAGTTCGAGACCAGCTGGTAGGGAAGATGCGGCCTTTCAATCGGCTTTTACGGTTGAAAGGCCGGTCAGTTTCAGGGTGGGTGACTTGTTATTGTCCTGGTGAGTGTGTATAAAAGTGTGTATAATGATTGACGAAGGAGTTCTTATGCCGAACTTACAGCGTGTCAATCTGATGCTTGACCCCCAACAACGTGCCGATCTGGATCGGCTTGCCCGGCAAAAAAAGCGCAGCGTGAGCGAATTGGTGCGTGAATACATCACGGCTGGATTGCGCGAGGACAGCAGTCCGCAGAGTGAACGCCAGCAGGCGCTCGAAAGCGCCCGTGCTCTGAGCCAACGAATTTTGCAACGCCGCCAGGGCCAGTCGCTGCCTGATCCAGCCAAAATCATCGACAAGATGCGCGAGGAGCGGGACAATGACTTACTGGGTCGTTGATGCGAACATCGCAGTCCGCACGGCGTTGGAGTTGAACGAGGCGCTGGAGCGCTTCTGGGAACGAATCGCGCGCGAAAAAATCACGCCCTGCGCCCCGCGCTTATGGATGAGTGAGACAACTTCTGCGCTGCGAGCCTGGCTCGCGCAGAAAGTGATCACCGCCGACGAGGCGGAACAGGCCTTACGATCCATTCACCGGCTGCGCGTCGAAATCATCGATGAAGATGAAGACCTTTGCCTGCGCGCCTTGGAACTGGCGGAGAAATTGGGACAATCGAAAGCCTACGATGCCATCTACCTGGCCCTGGCCGAGAAACTGTCCGCTGATTTTTGGACGGCTGACGAACGCTTGGCAAATCGGGCCCGGGATTTGAATTTGCCCTGGGTGCATGGGCTTGCGGAAGTGTAGATTCGGTGGAAGGGTGGCAATCGTCGCCGCAGGCGCTGAACCGGAAAACCAAATTTCCGAGCGAATTTGTTTGTTCAAACCTGGCTGGCGCGTCAATCGTGATCGTTGGGCCTTAAATCGGGTATACTTTAGCCGCTTAATCGCTATTCCCACCATGAAAGAAACGCATGTCTGAAAAAATCCGCAATTTTTGCATTATTGCCCATGTTGATCACGGCAAATCCACGCTGGCAGATCGTTTGCTCCAGTCCACTGGCACGATCTCAGATCGTGACATGACCGAGCAGGTGCTCGATAGCATGGATTTGGAGCGTGAAAAGGGCGTCACCATCAAGGCTTCGGCTGTGCGCATGGCGTACACCGCTAAAAATGGTAACGATTACGAATTGAATCTGATCGATACTCCCGGCCATGTCGATTTTGGCTATGAAGTTAGCCGCGCGCTGAATGCCTGCGAAGGCGCGATTCTGGTGGTGGATGCGACCCAGGGCATCGAAGCGCAAACGCTGGCGAATCTGTACCAGGCGTTGGAAGCCAACCTGGAAATTATCCCCGTTATCAACAAGATTGATCTGCCCTCGGCGCACGCGGACGAGGTGGCCGAGGATATTGCCGCGCTAATTGGCGGCAAACCCGAGAACGTGATCCGCATTTCGGCCAAGGCCGGCATTAACATTGAGCAGGTGTTGGAAACCATTGTCGAACGTGTGCCGCCGCCCAAAGGACTGGATGCTGACTGTCCGCGCGCGCTGGTGTTTGACTCGCACTACGACGCTTATAAAGGCGTGATCTGTTACGTCCGCGTGGTGGAAGGCTCATTTACTGCCACTGAAACCGTCCGCTTGATGGCCACCAAAATTAACGTTAAACCGATCGAAGTGGGCATCTTCGCCCCGACGATGAAACCTGTCAGCCGGTTAAATGCCGGTGAAGTGGGTTACGTGGCGACGGGTTTGAAAACCGTCCATGATGCCCGGGTGGGCGATACCATCACCAGCGCGGCGAATCCTGCCAGCGAGGCGTTGCCTGGTTATTTCCATCCCAAACCAATGGTATTTGCCGGAATCTACCCGGTGGATGCGGATGATTATTCCGATTTGCGCGATGCGCTTGAGAAGCTGCAGTTGAACGACGCTTCGCTGACGTATGCGCCGGAAACTTCGCAAGCGATCGGTTTTGGCTTCCGTGCCGGATTCCTGGGCCTGTTCCACATGGAAATTATCCAGGAACGCATTGAGCGCGAGTATGACCTGGATGTGCTGTTTACCGCGCCTTCGGTGGAGTACGAAGTGGTGATGGGCAACGGCGAAGTGTTGCTGATTGACTCGCCCGCGCAGCTGCCCGAGGAAGGCATGGTGACGGAAATCCGCGAGCCGTGGATGAATATCGAAATCATCACGCCCACGGATTACTATGGCACGATCATGGATATGGTCATCAACCGGCGCGGCATTTACAAGAATCAGGAATACCCGGCGCCGCACCGCGTGCAGTTGAATTTCGAAATTCCGCTGGCCGAACTGATCGTGGACTTTTTCGATACGTTGAAATCGCGCACCAAGGGCTATGCTTCGCTCGATTACCAGTTCCTCGAATATCGCGCTGATACGCTGCAGAAGCTGGAAATCCTGGTCAATGGCGATGCGGTCGATGCGTTGGCGGCGATTGTCCATGAAAAAGACGCCTACCATAAGGGTCAGGCGCTCATTACCAAGCTGAAGGATATTATTCCACGACAGATGTTCGATGTGGCGATTCAGGCTTCGTCGGGCGGGCGCATTATCAGCCGCGCCAATGTCAAGGCCATGCGCAAGGACGTGCTCGCCAAATGTTATGGCGGCGACATCTCGCGGAAAAAGAAGCTGCTTGAGAAACAAAAGAAGGGCAAGCGGCGCCTGAAGATGGTCGGGAATGTCGAAATTCCGCAGGAAGCTTTTATGGCGGTGTTGAAACTCGAAAGCGAATAATCTTGCAGGGGCGGGTGCCACAAACCTGCCCCTGTCAATAAAAAACCTATGAATCAAACTCTTAAAGACCTGCGTCGCATGATCCCGGGATTAATCATCAGTGTGATTCTGGTGGTTGTCATCCTGAAATTTGTTGATTTGAAGGCCATGCTGGCGGCCATTCAAGCGGCAGATTATCGTATTTTGCTGGCTGTCCCGGGATTGGGGATTGCCTGGTTGATGGTGCGTGGCCTGGTCTGGCGCACGCTGCTGCGGAATCGCGCCTCGTACCGGGATGTTTTCCTGACTCTGATGGAAGGTTACCTGCTCAACAATTTTCTGCCATTTCGCCTGGGGGAAATTGGACGCGCTTTTCTCTTGAGCCGCAAGACCGAGCTGACATTTGTCGAAATTCTGCCCACGATCATCATTGAGCGTGTTACCGACCTGGCGTTTTCGGCGGCGATTTTTGTCGCGGCGGTGCCTTTTGTAGTCGGCGCAAGCGGCGCCGGGCGGATTGGTTTTATCGTCGGCGGCGTGGTGCTGGCCGGATTGGTGGCGATGTACCTGCTGGCTCGCAACCGTCAGTGGGCGCTGGATATTTTCCATGGGCTGAGCAAACGCTGGCCGGTTTTACAAAAAACTGGCGGCAGCTTCCTCGAAGCATTTTTCACCGGCCTGGAAGTGTTGACTGACCCCGGGCTGTTTGCCCGCTTTTTTTTGCTGATGACTCTGAACTGGGGCATGGCAATCATCCAATATTATCTGATAACGCGCGCATTTTTCCCGCAAGCGACGATGATTTGGGGCATGTTTGTGCTCGGCGCGGCCGCTTTTGGTGGCGCAATCCCGTCTCTGCCTGGCGGCGTGGGCACTTTGGAAGGCGCCATGGGCGGCGCCCTGACCCTGCTCTCGGGGAACCAATCCACTGCCTTGGCGGTGGCGCTGACCAGCCGCCTGCTCAACTATCTTTACAGCGGAATTTTCGGCCTGTACGGCCTGTCTCGTGAGGGGCAGACGATTTCAGGCATTTATCAACAATTGATGAAATTCCAGGCGCGTCCAGACGCGTTTGATTCTCGACAGGAGTAGGTATGTCCCGACAGTACTTTGTCACCGGCGGCGCCGGGTTCATCGGTTCTAATTTTGTCTATCGCCTGCTTGAACGCGGCGAAAAAGTGACCGTTTACGATAACCTGTCGCGCGCAGGCGCTCCGCGTAATTTGAAATGGCTGCAGGAAAAATTTGGAGAGAAAGCCTTCTCGCTGGTGGTGGGGGATGTGCGGGATGCGGCCCAGCTGACAGTTTCTGCCCGCGAAGCGGATATTATCGTCCATCTGGCGGGACAGGTGGCGGTGACGACTTCCGTTGTCAAGCCACGTGAAGACTTTGAGATTAACGCTCTTGGCACGTTCAACGTGCTCGAAGCAGCGCGGCTCAACGAGAGAAATCCCATTTTCCTGTATTCTTCCACCAATAAAGTGTACGGTGGCATGGAAGACGTTCATGTTGTCGAAACGGACAGCCGCTGGCAGTACGAGAATCTGCCTTTTGGCGCGCCGGAAACCCAGCCGCTTGACTTCCACTCGCCCTATGGCTGTTCCAAAGGCGCTGGAGATCAATATGTCCGCGATTATGCCCGAATTTACGATTTGCGCTCGGTGGTTTTGCGTCAGTCCTGCATCTACGGCCCGCGCCAATTTGGCGTGGAGGATCAAGGCTGGGTGGCCTGGATGGCGATTGCCGCCGTGACAGGCCGTCAGATCAGCATTTATGGCGATGGGAAGCAGATCCGCGACTTGCTGCATGTTTATGATTTGATCGATGCGTATGAAGCCGTCATTAAAAATATCGATCAAGTAAAGGGCGAAGTCTTCAACCTGGGCGGCGGCCCCGAAAACACCATGTCGATTTGGACGGAATTTGGTCCGCGCCTTGAAAAGCTGCTCGGAAAGCCGATTCCTGTCGTACGTGGCGATTGGCGTCCTGGCGATCAGAAGGTTTTTGTGGCCGATATTCGCAAAGCGGAGAAGATGCTGGGCTGGAAACCGCAATATGACGTGGAAAAAGGTGTGGCGCAGTTGTTTGACTGGGTGAACAAAAATCGTAATTTATTCTAATTATTTCCGGACTCGTTCATGCGTATTCTTACCGTCCTGACCTATTACAGGCCGCACACTTCCGGTTTGACGATTTATGCTGAGCGCCTGGCCGAGGCTTTTGCCCGGCGCGGGCATCAAGTCACTGTGCTGACCTCGCATTTCGATCCGTCCACGCCTGCTGAAGAAATTCGCAATGGCGTGCGGATTGTGCGGGCGCCGGTGGCGCTGCGCATCAGCAAAGGCGTCATCATGCCCACTTTTGGCTGGCTGGCCTGGAAGTATGTCGCTGAAAATGACGTTGTGCAACTGCATCTACCGCAGTTTGACGCTCCCGGTTTTGCCGCGCGCGCCCGCCTGCTTGGACGTGTCTCGATTCTGACCTACCATTGTGATTTATTCCTGCCCAAGGGATTGTTTAACCGGTTGGTGAATACGGTGGTCGATTTTCAGAATACGATGGCGGCGTTGTTGTCGAATCACATTGTCACCTATACCCAGGATTACGCTGATCATTCGCCTTTTCTTTCCCGCTATAAAGAGAAACTGACTCCCATCCTGCCGCCGGTGCAGCTGCCTGCCGCTCAACCAGGCGCCATCCAGGCTTTGGCGGAGAAGTACCAAACCGGCACCCGTCGACCGGTGATCGGCATGGCGACGCGTTTCGCGTCCGAAAAAGGCGTGGAAATTCTGCTGGCGGCCATGCCCAAAATCCTGGAAAAATATCCCAACGCGCAGGTGCTGTTTGCCGGACAACATCTGAACGTGATGGGTGAGCAGGCCTATTTCGAGCGGCTCGCGCCTACCATCCGTCAGTATGAGCAGAGCGGGAACTGGGTTTTCCTCGGCAACCAGAATCCGGCCCAGATGGCGGCTTACTATCCAAACCTGGATGTGTTGGTCGTTTCCAGCCTGAATTCTACCGAAGCGTTTGGACTGGTGCAGATCGAAGCGATGCTGAATAACGTCCCGTGCGCCGCCTCCGCTTTACCGGGAGTCCGCCGCCCGGTCCAGATGACCGGTATGGGCCAGGTGACGCCGATTGGTGACGCCAATGCCCTGGCTGGCGCCATCCTCGAAATCCTGGCGGAACCGCAAAAATATCGCCGCGACCCGGCAGAAATTGCCCGCGCGTACGATCCAGATAGTGTGGCGGCGGAATATGAGAAATTGTTCGCAAAATTGATGGGAAAATAATCGATGGAAAATCGTCCGGCTTTAACGAAAACTCAAAAATCAAAAGATTTTCTTTTTCTGCATACACGCGACCTGCCATATTTCCGCGCTTTTCTGCGAGCAGTCGAATCGCGTTTTTATCAGGATATTGACCTGCCCTCGCCAACGCTGGATGTGGGTTGTGGCGACGGGCATTTTGCCCAATTGACCTTTGATCGCAAGCTGGAAGTGGGTCTCGATCCCTGGACCGGACCCATCCGTGAAGCCGGGACGCGCCATGTTTATGATGTGCTCACCGAAGCTGACGGCGCGGATATGCCCTATCCCGACGCCTATTTCGCCAGCGCTTTGAGCAATTCCGTGCTGGAGCATATTCCCCACCTGGATGCGGTGCTCGTCGAAACGGCGCGCGTGCTCAAACCCGACGCCACTTTCGTTTTTTGTGTGCCCAACCATAATTTTTTACCGAATCTGTCGGTGGCGCGCTTTTTCGATGCAATTGGCCTGAAATCCCAGGCCCGCGCCTATCGCGCCTTCTTTAATAAAATTTCCCGGCACGAAACCTGTGAAGACGCCGAACAATGGACAAAGCGGCTTGCTGCGGCCGGTTTCAAGGTGGAAAAATACTGGCATTATTTCTCGCCTGCCGCGCTGGCCACGCTCGAATGGGGCCATTATTTTGGCCTGCCCTCGCTGATCATTCATTTCTTCACCCGTAAATGGCACCTCACCTCGGCGCGCTGGAATTTTGAGCTGACCATGGCCTTCCTGCGCAAGTATTATGACGAACCCGTTCCGCAGGAAAAAGGCGCCTATACTTTCTATGTTACCCGACGGGTTTGACCGAAGAACTTAATCATCTGAATTCATTGGGAGAGAATTGCGCGCATGAAAGAACCCAGCATTCTTGATTACCTGAAATCCAGACTTAATCCCTGGCAGAAGGAAAAAATCGAAATCCCGCGAGAGACCCCCGGTCCTGAAAATCAGAATCAGGGCGGGGTTGGCGACGTTGTCCAGGTTTCAACACAAGGCGAAGATGGTGTGCGCGAGATTACCATCAAGCTGCGCCTGCCGGTCAACGTTCCCTGGCGAACTTTTCTGGCGCTCGTGCTGGCCTTGATTGCGCAGCGTACCCTCGAACCGCCGGTTGATTCCATCCCGATGGCCGTGGGGTTGTATGTTTTCGCCGTGTTTTTCCTGGGATGGGCTACCTTTATCAATGAGTTTGCGCTTCCCGCTCTGCCTGAATCCGAGACGCAAACCGACCCCCAGTTTTTTCATCGCAACCTGCTGATCTCATCTATTTTCCTGGCGCTTGCGGCGTTCATCCTGTTCACAAACAACCTGTTCAACTGGCTGAATGTCAGCCTGTGGCTGGCGTCGCTGGCGCTTTTCACGCGTGGATTGTGGCTGAGCGACCCGGAAAAGCCCGCTTTCATCCAAAAGCTGGTGGATTTTTTCAAACAAGACCCGTGGCAGGTCTCCATCACGCGATGGGCGGTGCTGCTGGTAGCGATTACCGCGCTCATCCTGTTCTTCCGCTTTTACCGCCTCGACGGGATTCCCGGCGAACCTTTCAGCGATCACGCCGAAAAACTGTTGGACGTGTACGACATCACCATGGGGCAGACGCATATTTTCTTTCCCAATAACACCGGCCGCGAATTTATCCAGTTTTACTGGACGGCATTGCTGGCCTGGCTGTTGGGCACCGGCCTGACGTTTATTTCGTTAAAAATCGGCACGGTGCTGATTGGCTTGTTCACCCTGCCGTATATTTACCTGCTGGGCAAGGAAGTTGGCGGAAAGCGCGTGGCGCTGTTCGCGTTCTTCCTGGCGGGGATTTCGTACTGGCTGAATACGATCAGCCGCATCGGGCTGCGTTTTCCGCTTTACCCGGCTTTTGCCGCGCCGACTTTGTATTATCTCATCCGCGGCTTGCGGCGTCAGAATCGCAATGATTTCATCCTTTCGGGCTTGTTTCTCGGATTGGGTCTGCATGGTTACAGTCCCTTCCGCTTTGTGCCGTTTGTGGTGGTGCTGGCGGTCGGTTTGTATTTGCTGCACCGGCCCGCCGTTGGCAAGCGCAAACAGACGCTGGTGATGTTTTCCATTTTGGTGCTGGCTTCCTTCCTGGTCTTTTTGCCGCTGCTGCGCTACGCCATCGAAAACCCGGAAATGTTTTCTTATCGCGCCCTGACGCGCCTGACCGGCGAGGAGCAACCCCTCCCAGCTCCGGCCTGGCAGATTTTTATGAGCAATTCATTCAACGCGATGACCATGTTCAATTATGATGACGGCGAAATCTGGGTCCATTCCATCCCGCATCGTCCGGCGTTGGATGTTGTGGGCGGCGTGTTGTTTGTATTTGGATTTTTATTCCTGATTTTGCGCTATTTACGAAAACGGGATTGGCTTGACCTGTTCCTGGTGCTGGCGGTTCCGATGTTGTTGATGCCGTCAATTCTGTCTCTGGCTTTTCCAGGGGAGAATCCGTCGCTTAATCGGACGGGTGCTGCCGCGGTGGTGGTGTTCGTCATCGCTGGGATGGCACTGGATGGTTTGTATGTCGGTTTGCGGGGCGTGAAGGGTGTCACTCAACGACGCGGACTCGCTACAGGCGCTGTCATCGTCCTTTTAACGATCTCCACTTTCCAGAACTACAATCTGGTATTTAATGATTTTTCCACGCAGTTTTTGAAGGGCGCCTGGAATACGTCTGACATTGGCCGGGTGATCCGGTCGTTTGTGGCGGCTGGAAACAGCCCGGATAATGCCTATGTGGTGCCGTTCCCATATTGGGTGGACACGCGCCTGGCGGGTATCCAGGCTGGCTACCCGACGACGGACTTTGCGCTCTGGCGGGATGACCTGTGGAAAACGCAAAGCCTGGCTGGCAGCAAGCTGTTCATCGTTAAAGAAGAGGATCAAGACACGCTGAAAGTGCTGCACGATCTGTATCCTTCTGGCATGCTGGGACATTTCACCAATCCGCTGGAAGGTAAAAATTTCTGGATTTTTACGGTACCTGAAAATCAAACGGTAAACCCCTGATATGAAAAATTCCCGCTCCCGTCTTTGGATTTATGACGTCTTGTTTTTGCTGATCATGGTCGTGGCGGTGTATTTCCGCTTTATCGGCCTGAATTGGGATCAAAGCCAGCATCTGCATCCCGACGAACGCTTTATGACCATGGTTGAATCGGCGCTGATGCCGGTCAACAGCCTGTCGGAGTATTTCGACACCGCCAATTCGACCTTGAATCCGCATAATCGCGGCTACACTTTCTACGTCTATGGCGATTTGCCGGTGATTATCGTGCGCTATGCGGCTGAGTCAATGTCGGATTTATCGACGTGGGCGGCGAAGAATGTCCAGGCGGCGGGGACGGACGGATTTTTCGGCCCGCTGATGGCGGTGCTTGGAAAGACGACCACCTGGGCCGGATACGACGAAGTGGCGCTGGTGGGACGCGTCTTCTCAGCGCTGTCGGATTTGGGCTCGCTCCTTTTGCTGTACCTGATCGTGGCGCGCATCTATGGGCGCAAGGTGGCCACGCTGTCGGCGGCTTTCTCCGCGCTGGCGGTGATGCAGATTCAGCAAGCGCATTTCTTTACCGTGGATATGTTTGCCAATTTCTTCATGTTCCTGGCAACTTATTTTGCCGTGGAAGTGATGATGGGCGAAAACGACTCGCTGGATGAAACGCTGAGTCTGCCCGGTTTGGCGAAGTCCGTTTTGCGCAGTGCCTTGTTTTGGAATGTGATCGGTTTTGGCCTGGCGTTGGGGGCATCGGTTGCTTCCAAGATTAATGCGGCGCCTCTGGCGGCGCTGCTGCCGGGAGCTTTGGCGATTCGCTATCTCCGCAGAAAAGGACAGGCTCCTGAGGAGATTCCGGCATCCGATAGTGAATCAGAGTCAATCTCTACAGATTTCCGCCCTCGCTCGGTTTTGTCTTTCGAAACTGCCATCATTTTGCTGGTGATTGGTGCGGTCATGTCGGCGGTGGCGTTCCGCGTCTTTATGCCCTACGCTTTCAGCGGACCGGGTTTCTTTGGCGTGACGCCAAATCCCAAATGGATGGCGAATATTTCGGAACAGCGTAATCAGGCCAGCGGTGACGTGGACTTTCCGCCCGCTCTGCAGTGGGCGCGGCGTTCCTTCTGGTATTCCGGCATCAACCTGGTCGAGTGGGGGCTGGGCTGGCCGCTGGGCATCCTGGCGACTCTTGGCTTCCTGTATATGGGTTGGCGCATCATCAAGGGTGATTGGAAAGAGCACATTCTGCTCTGGGGCTGGACGGGGGCTTACTTCATCTGGCAATCCACGCAGTGGAATCCCACCATGCGCTATCAGCTGCCGATTTATCCGCTTATGGCGATGATGGCGGCGTGGGTCATTTTTAACGGGCCGCGTTCCCTCAAACCAGCGCCGCTGGATGAAAAGACGCCCGCCGCGCCGCATATTTTGTTCCGCGTTGGGTACGCTTTGCTGGCAATCCTGGTGTTGGCTTCCACGTTTGCCTGGGCGTATGCTTTCACCCGGATTTATACGCGCGATCACAGCCGCGTGCAGGCCACGCATTGGATTTATCAGAACGTCCCCGGCCCGTACAACTTGAAAATTCAGCAAGCGGATGGCTCAACCTTTACTCAGCCAATGTCCATGCCGCAGGGCTATGTTATGACTCCGGTTTTGCCCTACGACGCGGAGTTTACCGCCTTTGCTTCGGGCAACCTGAGCGAGATCTTCATCGCCAATGCTGTCAATGTGGGGCTGCCCGGCCAGCAATCGCTGACCGTCAATTTCTACGCCATTCCCGGCGCGCCCGCGGACAAGTTGCTGGCAAGCGCCACCCTGAACTCTGATTTCGCTGTCAAAACCGATCCGCGCGGCGAAGCGTACACGCTCAAATTCGATAAACCCGTCGCGCTTGAGAAGGGTCACAATTATTACCTGCGATTTGTCAGCAGCGGCGAGCTGGCGTTGGTTGGCACGGCGCCTGTCCACGAAACTTCCTGGGATGACGGTTTGCCCTTGCGCATGGATGGCTACGACGCTTACGGCGGCATGTATCAGGGCGATCTCAACTTTGAAATGTACTGGGATGATAACGCTGATAAGCTGAACCGTTTTGAGACCAATCTCGACGCTGGCGATTTTGTCTTTATCACATCCAATCGGCAGTTCGCCACCACCACGCGCGTCCCTGAACGTTACCCGCTGACGATTGTCTTTTACCGTAATCTGATCGGCTGCCCGGCGGATAAGGATGTGATCTGGTGCTATAACGAGGCCGCGCCCGGGATGTTTAAGGGGAATCTGGGCTTTGAGCTGGTTCAGACTTTCACCGGCTACCCGGAAATTTTCGGCCGTCAATTCAACACGCAATATGCCGACGAGGCTTTTACCGTTTACGACGCGCCCAAGGTGCTGCTTTTCAAGAAAACGGACGCCTATAATTCGCAAAATGTCCGCAGTATTCTCGGCGCGGTGGATTTGACGCATGTGGTTCACATCACGCCACGCCAGGCGGGGCGCTATCCCGGCGATTTGATGCTGCCGCCTGACCGTCTCAGCGCGCAACGCGCGGGCGGCAGTTGGGGCGAATTGTTCTCGTATGAGTCGCTGCAGAACAAGTACCCCGTTTTGGGGCTGATCATCTGGTACCTGGCGATCGGCTTGCTGGGATTGTTTACCTGGCCGATTATTCGCCTGCTGCTGCCGGGGCTGCCCGATCAGGGCTATCCGTTGGCGAGACTGAGCGGGCTTTTGCTGCTGGCTTACAGCGTGTGGTTGACGGCGTCCGTTGGCGGGCAGTATTCCCGTCTGACCATTGCGGCAGGTTACGGGTTGATTCTGGTCGCTGGCGCAATCGCTTTTTATGTCAAAAGGGACGAAATCCGCGCCGAAATCCGCAGTAAGGGAAAATATTTTCTGATTGTGGAAGGCATTTTCCTGGCCCTGTTCCTGATTGATTTATCCATTCGCCTGGGCAACCCCGATTTGTGGCACCCGGCGCGCGGCGGCGAACGGCCGATGGATTTTTCGTACCTGAACGCGGTTTTGAAGAGCACTACTTTCCCGCCCTATGATCCGTGGTACGCGGGCGGATACATCAATTATTACTATTGGGGCTTTGTGCTGGTGGGCACGCCGATTAAATTGCTCGGAATCGTGCCTTCGATCGCTTATAACTTCGTCCTGCCGACTTTGTTTGCCCTGTTGGGCATGGGCGGCTTTTCTGTGGCCTGGAATCTGGCGGATGGCTTCAAGCCCAAGGGCGAGGACAATCTTTCGCCTTTCACCCTGCAACTGCTGACGGGAGTTGCTGCGGCGGCCGGGCTGGTCTTGATGGGCAACCTGGGCACCATCCAGTTGATTTATCACGCCCTGCAAAAAATGGCCGTGACCAATGAAATGGTCGATGCTCAAGGCGTTTGGATTTTCCAGCGCTGGATTTGGGCGGCGCAAGGAATTGTGAAAATGTTCAGCGGCGCCTCTCTGCCGATTGGTTGGGGCGAATATTACTGGGCGCCCAGCCGCGTGATGCCGCTCGGTGACCTGGCGATCACGGAATTTCCGCTGTTTACGTTTATTTACAGCGATTTACATGCTCACATGATCGCCCTGCCGCTGACTCTGCTGGCCATCGCCTGGTCACTTTCCACGCTGTTGGCGCGCAAGCTCAGCCGCTGGTCGTGGCTGGCGACGCTCGCTTTTGGCGGCCTGGTGATCGGTGTTTTGCGCCCCACCAACACCTGGGATTTCCCCACTTATCTGGCGCTCGGCTCCATCGTCAGCGCTTACGCCATTTTCCGCTACGTGGAAGTGGGCGAAGCGCCGCGCTTTGGGCTTTCGCCGTTGATTCAGCGCGCGCTTTTGGCGCTGATGGGCGTGGGCGTCCTGGTCGGTTTTGCGATTGTGCTGTATCAGCCGTTCGCGCAGTGGTACGGACTGGCCTACAGCCAGGTCAGCCAGTGGACGAATGAGAAGACGCCGATCTGGTCTTACTGGACGCACTGGGGTTTGTTCCTGTTTGTGATCGTGTCGTGGATGCTCTGGGAAACCCGTCAGTGGCTGGCGCAGACGCCCGTTTCGGCGCTGGCAAAACTCAAACCGTACGAACTGGGCCTTGAAGTGGCTGCGGCCGTTTTTGTGGCGCTGCTGCTGTCCCTGCAGTTTATTTTGAAGGTGCCGGTGGCCTGGTTTGCCTTTCCGATCGCGGTCTGGGCCCTGATCCTGATTCTGCGCCCCGGTCAACCCGACGTGAAACGTCTGGTGCTTTTTATGATCGGCACCGGCCTCGTGCTGACGCTGGTGGTCGAATTCATCGTCCTTTCTGGCGATATTGGCCGTATGAATACCGTTTTCAAGTTTTATCTGCAGGTCTGGGTGCTGTTTGCCATCAGCGCGGCGGCCGCCCTGGGTTGGATTTTGACTGAATTTGACGAGTGGGGCAGCAAGGGTAAGGTCATCTTCCAAACCGTCGGCGGCATTTTGCTGGCTTGCGCCTTATTATTCACCTTTACCGCCAGCATGGACAAAATCCGTGATCGGATTGCGCCTAATATTCCCTTTACCTGGGATAGCATGACGTACATGCAAACTTCCAAATATTGGGATCAGGTCGACATGGATTTGAGCCAGGATTACCGCGCCATCCGCTGGATGCAGGATAATGTCAAAGCCTCGCCGGTCATTGTTGAGGGCAATACGGTTGAATATCGCTGGGGCACCCGCTATACTATTTATACCGGTCTGCCCGGCGTGGTCGGCTGGAGCTGGCACCAGCGCCAGCAGCGCGCGCTGTTCCCCGGCGATTGGGTCACCGGCCGCATCGAGGAAATCACCAATTTCTACAACACCCGCAATCCTGCCGCCGCGCAAGCCTTCCTGACCAAATACGATGTCAAATACATCGTCCTTGGCCAACTGGAACGAATTTTGTACACGCCCGAGGGCCTGGCTAAATTCGAAGCTGGCGATGGAAAATTATGGAAGTCCGTTTATCGTGATGCGGATACCGTTATCTACGAAGTAGCCCCGGACTTAGCACGGGGCGAGGTATACCCATGACCCTGATTTATCACATCCTGCCCCGCCGCGCCGCGCTGTCGGCCCGTCAAAGCGGCGAATACCGCGCTGAAAGCCTCGCGACTGAAGGCTTTATCCATTTTTCACAGCGCCATCAGGTGATGGGCGTGGCCAACGCGTTTTACGTTGGCCTGAAAGACCTGGTCATCCTGACGGTCGACACCTCCAGGCTGAAATCGGAGTTGAAATACGAGGCGCCGGTTCACCCGCGGGCGTCCGATTCCGCCCCTTCAGCGGATGACCGTTTTCCGCACCTGTACGGCCCTTTGAATTTCGAGGCCGTGGTCAGCGTGGTAGATTTTCCCCTCGACGCGGATGGAAAGTTCCATTTACCGGTCGAAATCGCGGCAGCGCCGGGCGAGGGTTGAGTCCCCAGTTTTTTCTGGAAACATCTTATGCTCCAATTCATTTCCTGGTATCTCACCATCACCCTGCTTGGCCTGCTGACGTTTCCGCTGGCTTATCGCCTGTTCCCGGCACTCGCGGATCGCGGCTACAGCTTGAGTCGCGCGCTTGGCCTGCTGCTGTGGGGCTTTATCTTCTGGTTGTCAGTGTCTTTCGGCCTGCTTCGCAACGAAGTGGGCGGATTATTGTTTGCGCTGGCGGTGGTGGCGGGGCTGTCTGTCTGGGCGCTGTGGGTTTCAAGTGGAAACGATGAACAGCCTGCCATCGTCCATGGCTTGGCGTTTACCGTCGATTGGCTGAAGTCCAATCTGCGCCTCGTTTTTTCGATCGAAGTCCTGTTTTTTATCGCGTTTGCGGCCTGGGCTTTCGTGCGCGCCAACAATCCGGATACCACCGGCACCGAAAAGCCGATGGAAATCGCTTTCATCAATGCCATTCTGCGCTCGCCCAGTTTTCCGCCGCATGATCCCTGGTTGAGCGGATACGCCATCTCGTACTATTATTTCGGCTACGTTTTGGCGGCCATGCTGGCCATGTTCACTTTCACCAGCGGTGGGGTGGCGTTTAACTTGATGCTTGCGCTGATTTTTGCGATGAGCGTGATCGGTTCGTATGGACTGCTCCACAATTTGCTGGTCGCTTATTGGGGTTCCGCGCAGCAGGCCGCCCGTCAAATGCATGCCTTGCTGGGCGCCATTTTCGCGCCGCTCTTTCTGGTGATCATTGGCAACGTGGAAGGTTTTCTCGAATTTTTGCACGCCTACGGCATTGGCTGGACGAAAACCGGACCAAATTTCTGGCTGTGGCTGAACATGAAAGACCTGAGTGACGCGCCAGCCATGCCGCTCGGTTGGAATCCGCGCTTTTGGTTTTGGTGGCGCGCCTCGCGCGTTGTGCATGACTACGACTTGCGCGGAAATTTTGTCGAAATCATCGATGAATTCCCGTTTTTTTCCTACCTGCTGGGTGACTTGCATCCACATGTGCTGGCGATGCCGTTTGGTTTGTTGGCCGCCGGGTTGGCGCTGAATCTGTATCTTGGCGGCTGGCGCGGCGAGACGAATTTGTTTGGCTTCAAACTGCCCGTCCGCAAGGAAGGTTTGGGGCTGCTGGCGGTCGTTCTGGGTGGGCTGGCCTTCCTGAACACCTGGGATTTTCCCATTTACCTGGCGCTGGTGAGCGGCGCGTTCATCCTTTCACAGGTCAATCAGCGCGGCTGGAATTGGGACTTGCTCGAGGACTTTTTCGTATTCTCGATTCCGCTGGCGCTGGGCAGTGTGCTGCTTTACTTGCCGTTTTACATCAGCTTTTCCTCGCAGGCGGGCGGAATTTTGCCCAACGTCATTTTCCCCACGCGCGGCGCCTACCTTTGGATCATGTTTGGCACACTGCTGGTGCCGCTTTTCCTGTTCCTGGGTTCCCTCTTTGGCAAGCGCCCCGCCAATTGGAAGATGGGCCTGTCAATCACTTTGGGCGTTACTTTGTTGCTGTGGCTGTTTTCGGTGCTGTTGGGTCTCCTGGCCGCGCAGACGGAGGCTGGGGCTTCGTTTATCACCTCGCAGGGACTGACTTCCACGCGGGACGTGTTCTACGAGGCCACCTTGCGCCGTTTGCAATATGGCGCGGGCTTGCTGACGCTGATTCTGCTGATCGGTGCGGCAGTGGCATTTTTAACGGGCAACAGGGCCGAGGCTGAGTCCGTCACCTCCCCAATTCCCTTTGTGCTGATGTTCGTCCTGTTTGGCGCGCTGCTGGTCATGGCGCCCGAATTTGTCTATCTGCGCGACCAGTTTGGTTCGCGCATGAACACCATTTTCAAATTCTATTATCAGGCCTGGACGCTGTGGTCGCTGGCCGCGTCGTTTGGATTTGTGATTTTGCTGGTGGAATTACGCGGTGTCAAGCTGGGATTGTTTTCCGTTGCCATGACGGCGGTGCTGATGGTTGGGCTGGCTTACCCGCTGCTGGCGCTGCCCAACAAAACGGATAATTTCAACACTGCCAGCCCGGACCGGCGCAGGTTGGATGGCGCGGCTTACATTGGGGATTACAACCCGGATGACTACGACGCCATCCTGTGGCTGGAGCAGGCTCCGCTGGGCACGGTGGTGGAGGCGGTGGGCGGCAGTTACACGGAATTTGCGCGCGTGGCGACTTATTCTGGTCAGCCGGACGTGTTGGGCTGGCCCGGTCACGAGAGCCAGTGGCGCGGCGGCTATGCTGAAATGGGCAGCCGCTCGGATGATATCGCTCGCTTGTATGCCACGGCCAGCTGGCCCGAAGCGGAAGCTATTTTGAAGAAATATGACATTCGCTATGTTTATATCGGCGCGCTTGAGCGCACAAGCTATTCAGTCAATGAGTTTAAATTTGCCACCAACCTGTCGGAAGTCCATCGGCAGGGACAGGTTGTGATTTACGCTGTGCCGTAAATCCCTGTACAATTGCAAGTCGGAAATCAAGAATCGGAATAAAATACATCTCATGACCGACAACACCCGAGAACGTAACCTTGAATTTGGATTGTTTGCGCTGGCTTTTGGCCTGGCGCTGGCGATCCGTTTGCTGCGTCTGGGCGAACTGCCGCTCACTGACGATGAAGCCCGCTGGGCCTTGCAAGTTTTTGACCTGACGAAAGGCCTGCAGCCCGCCATTGGCCCGCAGCCGGGTTATGTGGCGCTGACGGGGCTAGTGTTTTTCGTCATGCAGGCCAGTAACTTTGCGGCGCGGTTTGTCCCGGCTCTGTTCGGCGCGCTACTGACGCTAACCCCATACTACTTCCGTGACCGCTTGGGCGGCAAACCTGCCCTGGTGCTGGCTTTCTTCCTAGCGATTGACCCGGGTTTCCTGGCGCTTTCGCGGCTGGCGGGCAGTCCGATCATTGCGGTGGTCGCCGTCCTGTTTGGCTTGGGTCTGTGGCGCGCCGGAAATATCCGCGCGGCAGGGATTTGGGTCGGGCTGGCCCTGCTTTCCGGGCCGTCCCTCTGGGCGGGCCTGTTGGGATTGGGCGTGGCCTACGGCCTGTTGCGCGGCTTATTTGTCCGCGAAGAACAGGCGTCAAAAATATCATTTGACCGGAAAATCATCCTGACCACTGCCGCTTACGCCGCCGGAACGTATCTTTTGTTGGGAAGCTTTTTCTTGCTGCTCCCCGGTGGATTAAGCGCCGGGCTGGCGGCAATTCCGGCCTATTTTGGCGGTTGGATCGACTTTTCAGATGTCCCCGCTGTGCGCCTGTTGATCGGCCTGGGCGGATACGAGTTTTTTGCCGTGCTGCTGGCGCTCGCCGCGCTGGTGCGCGGCCTGCTCAAACGTGACGAATTGGTTATCACGCTCGGCCTGTGGCTGGTGGCGACCCTGGTGCTGGCGCTGGCTTATCCCTCCCGCCAGGTGGCTGACTTGGCCTGGGTGCTGATTCCGCTCTGGGCGCTGGCGGCGCTGGAAGTTTCCCGCCACCTCGCTCCCATCGAAGATGGAAATTGGGAAACCATCGGGATGGCAGTTTTTACTGTCGCCATCCTGGTCTTCGCCGGGATCAATTATGCCGCCATCGCGTTGACTCCCCTGGATGCATCCGCTTTGCAGTTGCGCTGGTGGGTCTTGCTCGGTTCGCTGGCTTTGTTGACCGTCAGCATTGCCATGGTGGCCTTTGGCTGGTCGGTCCCGACCGCCGTACAAGGTAGCTTGTGGGGCGCGCTCACGGTTCTCATGGTTTATACACTTGCGATTGCGGTGGCTGCGAGCGGCCTGCGTACCTATCACACCGTGGAAATGTGGCCGTCCGGGCCTGAAATTGGACAGGCCAGCACGCTGGTCAGCCAGATGAACGATCTTTCCCGCTGGAAGGCGGGCGTCAATCGCTCAATGGATGTCACCATCGCCGGGCTGGATTCACCCGCCTTGCGCTGGCTGCTGCGCGATTGGCCGCTGACTGTTTCAGATGGTTTTACCTTCTCCGGCAGCCCGGCTTTTCTGGTGGTCTCCGACCAATTCCCCACTACCAACCTTGAAACTTCCTATCGCGGGCAGGACCTCACCTGGCGTACTTACCCATCCTGGGAGCAGACGCCTCCCGGCGATTGGCTGCGCTGGAGCCTGTTGCACGAAATGCCCAGCGGCCAGGAAAACATCATTCTGTGGGTGCGCGGCGACGTTTTCCCCGATTCGCAAAACAACCAGTAAATCAATAACCCCGTTTTCTTGTGAAAGCGGGGTTATTCTCAGAAACAACTTGAAAGGCATTTATTTGATATGACAACTCCCCTGATTATTGCGATTGATGGCCCGGCTGCCTCCGGCAAATCCACGTTGGGTTTCCGGCTGGCGGAAGCGCTCGGCTACCTTTATTTTGACACCGGCCTGATGTATCGCGCCATTACCTGGCTGACGCTTGAACGGCAGGTCGGTATTCACGACGAAGCGGCCATCACGCGGCTGGCGGAGGAAGTGCCCATCGATGTCAGCGCGCCCTCGCTGCAAGATGGCCGCGTTTGCGATGTGGTCATCGCCGGGCGCGATATCACCTGGGAAATCCGCAAGCCGGAGGTTGAATCCAACGTTTCGGCGGTCTCGGCCTACGCGGGCGTCCGTCAGGCACTCAGCCTGCAGCAGCGCCGCATCGGCTTGCGTGGGCGCGTCGTCATGGTTGGGCGGGATATTGGTACCGTCGTCCTGCCCGAGGCCGATTTGAAAATCTATCTGGATGCTTCGCCCGAAGAACGCGCCAAACGCCGTTACGAGGAAATCCTGGGGCGGGGCGGACATGCCAATTTTGACGATATTCTGGTGAAGGTGATTGAGCGTGACCGCATCGATTCGACCCGCGCCGTTGCCCCGCTCAAACCCGCCCCCGATGCCTTCATCCTCGATTCTGACCGACTCGACGCTGATACCGTCTTCGAAAAAGCCTACGATCTGTGTAAAGCCTGAGCGCCGATGAACGACCAATCCATTCCTGCATACAGCGTCCCGTTAAAAAACCGCATCGCGCGTCGGGTTATGAAACCCACCTTTCAGGGTATATTCCGCCTGTTGGCCGGAATCAAGCTGACGGGGAGAGAAAACGTCCCGCTGGGTCAGCCCTATATTGCCGCGCTTAATCACGTCTCCACCTTTGATCCACCTTTCGCCCTGGCCTTTTGGCCCGAGATGATCGAAGGCATGGGCGCCAGCGATCTGTGGAAGCGGCCTGGGCAGGCCCAGTTGGTCAGGATGTTTTCCGCCATCCCGGTGCATCGCGGTGAATATGATCGGGAGCTGTTTGACAAGGTTTTGAGTGTGCTGGCCGCGGGGCGGCCTTTGCTGCTGGCGCCCGAAGGTGGACGTTCTCATGGCGAAGGCATGCGCCGCGCTCGCCCGGGCGTTGCGTTTATTGTTGAGAAGGCGCAGGTGCCGGTGGTACCGGTGGGCATCGTGGGCACCACGGATGATTTTTTCAAGACCGCCATTCGTGGCCAGCGCCGCACCCTGGAATTGCGGATTGGGAAGCCTTTCCTTTTGCCGCCGGTGCTGGGCAAGGGTGATGAACGCCGCGAAGCGCGCCAGCGCAACGCGGACCTGGTGATGATGCATATCGCCGCTTTGCTGCCCGTGCAATACCGCGGCTATTACGCGGAAACCAACCTCGACCCGGATTAATCTCCACGGTTGAATAAAACGGTTTTCCTGGTATCCTGGTCGCAAAGCTATTGCGGTAGAGTCGTAAAAGCCATCTTCGGGGAAATTCGTGTGATTCGATGCCGATTTTAAGCCTTGCCCGATCGTGAAATTGAGCAAATCATGGGCGGAATGCCATTCTGGTAAGAATTACCCCTTCCACATGCGGAAAAATATTGATGCAGACGCCATTACATAACAAGTAGACGCATCAGCAAAGCATGTAGATGCGATCTACATAATAAGTAGGCGCATCTGCAAAGCATGTAGGCATGCCTGCATTGTATGTAGATGCGTTCGCAAGGCGTGCCGGGGATGGGATTGATCCTGCTCATGCTATAATGTTTTCACTGTCACACGCTTTTCCCACTTACCCACGCATGGATATTATTCTCTGGTTATTTGATACTTACCCTGCCCCATTCTGGCCAGCTTCGATCTCTGGTTGGCTGGGGTGGCTTGTTTTTTTTGGGCTGCTCGCCTGGCTGGTGTGGAAGGGGCGGCATGTGCAGCTGCCCTGGGAGGCCCGCAATCGGGGGATTTTTGTCGGGCTGATCCTCGCAACGATATTTTTCAACCTGTTTATTGGCATCCGCCTGCCGGTGGGGAGCGCGCTGCCGCTGCCAGACATTCCTCAGGAACCACGCGGCCCGGCCCTGATGCTGCTTTCCGCGGTCCCGTTGATGCTGGCGGGCGGCCTGCTTGGCCCGCTTGCGGCGGCCATCCTGGGCTTCCTGGCCGGGATTTTACGTTTCCTGTGGGATACGCACAGCATTTTTACCTCGCTCGAACTGGCCCTGCTGGGAGTTTTGTTCAGCCTGGCAGTCCGCCAGCGTTACCGCACCCGTATCTTCAGCCTGTTACGCGCGCCGCTGGCTGCCGCCCTGGTTTTGGTGCTGATTTATATCCCCGTTTACATCATTGATGCCTTCCTGGCCTCTTCGGGGTCGATGGCCGTCCGGTTGGATTACGCCCTGGCAGGCGTCAACTATTCCGTGCTGCGGATGGCTGGCGAGTTGGTGCTGGCCGGGCTGTTTGCGCAGACCCTGACCGCCGCCTTCCCGGCCGCCTGGGGACGGCGGCTGCCGCTTGGGCCTTCGCCGGTTGAGCGCAGCCTCGAGGCGCGCTTCCTGTTTGGCACCGGCACGCTGATCATTCTTCTGCTGCTGACTCTGCTGGCTGGTGATTGGCTGGTAGCCGGAACCGCCGCCCGCGACATGCTCTACAAACAGCTCAAAGGAACTGCGGAATTATCCTCGCAGAGTGTGCCATTTTTCCTTGAAACCGGCCAAAACCTGGCGGTCCAGCTTGCGCAGCGCCCGGAACTATTGAGCGCTTCCGGCGATGCCCTAGCGGGCGTGCTCGCGGAGCAAATCCGTTCCGTGCCGTATTTTGACCAACTGCTGGTCTTTGACCAGAACAAGCAGCTCGTCAGTTCGTATTCCTCCGCAGCGCAGGCGCAGCTCAACCTTTTTCCTGAAGAAAATTCCGGCCTCGAGCTGATCTTCAGCGGGGTACTCAGCCAGATCTACCAGATCCCGCCGCTTGGGCCGGGTCAGCCCGCTCGCGTCACCTTCATCAGCGCCATCATGGATCCGGCCACTGCCCAGCCGGTGCGCATCCTCGTCGGCCGCAGTGACCTGGGCACCAATCCTTTTTCCCAGCCGCTGATTACCAGCCTGAAATCCATGTCAGAATTGGGCGGAAGCGGCATTTTGCTGGATGAAACCGGCCGGATTCTCTATCATCCGGTTTTTACCCAGGTCATGAGTCAATATTCAGGCCAGCAAAAAAGCGCCGCCGCGTTTTTTGAAGAGACGGCTGCCAACGGCACGCGCAACCTGGTCTACTATCAGCCGGTGGCGGGCCGTTCGTGGGCCGTGGTGCTGACCGTTCCGGCCCAACAGGTTCAGCAGCTTTCACTGACCATCGCCGCGCCGCTTTCGGTCATGATCCTGGTGATTGGGCTGGTGACGCTGATTTCCCTGCGGCTGGGGCTGAAGAATATTACCGGCTCCCTGCAAACGCTGGCGAGTGAAGCCGTGCGCATCGCGCAGGGACAACTCGATCATGCCCTGACGCTTGAAGGCGTCGACGAGGTGGGTCAGCTGCGGCGCGCCTTTGAGCAAATGCGTGTCAGCCTGCAATTGCGTCTGGAAGAGCTCAACCGTCTGCTGCTCGTCAGCCAAGGCGTGGCATCCAGCTTTGATATGCAGGATGCCGCCCAACCCGTGATGGAAGCGATCCTGGCGACCGGCGCGAGCGCCGTCCGTTTGGTGATGCCGCCGCTCGAGGATGATCCGGAGCAAGGCAAAATCTCCATATATGCGCTTGGTCCGTACAAAGATCAATATGCTTATCTTGATGACCAGGTAATGGCGCTCACCCGTCACCAGGAGCGCGTGGTTCTGAACAATGTCGCGCGTGCGCGCGGCCTCAATCCCGCCGCCGGGGCGGTCGTTCCGGCCTCGCTGCTGGCCATCTCGCTCCGCCATGAGAATCGCAATTTCGGCGTGCTCTGGGCCGGATATCATCAGCCCAGTCAGTTCTCTGAAACGGATGTGCGCTTCCTGATTACCCTGGCTGGACAGGCCGCGCTGGCGGCTTCCAACAATCATTTGTTTCGTTCCGCCGAAGTGGGACGCCAGCGGCTGGCGGCGATTCTCGATTCCACCCCCGACCCGGTGCTGGTGACTGACCAGTTTAATCATCTGCTGCTGGCCAACCCGGCTGCCTGGCAGGTGCTCGGGGCCTCTGTGGAAACGGGCGCAGGCCAGCCGATCGAAAAAATCGTCAGCCAGCAAGCGCTGCTCAATATCTTGCAGGCCACCTCGCCGGATAAACTCTCCGCTGAAGTGACTTTGCCAACCGGACAGGTTTATCTCGCCACGGCCTCGCCGGTTGTGGCTGAAGGTCGCCCGGTGGGACGGGTTTGCATCCTGCGCGATGTGACCCATTTTAAAGAACTGGACACCATGAAGACGGAATTTGTCAACACGGTCAGTCACGATCTGCGTTCGCCCTTAACCTTGATGAGCGGCTATGCCACCATGCTCGACATGGTGGGGACGCTCAATGAACAACAACAGGGCTACGTCAAGAAAATCATATCTGGTGTGGAAAATATGGCCAAGCTGGTCAACAACCTGCTCGATCTGGGGCGTGTGGAAGCGGGCGTTGGTCTGCAATTGGAGACTATTCCGCTGCTCAGCGTTCTGGAGCGGGTGATCGGTCCTTTGCATCTGCTCGCTGTGCAGAAAAATATCCGCCTGACGACTGAAACGCCGAAAAACACTATCCCATTGATTCAAGCCGATCAGGCTTTATTCCAGCAGGCGCTGTATAATCTGGTTGAGAATGCCATCAAATACACGCCGCCGGGCGGCTCTGTGATTGTGCGCATGAATATCAAGGGCGACAGTATCTTGTTCGAAGTGCAGGACAGCGGCATCGGGATTGCGCCGAATGACCAGGCGCATCTGTTCGAGAAGTTTTTTCGTGGCGGGCAGCGCGAGGCGCGCGAGCAAAAAGGAACCGGGCTGGGGTTGGCCATTGTCCGCTCGATTGTTGAGCGACATGGCGGCAAAGTCTGGTTGGAAAGCCAGCTGGGGCAGGGCAGCACCTTCTTCCTGCAGGTGCCGCTGCACCAACTCCGCGAAAGCCGGGAATAGCTCTGCGGAAGTCAAAAAAAACCGGCCTTTGAGATTCGACAACTTTACGGTATAATTTCATGCCGCTCAAGTAATTGAACGGCATGCTTTTTGTTATTATCACGGTTAAAGAGGTAACAGAGAATGTCAACTAAACGAACATATCAACCCAAGATTCGCCGCCGCATGCGCGTGCACGGTTTCCGCGAGCGAATGTCCACTGCTGACGGGCGTGAAGTATTGCGCCGTCGCCGCAGCCGCGGCCGCACTAAACTTGCGGTCAAGATCAATAACCACGTCAAGCGGATTCGTTGGTAAACTGCCCCGCCGGGGGCCAGTGAGCCTCCGCGTGCTCGGCGGGTACTAGCGCGAGGCAAGGGTGAAACGTCGTTTTCGCCTGACCCGGTCCATAGACTTCAAGCGGGTGCGAAACCAGGGTAAGTCCTTCGCGCACCCGCTTGTTGTGTTGATTAAACTTCCTTCAACGGAAGACCGGCCCCGGGTGGGAATCAGCACAAGCCGTTCGCTTGGCGGTGCCATCCAGCGTAACCGAGCGAAGCGCCTCCTGCGTGAAGCGATGCGCATGTTTATCCCGGGTTTATCCCCAGGTTGGGATTTGGTGCTGATCGCTCGTAATCCGTTGGTGAACGCCGCGTTTCAGGATGTGCAGCTTGCGGTGGAAGGACTTTTGCAACGGGCAGGCGTGAAAGCCTCCGTTGAAGAGAATAGTAGCCATGTGTGCTGACCATTACCTGCCTCATGATTACCCCAGCGAGCCGCGTTTGCGCGATTTGCCGCGTA
This sequence comes from uncultured Anaerolineae bacterium, assembly GCA_903838415.1. Taxonomy (GTDB): domain Bacteria; phylum Chloroflexota; class Anaerolineae; order Anaerolineales; family Villigracilaceae; genus UBA5195. The sequence continues at coordinate 48,114 of CAILYI010000109.1, read as the reverse complement.
CGTTGTTAAATTGGCCGAGAATTGCGCTGCTGGCTTTGATCCGGTTGTACCAGATGACGCTTTCGAAGGGTATGCCGCCCAATACTTGCCGGTTTTATCCATCATGCTCACATTACGGCTATCAGGCAATCTATAAATATGGCGCATTGAAAGGGTCGGTGATGGCGACGTGGCGCGTGTTGCGCTGCAACCCGTTTAATCCGGGCGGGGTTGACCCCGTCCTTTAGGAGATTTGATGAAGTTCAATCGCGTCTTTTTCTTTGCGCTCGTCATATCGTTATCCATCCTCTTGACTGCCTGTGGGGCGGCTCCCGCCACCAACTGGCCGGGGCTGGCTACTGACGGTACGCACGTTTACCTGGCTGACGGCCAATACATTTATAACGTGCTGTTGAGTGACGGTACCGAAGTGACCATGCAGACTGCTGATGGTCCGGTTCCCGCGCGTTTCCCCATCAAAGCAGATACGAAAAAATCATTTTTTGCCGTTCCCGCGCTGACCAGTGATGGGCAGCTTGTGATTGGAAGCGCTGCGGCGAGTGACCATACCTTGTTTAGTATCGACCCGGTCAGTGGCGCCGTCAAATGGACCTTTCTTGGGCTGAAAAGTCCCTGGCTGGCTGGCGCGCTGGTTTTGGATAACGCCATCTATGCTCCGGCGGGAGATGGCAAGCTATATGCTTTCAGCCTGACCGGTGAAAAACTTTGGGATTTTCAGGCTGCAGACCACGCCTTGTGGACGGCGCCCGTTACCGATGGCAAGCTGATCTATCTTGCCACGCTTAATCACGAAGTGTACGCGATTAATCCAGCTGGTAACAAAGTCTGGAGCTTTGAGTTTGATAATGGCATCATCGGCGCGCCCACCATTGTGGATGGTACGCTGTTTGTGGGCACGCTCTCCGGTAATTTGTATGCGATCAACGCCGCGGATGGTTCCCAGAAATGGGTGAAACTGCTCGAAGGCGGAATTTGGGGCACCCCGGTCACGGATGGCACCAATGTTTATGTCGGTACGGTCAATGGCAAGGTTGGCAAGTTCTATGCGGTCAATGCTTCCAACGGGCAGGTGGTCTGGTCGAAGGATGATGAAGGCGCAATCGCCGCCGGGCCGCTGCTGACCGCTGATCAGGTGGTGTACGTCACCGAATTGGGCCGCATCCAATCCCTGGATAAAAGTGGCGCGCCCAAATGGCAAGCTACCATCGAAAATGCCAAACTTTACACACCGCCTTTCCTCGCCGGGGATGTAATCTTGATCGCTCCGATGAATGCGAAGTTCCTTTTGGCCGCCTATGACCTGAACGGCGCCCAAAAGTGGACCTTCACCGCCAAATAGGATAATTAATCATGTGGGATTTGCTGATTGTCAACCCGTTTACCAATATGCTGTTGTTGATCTACGCTTTTGTAGGGAACTTCGGCGTGGCGATTATCCTGTTTACCATTTTCATCCGCTTGCTGACGCACCCCATCATGGCCCAGCAGATTAAATCGAGCACGGCCATGCAGCAATTAATGGCTTCGGATGAATGGTTGAAAATTCAGGAAAAATATAAAGGCGATAAGGAAAAACTGGCCCAGGAACAGATGCGTATCTATTCCGAGCGCGGCGTCAGCCCATTCAGTTCCTGCCTGCCCACGCTGATTCAGTTCCCCATCCTGATCGGTTTCTACCAGAGCATCGTCCGCGCCATTGGGGCAACTCCGTTGCAGTTGCTTTCGCTGGTGCGTGGAATTTATCCCGGCCTCGAAAACATCACCCCGGCTGCCAGTCTCTCGTCGCTCATTCCCATTCACAGCCAATTCCTGTGGATGAATCTGGGCCAGCCGGAAGGTATCAAGTTGTCATTCCTGCCATTTGCCATCCCAGTCTTGGCGATTATTGTAGGTCTGACCACTTTTGTCCAAACGAAACTGACCATGCAGCCTTCTGCCAGTCCCAACGACCAGAGCGCGCAGATGAACCAGATGATGGGCCTTTATATGCCTGTGCTGTTGTTTTACTTTGCGCTCAACTTTGCTTCGGGTCTGGCCGTTTACTTTATCACCAGCAACCTGTTGGGTATTGCGCAGTATGCCGCGTTGGGCAAAGTAAACTGGAACAACCTGTTCTCGTTTGGCCCTGCCAAAAAGCCAGAAGTCAAAGCCAAATCGGGCAAACGCTCGTAGTAGGGAGGCAAAATGGAACGCACAACATTAGAAGTAATCGCCCCTTCAGTGGAAGAAGCCATCGCGCGAGGCATGGAACAACTGGCCGTGCCGCGTGAAATGATCGAAGTGGATATTTTGGATGAAGGCTCGAAAGGTTTCCTGGGAATTGGTGGCCGCCAGGTGCGTGTCCGCCTGACGCTGAAAACTGACGAGGCAAGTCCCAAGCCTGATTCTGCCCCGCAAACTGAGTCCGCACCTGATGGCCTCTCGGGCGATGCTATTCTTGATTTTTCCATTCGGACGACCGGCGAACTGCTGGCAAAAATGAAAATCAAGGCGCGCATCACGGCCAAATATGGTGAACCTGATGGCGATGGCGACGTTCCGGTCTTGATCGACATTCATGGAGATGACCTGAGTGTATTGATTGGCCGTCGCGCCGAAACGTTGAATGCCCTGCAATACATCCTGGCGCTGATTGTCAGCAAAGAAGCCAATCGCTGGGCACAGGTTATCGTGGATGTGGAAGGCTACCGCGCCCGCCGCGAGCGCCAACTGCGCCAACTTGCCCGCCGTATGGCTGAACAGGCCGTCCGTACCGGCAAACGTCAATTGCTCGAACCGATGTCAGCGGCTGAGCGGCGCATTGTCCACCTGGAATTGCGTGGACATGAGAGCGTCACCACCGAAAGCATCGGCGATGAACCCAACCGCAAGGTCAGCATCGTTTTGAAAAAGTAAACTGGGCCGGGGCAACTTTCCCGGTTAGCAAATACGAAAGCGGAAAGTTATCGACTTTCCGCTTTCGTATTTTTCATACCAGAACTCATAATATGAACTTGTCATTACGGTTATAATTTACCTATGTTTCACATGGTTTCACTGGAACCGATCGATTACCTTGTCATCGGGCACATCACAGTTGACCTGACTCCGTCTTGCGAACTGGTGATGGGCGGCTCGGCTGCGTATGCGGCGCTGACGGCGCGCGCCCTGGGTTTGCGCGTGGGCGTGGTGACCGTTCGCGGTAACGAGATTCCGCTGACGGGTTTGGATGGTATTCCCGTCGTGGCGGTGGAAGCTGAACACAGCACCACCTTCCAAAACGTGTACGGCCCCACAGGGCGCTTCCAGTATATCCGCCACTGCGCCCCGAAAATTGATTTCCGCGTTGTGCCGGAGGCCTGGAAGCGGGCGAAGATTATTCATCTGGCTCCGGTAGCGCAGGAAGTGGATGCCGTTTTGCCGCCCGATTTTCACCCCGTTTTGCTGGGACTGACCCCACAGGGCTGGTTCCGCGCCTGGGACGACGAGGGGAGAGTCCGCGCCTGCGCGTGGGAGCAGGCTGAGACGGCTTTGTCGCAGGCTGGGGCGGTGGTGTTCAGTGTGGAAGATGTGGCGCATGATGAAGAGCTGATTGAGCACATGGCGCATTCAACCCGAATTTTGGCTGTCACTGAAGGAGCGGCGGGCGCGCGTCTGTTCTGGCATGGAGATAGCCGCCGGATTCGTCCGCCGAGGGTGAATGAACTTGATCCCACCGGCGCGGGGGATGTGTTTGCGGCCGCTTTTTTTGTGCGTTTGTTGGATACGCGTGATCCCTGGGAAGCGGCGCGTTTTGCAAATCGGATAGCGGCCATCTCGGTGACCCGTCCCGGTATGCTGGGTGTTCCAACGGCGGACGAGGTGCAGGGCTGTTTGACTGAAGTAGTAAAGTAACAAAACATGCAATTATTGGAGGATTAAACTTGGCAGCACGCATTTATACATTGGTAAATCAAAAAGGCGGTGTGGGGAAGACCACCACAGCCATTAATCTGGGCGCGTACCTGGCGAAACTGGGCCAGAAGGTGTTGATTGTTGATCTTGATCCACAGGCCAACGCCACGTCCTGCCTGGGCGTGGATAAGCATATTGTTAAAAACGGCACCTATGAAGCGATGTTGAATATTTCCCCGGCGGTGGGCAGTTTGCTAAAAAATCCCACGCTGGGTTTGACGCTGCTGCCTTCATCTCCATCCCTGGCGGGCGCGGAAGTGGAACTGGTGGATGAACAGGGTCGCGATGCGCGTCTGAAGCAAGCGCTGGAACCCCTGACCGGGCGTTTTGACTATATCCTGATCGATTGCCCGCCTTCGTTGAGCCTGTTGACCGTCAATGGGCTGGTGGCCGCCAAGGATGGTGTGATTATCCCCGTCCAGTGTGAATATCTGGCGCTGGAGGGAGTTGGCCAGTTAATGCAGACTCTTCAGCGTATCCGCCAGTCACTTTATCCGGAGTTGAAGGTGCGGGGCGTGGTGATGACCATGTTTGAGAGTCGCGCCCATCTTTCGCTGGATGTTGTCAGCGAAATCCGCAAACATTTCCCCAATCAGGTTTTTGGCGCGATTGTGCCGCGCAGTATCCGCTTGGCAGAAGCGCCATCTTATGGCTTGCCGATTTCGGCCTATGCCCCTTCATCCACTGGCGCGCAGGCCTATTTGGCGCTGGCGAAAGAACTATTGATTGGCGACGGCGCGGTTCTGCCCGAGTAATAATTTGGGTTGGCGTGTTCCACTGCGCAATTCTGCGTAAGGTGAAGCACGCAATATTGATCTGTAACAGGAGTTTTCATGCCCAAACATTCCGGCCTCGGTAAAGGATTGGATGCGCTCATCCCCACCGGCTTTCAACCCGAAGGATCTCAGGGCAGCGACGCCCCGGTGATTTCTGGTGGTTTGCTGATGGTTCCGGTTGAGCAAATTGTCCCCAACCCGCGCCAGCCGCGTTCTCATTTCAAGGAAGATGCGCTCAATGAATTGGCCGCATCCATTAAAGAGCATGGCATTATTCAGCCACTGCTTGTCAGTCGCAATGACGGTGATAATGGATATACCCTGGTGGCAGGGGAACGACGCTGGCAGGCCTCGCAGCGCGCCGGGTTGAAAGAAGTGCCGGTCATCGTCCGGCAGACTACGGATCAACAGCGCCTGGAATTGGCCTTGATCGAAAACGTTCAACGGGCAGATTTAAATCCGTTGGAAGAAGCGAATGCCTATCGTCAGTTGTCTGATGAATTTCATCTCTCGCACGAAGAAATAGCCATGCGCGTGGGCAAAAGCCGCGTGGCGGTGACCAATACGCTGCGTCTGCTCAATCTGCCTGAGAGCGTCCAGAAAGCGCTGGTTGCTGGCGATATTACCGAAGGCCATGCCCGCGCCTTGTTGGGGTTGACCAATCCGCGCGCGATGGAATCGGCTTTGCAGACGGTGCTGCTGCACAAACTGACCGTTCGACAAACCGAAGAACTCGTCAACCGGCTCAAGGGTGAAAAGCCCGCCGCCGTGCTCAAAGACGGCCCATCGCCCGAAGAAAAATCACTGGAAGACTTTATCCGCTCCAGTTTGAGTCAAAAAATCAGCGTGAAAATTGGCAAGGATCGCAACAGCGGGTCATTGACGCTGCATTACGGCTCCGAGGAAGAATTCCAGGATCTGATGGTTCGTCTGACCGGTGAAAAATACGCCCCATAGCGCGGGCTTTTCTTCAGGAAACTCATGAAAATTCTCTATAACGCCCGCATCCACAGTCTTGACCAGGCCCGCCCCGAGGCTTCTGTCATCGTGATTGACCGCGATAAAGTCGCGGCGTTAGGTGGCTCCGAATTGCTCGATTCTTTTGGTGGGCGCTCCAGCCGCGAGGACATGGGCGGGCGCGTCATTTTGCCTGGCCTGACCGACGCGCACATGCACCTGATGCATTATGCCCTCGGTCTGCAAAAAGTGGACGTGGAAACGTCGACCAAGGCCGAGGCGCTCAAGCGTGTGGCGCAGCGCGCCGCCCAAACCCCGTCGGGGCAGTGGATTCTGGGTCATGGTTGGCAGCAGAACGACTGGGACGGCGAATTTCCGTCAGCCGCGGAGTTGGATGCGGTTGCCTCGGAACATCCCGCTTATTTGACGGGTAAATCCCTGCATGCCTCCTGGGCCAATTCCATGGCCCTTCGCATGGCTGGAATCGGCGTCGGGTCGTCTGATCCGGTTAACGGGAAAATCCTGCGGGATGCGAGCGGTCAGCCAAACGGGATCCTGCTTGAGACTGCGATGGAACTTGTCGAACAAATAATCCCGCAGCCCGGCGTGCCGGAAACTGCTGATGCCATCGAATCCGCCCTGCCCAACTTGTGGAAACTGGGCCTGACCGGCGCGCATGATTTTGATTATCGGCCCGCGTTTATGGCCCTGCAGTTGCTCGATCAGGCAGGACGCTTGAAGTTGCGCGTTACCAAAAGCGTGCCGCTTAACCTGCTGCCCCACGCCCACGCGTTGGGTCTGCGTACCGGTTTTGGCAGCGACCATCTACGAATTGGCTCCGTGAAAGTCTTCATGGATGGTGCGCTTGGCCCGCGTACGGCAGCAATGCTCCAGCCCTACTTGAATGAGCCTGAAAATAGGGGTATTCTAAATATGGATGGCGAGCAGTTTTTTGAACACGGCCGCCAGGCCGCGGATGTGGGCTTGAGTATGACGGCGCATGCCATTGGAGATCGGGCCTTGCATGAAATCTTGAATGGATATGAACAATTGCGCGGTTATGAGCGCGAACGCGGGCTACCGGCTTTGCGCCACCGGATTGAGCATGTCCAAATTCTGCACCCCGATGACGCTCACCGTTTGGGCAAGCTGGGAATCATCGCCTCGATGCAGCCCATCCATGCCACTTCGGATATGCTGGCCGCCGAAAAATACTGGGGCGAGCGCGTCAACCTGGCCTATTCCTGGCGCACGCAATTGGATGCAGGCGCCACGCTGGCTTTTGGATCGGACGCGCCCGTCGAAGCGCCCAATCCGTTCTGGGGACTGCACGCCGCTGTCACCCGCCGCTGTGCTGACGGTTCTCCCGCCCCTGAAGGCTGGCACCCCGAACAGCGGCTGACCATGCGCGAGGCGCTGGACGGTTACACCGTCGGCGCGGCGTATGCCGCCGGTCTGGAAGATCGCCTCGGTCGACTCTCGCCCGGCCATTACGCTGATTTGATCGTGCTCGAAAAAGACCCGTTTACCTGTCCACCCGATGACCTGCTGACCATGCAGTCTGCAGCCACCATGCTGGGCGGAGAATGGCTCTGGCAGGCCTGACATGGCGCAAACAAACACCACTACGTTAATTAGCCCGGAAGTGCTGGTTCCGCGTCTTGGCGAGCAGTTGGTTGAGATGGGCTTGCTCACTGACGCACAATTGCAGACCGCGCTTGAATATCAGCGCCAGGGCACTTCCACCGGAAAAAATCGCCTGCTCGGGCAATCCCTGGTGGATTTGGGCTACCTTGATCGCCCCACCCTCGATCAGGCGATTACCGAACAAATCATGCATCTACGCGCCGCTCTGGAAGATGCCAACCGCAATCTTGAAGCGCGCGTTCAGCAGCGTACCATCGAACTGCAAGAGGCCTTGCGGCGGCTTTCTGAAATGAACCAGCTGAAGGCCAATCTCGTGGCAAATGTCTCGCACGAACTGCGCACACCGCTGACCCATATTAGCGGCTATCTCGATTTACTGGCGACAGAATCTCTCGGTGATCTGAATAGCGACCAGAAAAAAGCCGTGGAAGTATCCCTGCGTTCGGCGGCGCGTTTGCAAGGCCTGATCGATGACCTGATCCTGTTTTCTCAGGCTTCCAAGGGCGCCATGACGCTGAACATCGCCCCGGTGGATGTCACCAAGCTGGTAGCTAATCTCATCGCCCGCATCCAGCCCCGCGCCGAAGACCGTCACCTCACCCTTGATGTAGAGCTTGACCCCAACCTGCCTCACGTTCTGGCCGATGCAGAAAAACTCAGTTGGGCCCTTGACCAATTAATGGATAATGCGGTCAAATTTACTCAGCCTGGCGGGAGAATTTTACTGTCGATTTCCAGACCCAGGTCCGTTGAAAATATCGTAAATTTCAGAATCACTGACACCGGGATTGGCATTCTCCCCGAACATATTACGGAAATATTTGAGCCATTCCACCAGTTGGATGGCTCGCCAACACGCCGATATGGTGGCACCGGGCTTGGGCTGGCGCTCGTATTACAGATTATCGAAGCGCACGGCTCGCTCCTGGACGTCAAGTCCGAGATCGATAAAGGAACAACCTTTTCTTTCCCATTGCTCGTTGCGAAGGCGAAATAAATTGTCCACTCCAGAGAATGACTCCGAATACCTTGCCATAGCCGAAGCGGTTACCCAACACGCTGATTGGAAGGAAGCGCTCGATTCAGTCGTGGCCATCGTGCGCGCTGAGTTCATTTTCGATAATCTGGCGTTGTACATGGCTGAAGAACAGACCAGCAACCTGACAGAAATCGTTTATGCCCGGGCGGTCGGACGCGGTCAATCGGCAGGCGCGGATGCAGCCTGGGGCGCGGAAATTGCCGGACAGGTTATGGAGCGGGAAGAAGTCGTAGTGCATGAACCGAATCACGCTGGAACTGCAGCTGCTTCGCCAAAAAAGCGCAAGAAGAGTGACCGCCTCGCAGAAGCCTATCTGCTGGGAGTGCCGATCCGAACTTCCGTCGGTATCCGAGGCGCGGTGGTTTTTGTTCGTTTCGGTGGCCCAAAATATCGCATAGAGCATATCCAGCATGCGCGCTATATCGCGGCGCAATTTGCCGGTTTGTTCGAACGCAAGAAACTGGCTGAAGATATTTGCGCGCTCGAGGAAACCCGGCGCCTGTTGGCGCTGCAAGATGACTTTATCGCCACGATTTCCCACGAACTGCGGACACCCCTGGGATTCATAAAAGGATATTCGAGCACCCTCCTGCGGCAGGATACTGAATGGGACGAAGCCACCCGCCGCGAATTCCTGACCATTATCGACGAAGAAGCTGACCATCTGACAACGCTGATCGAAAACGTTCTGGAATCATCCCGTTTGCAGAGCCACACGCTGCCGATGAAATTCCAGCCTGCCCGCCTGGATATTGTCATCCGGGATACTGCCACCCGGGCGCAGGCGCGATTTAAAGACATGCAGGTCCAGTTTGAATTCGCCGTCAAACCGGTCATCGGTATTGACAATGTGCGTATGGCGCAGGTATTCGAAAACCTTTTCAGCAACGCCGCTAAATATGCTCCCGGCGCCTCCATTACAATTTCCCTGACAGAAATCTCCGGTTATTACCAAATCCGTTTTGCCGATACAGGCCCCGGCATTGCCCCTGACCATCTCAATAACCTGTTTAAGCGGTTTTTTCGCGTGCCGGGGCAGGGCGGTACCGGTTCCGGCTTGGGACTTTTCATCTGTGAGAAGATTATCAATGCCCACGGCGGCAGAATTTCCGTCGAATCGCAGCCTGGCAGGGGCACAACCTTTCTGATTGACATCCCTGTCGATTCAAGCAAACAACCTGAAGGAGACTGAAATGTCCACTAAAATTTTGGTAGTTGATGATGAACCTCGCTATTTGCGTTTACTGGAGGCTAATCTGCGTTCTGATGGATATGATGTCATCTCTGCCGCCGACGGCATCCAGGCGGTGGAGACTTTTTCTGCCAACCCGGTGGATTTGATCCTGATGGACGTGATGATGCCCAACCTGGACGGTTTTGCCGCCTGCCAGCGCATCCGGCAGTTTTCCAATGTCCCAATCATCATCCTGACGGCCAAAGGCGAGGAACAAGATCGCGTCCGTGGCTTGGATATGGGTGCGGATGACTATCTCGTCAAGCCCTTCTCTGCCACTGAACTGCTGGCGCGGGTTCGCGCAGTATTGCGCCGTTCCCAGGTTTCAAAGGATGTCAGTCAGAGTCGCTTTTTTGAACACGAATCCCTGCGGATTGACTTTGCTCGCGCCGAGGTCTGGCGTGGCAATCAACCCGTTTTCCTTTCCGCCACAGAATACCGGCTGCTGCTCCAATTTGCGCACAATGTGGGCGTTGTGATGAGCGCGGAAGATTTGCTTTCCAGTGTTTGGGGCTCAGAATATCGAAATGATAAAGAAATTCTATGGGTCAGCATCGCCCGCTTGCGGCAGAAGCTGGAAGACGATGCCCACATCCCGAAACATATCGTCACCCGCTCTGGTCTGGGTTACCTGATGCCGCCCGCCGAGAGCTAAAGGAATCCGGCCTTGGGAAATTCGACCCTTTCCATTCTGGTGATCGACGAGGACGTGCGCAGCGGTGCCTACTTTGGCGCGCTCTTGGCGAAGAAAACTTACGCAGTTCAAACCGTTGCATCGGGCCGGGATGGCTATATCACCGCCCTGCGTGACCGCCCGGATGTCATTATCCTCGATCCTGACTTGACAGACATGCCCGCGGTTGAATTGATCAAAAAACTGCGTGGTGACAAGCGCACGGCCTCCACTTTCTGCATTGCGCTGGCAGCCCCAACAAGCAAAATCCTGGCGGATGATATGATTTTCGCCGGTTGCAATGAGTTTTTCTCGAAAACCCATGAATCCGTGGAAAAACTATTCGAGCTGCTGGCCACCCCCTTTCAGGAATCGGCAGGCGACTTACAGAAAAAACGCTCAACCGGTGGGATTCTGGGCGTGTTTCTGAGTGCAAAAGGTGGCGCTGGCACCTCCTCGCTGTGTGTTAATATTGCCCGGAACAGCGCCATGACGAATGCTGAAATGGATGTGGCCGTCATGGACCTGGTTTTACCGATCGGTTCGCTGGCCTCGATCGTTGGCTACCAGGGCGATTTCGACCTGGTGACTGCCGCCTCACACACCCTGGCGGATTTGAATAGTGAATATCTGCGCCGCATGCTTGGTCTGTTGGAAAATTGGCGTTTTCGCCTGTTAGCTGGGTCTCCCAGCCCGGAGAGCGCCGATGCCCTTGATGGGACGCGCATCCCCCGGCTGATTCAGGCTTTGCGCCAGGCCTTTGATCTCACTTTCATCGATATGGGACGTTCCCTTTCCCCGATCAACCTGTCCGTTATTCAGGATGCCGATGTAGTGGTGATCGTGACCGGCCCGGACCTTTCCACCATCACGTTGACGCAAAAAATCTGGCAGTATCTCCAGAACCAGGGAGTTGATCCCAAGCGGGTTTATCTGCTGCTGAATCGTTCGGTTGGTCTGGAAGGTTTTAGCAAAAGCGACGCTGAACGCATGATTGGGATGGATATCAAAGCCACCATCCCGTATATGGGCGGCACACTTTCCCTGGCGAATAATCAGCATTTGCCCATATTAATAAAGATGCCAAACGACACTGCCGCGATGATGATTGATCAGATTTCGCGGGAAATTTTGGAGACTGCGCGCCGAAACCGCGCTTGAGGAGCAGGGATAATGAGTCTTGAGTTCAATGATAAAGGCAAATATTTTACCGACATTATTTCAAAGGTATCCGTTCCATCTGTTATTCAGACGGTGACGCATCGCATTGAAGGCGCAATCCATGTCCGTTTGGACGGGCGTGTGAAAGACGAATTGGATCGTGCCGAACCGTTTTTGGCCGTCACCAATGCCAGGGTTTTTGGCCAGGATGGAACTGTGCTTTATGAGACTGATTTCATGACCGTGGCGCGCTTGCAGATCGTGTGGGTCATTCCCAGCGATTCGACTGCCAATGGCGGAGATAAACAATGACGCTCCTGTCTTCATCAGCAGCGCCCGGGTTATCCTCGGCGGACCTGCTCAAACTCAAACATTTTATTATTGATAATCTGACGCGTGAGTTGGAAATTGATAATCCGCCCTACGACCAGCGCACCGCTTTCGTTCAGAACAAACTGGTGGAAATTTTCGGCAAGCTGCGCGTGAATGTTCCGGAATCAATCCGCCAGCAAATCTCGCGCGAAGTGGTGGATGATGTGCTGGGCTACGGCCCAATCCAGCAATTACTGGATGATCCCGATGTGAGCGAAGTGATGGTGAACGGCCCCAAGATGATTTATGTCGAAAAAAAGGGCAAATTGATTAAAACCGGCGTCACTTTTGAAAATAACGAGCAGGTTTTACGGGTGATCGACCGCATCATTTTGCCGCTGGGCCGTCGCGTGGATGCGGATTCGCCCACTGTCGATGCGCGTTTGCCCGATGGATCACGCGTCAACGCCATTGTGCCGCCGGTGGCAATTGATGGCGCCTCCATCACCATCCGAAAATTTCGCAAAGACAAGTTAAGCATGGATCAGTTGATTGAATTCGGCTCGATCACCGCTCCCATGGCCGAATTCTTGAAGGCCTGTGTCATCAGCCGCCTCAACATCGTCATTTCAGGTGGAACGGGCTCGGGCAAGACGACCTTGCTGAATGTACTTTCCGGGCTGATTCCTGAAACCGAACGCATTGTCACCATTGAAGATGCCGCTGAACTTCAGCTGCAGCAGGAACACATCGTCCGGCTCGAAACCAAGGCTGCCAACCTGGAGGGCAAAGGCCAGGTGACCATCCGCGACCTGGTGAAAAACTCCCTGCGCATGCGCCCTGATCGGATCGTGGTTGGGGAATGTCGCGGCGGTGAAACGCTGGATATGCTCCAGGCGATGAATACCGGGCATGACGGTTCATTGACCACGCTGCATGCCAATACTCCGCGCGATGCGCTTTCACGCACCGAGACTATGGTTCTGATGTCTGGCATGGAATTGCCTATCAAGGTCATTCGCCAACAAATGTCCGCCGCCATTGATTTGATCGTTCAGCAGACGCGTTTGAAGGATGGCACCCGCAAAGTGACCGCCATCACTGAGGTGGCCGGTATGGAAGGCGAAACCATCGTATTGACCGATATTTTCCGCTTTGAGCAAACCGGCATGACGCCCGACGGGAAAATTATCGGAAGTTTAAAGCCGACCGGCATTCGGCCGCTCTTTACTCCACGTCTCGAAGCCGCCGGTTTTAAACTCCCGCCCGAGGTTTTTGGCGCCAGCATGGGTGACCTGCTGCGGCGGCGCTAGGCTTCCTGTCTAGTGTATAATGAGAAAAACTTGACCTGTACGCGGCTTATTTCAGACCGATTAACCGGAAAACCATTATGAGCCTTCAAATCCAGATTAATCTTCGCACGCGCAAATTGGGAGTCTTGATTCGTGACGCCCGTCTTGCGTCCCGCAAAACTGTCACGGAAACTGCCAAGACCATTGGCATTTCTCCCGCTATTTTACGCGCTTATGAGGAAGGCCGCAAAGCTCCCTCATTGCCCGAACTGGAAGTGTTGGCTTACTACCTCGATCTTCCAATTCAGCACTTTTGGAGCAGTTTGTCCCTGTCAGATGCCGCGCCGCGCACCGATCCGATTGACTTGAATCGCCTGGCTGCGCTGCGCCATCGCATTGTCGGCACGCTTTTGCGGCAGAGACGTTTGCAGACCAGTATTTCGCTCAAAGCCCTATCCTTCGAGACGGGCATCCCGCAAGGGCGGCTGACGGCTTATGAAATGGGCGAGCGCGCCATCCCTTTGCCTGAATTGGAAGCCATTTTGACGGTCATTGGCGGACGGGTGGAATCGTTTTTTGATCAGAATGGCCCGGTAGGGAAGTGGATGACCGATCAGGGGGCGATTTTGGAATTTCTGAAGCTATCTCCCGAACTGCGCGCTTTTGTGTGTTTACCGGTCAATCATCCTTACCTGGAATTAGCGCGTAATTTGAGCGAGCTGCCCACCGATAAACTGCGTTCGGTGGCGGAAGGTTTGCTTGACATCACGCTGTAAGCTAAATTCATGCCAGTGAGCGATTAAGAGCATATCCCCACACTCACGAGGAAATGTATGAGCATTCTGGAATCAAAAGATTTGGCTGCGGATGCAGTGCGAGTGTATCAGGAAGGTGATTTCGAAAGCGCGGCTCGTCTTTTTGGCGATGCCGCGTCTGCTTTTCAAGCCCAGGACAAAGCCCTGGACGCCGCTGAAATGAAAAATAATCAGAGTGTGGCGCTTTTGCGGGGCGGAAACGCCCAGGGTTCTTTCGATGTGGCCCAAGGAACGGCGGAAATTTTTTCTGCTGCCGGGGATTTCCGCCGCGAAGGAATGGCCTGGGGGAACCAGGCTACCGCGTTCGAAGCGCTGGGCCGCATGGAGGATGCCATTTCGAGTTACCGGCAGGCTGTCGCTGCCTTTGAAAAGGTCGGAGAAGATCAACTGCGCGCCAGCGTTCTACAGGCGGTCGCCGGGATCCAGCTGCGCCGGGGCAAAATTATGGAGGCTTTACTCTCGATGCAGATTGGCCTGGCGGGTGTAAAACAGCCCACGTTCAAGCAAAAAATCCTGTTAATCCTGTTAAGATTCCGGGCATGATCAATACTCAGCTGGCAGTTCGCATTGCTCGTCAGAGTGACCAGTCGCAGATTGCAAATCTGTTGTATTTTGAGCCATATGTCCACAGGCATTTGGATTGGCGTGGCCCGCTTGAATGGCTGGGCGCGCCGGAATATTGGGTGGTGGAGCAGTCGGGCGTGGTCGTCTCAGCTTTGGCTTGCCCGATTGACCCGGAAGGTGTGGCCTGGTTGCGCTTGTTTGCCAATGTCTCCACTGTGCCGTTGGATGTGTCCTGGAAGATGCTCTGGGAGACCGTAAAGACCAACTTGCGCGGGCGTGAGTTGGCCGTGGGAGCCATTACCACATCAGAGTGGTTCAGCGCCCTTTTAACCGAAGTCGGTTTTACGGGGAAGCAGCAGATCGTCGTCCTCGAGCAGCGCGCGCTCCCATTTCGGCAGCGACTCACTCCAGAGGGTGTCAGCTTTCGTCCCATGACCGAAATGGATTTGCCCGTTGTCGCCCGGGTGGATGCGGCCGGTTTTGATCCCCTGTGGCGCAATTCGCAGGCGGCTTTGCATTCGGGTTTCGTCCAGGCTGGTTTTGCCACGGTTGCGCTGGCCGATGGAGAAGTGGTGGGGTATCAGATCAGCACCCGCAACGCTTTTGGCGCGCATTTGGCGCGGCTGGCAGTCATCCCGCAGTTGCAGGGACGTGGCATTGGCTATGCCCTGGTGCAGGAATTGTTGAACGATACGCGGCGCGCCGGTTTATTCCGGCTGACCGTCAACACCCAGAACGACAATCATTCGTCGCTGGCGTTATACCAGAAAATAGGTTTTGAGCTTACCGGTGAGCAGTACACGGTTTTTACGCACAAGCTTTAGGAGAAACGCATGTCCCGCCCCGATTCTGTCATAGTTAACACGATTGTTCGCCAGGCATTGGTTTCAGCGGAAGAAGTGATGGGCGCGAATGGCCTGCACGCGGTTCTGCGCACCTCCGGTTTGGAACGATTTGCCGGGAATTTGCCCCCCAATGACCTGCAGCCGTCCATCCAGACCTCGGACTATGCCCGTTTGAATCAGGCCATCGAATCCTTCTATGGGCGGGCCGCCAGGGGCATGCTGCGCCGCATCGGCAAGGCTTCCTTCCAGTATGGGGTGCGCGAGCAAGCCGCTTTGCTGGGTGTGGCGGGTGTGGCGCTCAAATTCCTGCCCGAAAAGCAGCGCATTAAATTCATCCTGAATGGCATGGCCGACGCCTTGAAAAAATCCAATTCCGAGGTCGATGCCTGGATGGAAGAAAAGGATGGCACGATTGCTTACATCGAACGCACTTGTGCCGTTTGTTGGGGCCGTCAGAGCGAACAACCCGTCTGCCACCTGTATGTTGGTTCGGTCAGCGAGGCGGTTCTGTGGGCGACCGGGGTCGAGCATGAAGTGACCGAAACGCACTGCACCGCCAAAGGTGATGAATACTGCCGTTTTGAAGTGGGAGCCGCAAAAGCGTGAGTGGCAATGGAACGATCTTGCTGCCGGTGCGCTTTTTCCGTCAATTTTTGGATACGCTGAAAGGTGAACTTGGTTCCGAGACGTTGACAAGGGTGTTGGAGAAGGCCGGTTTAGCGGCGGATTTGATCGACCCGCAGGCTGTCTCCCGTTTTACCAGCCAATCGGCCGCTGAGACGTATGCGCGCATCCAAAAGGGACTGCGCCTATATTATGGACGTGGCGCGCGCGGCGCCCTGGTACGCATCGGACGCCTGCTTTGGCCGCGCCTGCTGGAATCGGCCTCTTTTTCAGAAAAAGCCCAGGCCCAGCTTGTCCGCACCCTGCCGCCTGCCATGCGCCGCAAAGCCGCGCTCGAACTCCTGGCGCGTTTTATGCGCGAAAAACCCGAGGGCACCACCATCCATACCCTTGACCTTGATATGATGCTGGTCGACCACGCCTCGGCAACCACCCAGGCTCAGCAGGAGACCCTGGCGGTCTGTTACGTCACGCTCGGGTTGATTCAGGAAAATTTATTTTGGGCCACCGCCCGTGAACATGATGTGGACGAAGTTACCTGTCGCGCGACAGGCGGCAATGCTTGCGAATTCAAAATCAAACTGGAAGGGAAATAAAAATATGGAATCAAACGAATGGAAATGGAAATCACGTGATGGGTTGGAAATGTACGCCAACGGCTGGAAACCCGAAAACCCCAAAGCCGTGGTGGTGCTGGTGCATGGACATGGCGAACACGTCAACCGCTACCGGCACGTCGCCGACGCTTTTACGGATGCGGGCTACGCATTGCAGGGCTTTGACCTGCGCGGACACGGCCAATCGGCCGGTCAGCGCGGGCATACTCCCACCTATGAAACCCTGATGGATGACATCACCGATTTCATCGGCGACGCTAAAAAACGCTACCCCGGTTTGCCGGTCTTTCTCTACGGTCACAGCATGGGCGGTAATCAGGTCATCAACTACGCTCTACGCTCGCCGCAGGGCTTGCAGGGCGTCATTGCCACCGGTCCCTGGCTGAAACTGGCTTTCGATCCGCCCGCGGCGCAGGTTATGGCGGCAAAACTGCTCAACAATATCGCCCCCTCGTTTTCACTGGCCAGCGGGCTGAGCCAGGAAGCGCTCTCGCGCGACCCCGAAGTGGTGCGCAAATACGCCACCGACCCGTTGGTTCACGACAAAATCTCTGTGCGCCTCTATACCGGCATGTACGGAAACGGCCTGTCCGCCTTGACGCGCGGAGCCGAATTGACCATTCCCATGCTGCTGATGCACGGTTCTGCTGATAAGTTGACCTCGGCCAAGGCCTCGCAGGAATTCGCCCAAAGCGCCACGGAAAAGGTCACTTTGCGCATTTGGGACGGTTTCTACCACGAAATCCACAACGAACCCGAGAAGGCCGAAGTGATCCAGACGATGATTGATTGGCTGGATAAGCATCTTTAGGCTGTTTGATCCCCCGTTTTCCCAAAAACGGGGGATTTTTCAACCTATTAATGCAATTCTTATCTGCCTGTACTGGACAAAAGCCCCTGAACATGGCAAAATCTTATTTATCATGTTCAAAAAAGGATGGAGAGAAAATGAGTAAACGTCAGGAAATGCGCGAGAAGCGCGCGCGCCAGGAACGTACCCAGCGCATCTTATTAATCGTGGGCGTGTCAGTCATTGCCATTGCGGTTGCCCTGTTATTGATTTTGCCCTCGTTCAAGCCGGTCGGTGCGATTGTGGAACATCAAATCATGAATCGCCCGCAGGTGAAATTTAACGCGATGGGTGATCCGAATGCGCCCGTCAAGATCATCGAATATTCCGATTTCCAGTGTCCTTACTGCGGTAAATTCACCACCGATACCGAACAACAGCTGATCGATGCCTATGTTGCCACGGGCAAGGTCTATTTTGAATATCATTCCTTCGGTGAATTCATCGGCGTGGAATCTGTGCGCGCCGCCGAAGCGGCTTACTGCGCTGGCGACCAGGAAAAGTTCTGGGAAGTGCACGACCTCATTTTTGCCAATCAGAATGGCGAGAACCAGGGCACTTTCTCCGACAAATACCTCTCGGCCCTGGCTGCCAAAGCAGGCGTGGATATGGCGACCTTCAACGATTGCTTTAACAATGGCAAATACGCCGACCAGGTCAAGCAGGATGGTGTGGAAGCGGCCCAGTCTGGCATCCAGTCCACCCCTTCGTTCTTGATCAACGGCAAACTGTTTGAGGGCGCCCAGCCTTTCGCCGCTTTCCAGGCCGAGATCGACCCGCTGCTCAAGTAAATCTGATCTACAAAACGAAAAGGCCGTCTCAACAAGAGGCGGCCTTTTTCGTTAAATTTTCTCTGTCACGCGGTAGCAAGCACATGTCACGCGGTAGCAAACATATTTGCTACGTGGTAGCAAGCACATGTGACACGTAGTACCTTCCCCCCAGCGGCCCGGCGAGTTTATTTGATAATCAGGCTGAGCAGATAGACGATCAATGGAGCGACCACCAGGGACGGCAGAAAATTCCCCACACGGATTTTTTTCAGTTCCAGCAGACTGCTGAGGGCAATTCCGGCCAAAAGCACGCCGCCGGTGGCGGTCATCTCGTTCAGCATGGAAGTGGTCACAATGGCGTTCAACTGCGCCGCCAGCAGGCTGATGCTGCCCTGGTAGATAAAGACCGGGATGGCGGAAAACGCCACGCCAATCCCGAGCGTGGAAGCAAACGCGATCGAGATAATGCCATCCAGCACGGATTTAATCGAGAGCGTCAGGTAATCGCCGCGCAGGCCGTCGCTGATCGAGCCGAGCACCGCCATCGGGCCGGTGCAAAACAACACCGTGGCGGTCAGGAATCCGCGCACAAAACGGCTCGAGCCGCCATCCGAATTCCCCGCGAAGCGTTTTTCGAGCCAGACGCCCAGACCCTGCAGCGCATCTTCCACGCCCCACCACTCGCCTAGAATCGCCCCCAAGATGAGCGCGCCCAACACCACCAGGGCGTTTTCCGTTTTCAGGAACATTTGCAACCCGACGGCGCCGGTGAACAGCCCCATGCCTGCGATCACGGTGGATTTGAGATTTTCCGAAAGACGCGTGCCAAATAACATTCCGAGGGCGCATCCAATTAAAATTGCGGCGACATTGATGAAGTTTCCGGTCATTTTTCTTTTGCCATTCTGGTAGATTGCCCGGCTTGATGGTTTTCAAGCAGTTCGAGCGCGAAGCACAGCGACGATAGGCGATTGAGATACGCCAGCAGCGACAGGTTTTGCAGCCCGCCGCTGTGATACAGTTCCACCACGCGGCGTTCGGCGCGGCGGACGATGGTGCGCGCCAAACCCATGGCCGCGCTGGAAGGGACTTCGCCCGGGATGATAAATTCGTTGGGGACTTCCACCTCCGAGGTGATCGCGTCAGTTTGCGTTTCAAGCCATTTGACGCGCGCATCATCAATACTGCGGAATCTTGCGGCATTTTCAGGCGTGGCGCCCACTTCAGCCATCAGTTTATACAGGTCGCGCTGAACTTCCACAATCAGCGGCGTGATTTGCGGAGCGTTCACGCTGGCGCGTGCCAGGCCGAGCGCGGCGGTGGCTTCATCCAGCGCGCCGAGCGCTTCGATGCGCAGATCAAATTTTGGGACGCGGCCTTCGCCGAGCAGGCCGGTGCTGCCTTCGTCGCCGGTTTGAGTATAGAATGGGGACATGCGCGCTATTATACCCGAGAGACTGGGGCTGCTTTGCTTCTTGTAATTGGCAATCGCAAGTCGCGTATCGTATAATGAAAACATTACTGGTACAGGAGAATTTCTTAGATGATTGCATCCATTCGACAAAACTGGCTTGCCCATAGTTTCCTGCTTTTCTGCGTGGCGGTGGCCGCGCTGATGCTTGTTCTAACCCCCATCTGGGCCTGGGATTGGGTTCACACACCCTTCCCGGGCTTTCTGCTCGAGCCGAATAACGTTGTCAGCCAGATCAACGGCCCGGGCTGGCCGGGACGCGGCAACGGCGTAGCCTGGTCAGACCGGCTGGTCAGCGTGGATAACGTCCCGGTGCAGTCCTCGCTCGAAGCGCAGAATCGCTTGCGGGAGAAGGGCTTCCAGCCGGTCGTTTTATCCTTTACCCGCCGCGCTGGCAGCGCCTACGAACTGACCCTGACGCCGATCAAGGTCACCTTCCGCGACATATTTTCGCTGTTCATTGCGCCCTACCTGGTGGGGCTGACGTTTTTGGGGATTGGTCTGTGGGCTTACCGCATTCGCCCGGAGCTGCGTTCCACGCGCGCGTTTGTGATTTTTGTGGCGGCGGTGGCCGTGCTGACGACCACTTTTCTGGACATGAACACCAGTCACCACGCGGTGCTGCTCTGGTCGCTCAGCCTGCCGGTGGGGGCCGGGGCTTTTGGGTATCTGGCGCTGGTGTTTCCGCTTGAGATGAAGTTTTTTGCGCGCCAGCCGCTGTTTCGCTATTTTCCCTGGCTGGCATCCGCAATTTTGAGCGTTTTTATTGTGCGCGATATCCTGCTGCCGCCCACGCCTTACAGCTACATCGACTCGTGGCGCTGGGGTTACATCCTGAACGTGCTTGGCATTGTGACTCTGATCGGCTTGCTGCTCGTGCGCGTGATTGGCCGGAGCGCGCCGGTGGTTCGCCAGCAAAGCCGTGTGATCGTCTTTGGCTCGGCGCTGGCTTTTTTGCCGATCTTGTTCTTTTACCTGATCCCGATCGGTTTTGGCGGGCAAATCCCCGAGTTTCGCGCCGAATTCATGTTCCCACCGATGATTTTCCTGCCGCTCTCGGTGACTTATGCCATTCTGCGTTATCGTCTTTTGGATGTTGACCACTGGCTCAGCCGGGCGCTGACTTACGTGCTGACGATTGGCGTGGCGCTGGGAGCGTTTTACGCCATCCTGACCGGTGTCTCGCTTCTGTTGCGACAGGCCATCCGCGCGGATAGCCCGCTGGTGATGGCCACTTATTTGCTGCTGCTGGTGATTGCGTTCCTGCCAGTCCGTGATTTTATTCAGCGCGGCATTGACCGCCTGTTTTACCGCTCCCATGCCGATTACCGCCGCGTGCTATCCAATCTTTCTCAGAGCCTGGTGGTGACTCCGGATATCAACCGCACGCTGACGCTGCTAACCACTGAATTGGGCAACGCCCTCGCGCCCGAAAAAGTAGTCGTCTTCCTGTTCGAGGATGACCGCCAGGAATATGTGCCGCACGGCAAGGGCTCAAAGATTGCCCGCTCCTTTACTGTCACGGATGCGCTGCCGCTCATGCTGCATGAGAAAAATGCGCCGCTCTGGTTTCCGTCCGATACGCCGCTGCCGCCCGAACTGCGCGATGTGCCCACCCTGGCCTGTGAAGTTTTTGTGCCGCTCAACTATGAAGGCCGCCTGATCGGTTTTCTGGCGATTGGGCGGCGTCTCTCCGGCGAGCCCTACACCAGCGACGACCTTGATTTCCTGACTGCGGTCGCGGGACAATCGGCGCTGTCTTTTGAAAACGCGCGTCTGTTCGAAAACCTGCGTCACACGCTGGATGACACCCGCGAAATGAAGAATCTCATGGATGATATTTTCGCCTCCATCGCCACCGGCGTCATCACCACCGATTTGGATCATAAAATCACCCTGTTCAATCGCGCCGCCGAGAATATCCTGGGCGTGCCGTTGAATGTGGCGCTGGGAAAGTCGCTTTTCGAAGCCCTGCCATCCTTCCACCCAACGCTGGATGATGTCACCACCGATGTCATCACCCTGGGCGAAACCTCCCAGGGCCGTGAATTTGCCTCGCACACCGTCGATCGCGGTGATTTGTTCCTGCGTCTTTCGGCCACGCCGCTGCGGGATGCCTATCTCGCCACCAAGGGCGCCACCATTGTCTTTGAGAATCTCACCGAAACCCGCCGGGTGGAAGCCGAACGGGAAGTCATCCGTCAGACCTTTGGACGGGTGGTCGCTCCGCGTGTGCGCGATCGTCTGCTGGCGGATGCGGGCAACCTGCAGCTGCACGGTACGCGCAAAACCGTCACCATGTTGTTTGCCGATTTGAGCGGCTTCACCAGTTTCAGCGAGAAAACCTCGCCAGAAACCGTCTTCCGCCTGCTCAATTCGTACCTGGATATTGCCGCGCAGGTTATTTTGGAGAACGAAGGCACGCTCGACAAGTTCATGGGCGATGCCGTCATGGCCCTGTGGAATTCCCCCGATCCGCAGCATGACCATGCCTTGCGCGCCTGCCGCGCCGCAACGGAAATTGTCCAGCGTTCGCTCGAGGCCCACAAACGCTTCTCCAATCCCGATCAGCAGCTCATTTTCCGGGTGGGCGTGACCACCGGCCCGGCCATCGTCGGTAACGTGGGCACCAGCCAGTTATTCAACTACACCGCCATCGGTGATACCGTCAACCTGGCCCAACGCCTGCAATCCAGCGCCCAGCGCGGACAGGTTTACATCCAAAAAAGCACCTATGAGATTGTCAAAGACCACGCCGAGGCCGAAGCTTTGCCGCCGCTCACCGTCAAGGGGCGCGAGCAGCCGGTTGAAGTTTACCTGCTCAAAGGAATGAAGTGAAAACCATCCATCATCGTGAAATTACCGCCCAGGCGCTGAATCCGTACTTTGCTGCGGATGCGCTCGAAACTGTCATTGTCGCCAACTTGGGACAGGATGCCATGCGCTACCAGTTTGGCTATGACCATTTCCATTACGACGCCAGCGCTTTCGCCGCCGGGGATGCCTATATTGACGAAATGCGCCGCTCCGCGCTGGATGCGCTTCAGCACGGTGATGCCTTGCCCGCGCGCGCATCTTTTGGCAGGCTGACGCACACTGCCCAGGACCTCTACGCCCATAGCAATTACATCGCACTGTGGCGGGAACTACACCCTGAGGCGGAGCCGGGCGAGACCGACCCGCAGCTTGCCGTGCTTTTAAAAGACTCCCGTCTGCACTCCGGGCGACTTTATTACCCGCTGGAAGCGCTCTCGTTCATCCCGGCGCTCAAATCCTATGTCATTCCACTGCTCCCGCGCGATTCCCACGCTTGGATGAACATTGACGATCCGTCCCGCCCCAACTATGACTTCGCTTACGCCGCAGCCGTTAAACGGACAAGCCTCGAATACCGGTTAATCGCAGAAAAACTGACAGCGCAGCAATCCGCGCAGTTTACGGGAAGGCTGTTTCAGCTTGAAACTTCCCCCATTTTCCACCCAAAAACGAAAATGCAGAATCATAAATCCGAAGGGTTATAATCAACGTTATGGACACTAAAACTCAACTTAATAATGCTGTAAAAGAAGCCATGAAATCCGGCGATGAAGTGCGCAAACGCACCGTCCGCATGGTGTTGGCCGCCATCAAACAGGTCGAAGTGGATAAACGCATCAGCCTGGACGAGTCCGCCGTCCTTTCCATCCTGCAAAAGGAAATTAAACTGCGCAAGGAAGCTCTTGAAGAAGCCAAAAAAGCCGATCGCGCTGACCTGGCTGAAGCCTCCCAGGCCGAAATCGATGTCTTAAACGTCTTCATGCCCCGGGGTCTCAGCGACGATGAACTGCGCGCCCTGGTGCAGGCCGCCATCGTCGAAACTGGCGCCGCCGCTGCCTCCGATATGGGCAAGGTGATGAAAGCCCTGCTGCCCCAAATCGCGGGACGCGCCCCCGGCGACCAGGTCAGCGCGCTGGTGCGAGAGCTCCTGCAGAAATAATTTGTGAATCCAGAACCTGTACGTTGGTGGCGGCAGATTCAGCGTTATGATCTGCTCGCAATCATCCTGCTCATACTGACCAGCCTGGCAACGTATGCCGCGCTGGTCTTGCCGCTTTCCCTGCGCCCGTCCAGTTTGCCGCTGCGCGCCGGGCAGGTCTCCCCGCAGGATTTGCAGGCTCCCTCCAATGTGGAATACATCAGCGACGTGCGCACCACCCTGGCGCGCGACGCCGCCGAGCGCGCGGTGGCGCC
Source organism: uncultured Anaerolineae bacterium (assembly GCA_903838415.1). Taxonomy (GTDB): domain Bacteria; phylum Chloroflexota; class Anaerolineae; order Anaerolineales; family Villigracilaceae; genus UBA5195. The sequence continues at coordinate 24,301 of CAILYI010000109.1, read as the reverse complement.
CGTCTATACCGCGCCTGATCAGGCGATTGCCCGGCGACAGATTTCGCGTTTACGCACGAATTTGGAATCGATTGCCAATGTGCGCAACGACAGCACTTTGACCTATGAATTGAAAAGCGCTGAACTGGCGGCTTTGCCCGATCTCAGTCTTGACAAAAAAACGATCGAGATTGTTTTGTTAGCTCCTGATTCGCGCTGGTTCGCTGCCCAGCAGGATGCTTTGCGCGTGCTGGAACAAATCATGCGCGCCTCGGTGCGCGAGGAAAATATCGCCGAAGTGCAGGCCGGAGTACCCTCGCTGGTCAGCTATATCTTGAATGATGACCAGACCGCCATTGTGGTGGAATTGGTTTCGCCGTTCATAGTTCCCAACAGCCTTTTCAGTCCTGAACTGACTGAGGCTGCCCGTCAGTCAGCCCGCCAATCGGTTGAGCCGGTCACTCAGACCTATCTCGCTGGTGAAACGGTTGTCCCGCGCGGAAAAGTGCTCAGCGCTGCCGATCTTGAAGCGCTGGAAACCCTGGGATTGGTGCGGCCCAGCAATCCGCTGCTCGAATACGTGGGTACCGCTGCCATGGTCATCGCGGTGATGAGTTTCCTCGGTTTTTACTTCCATCGTCGGCGCCCGGTTTTTTACAACGACAGTCACAGCCTGATTCTGATCGCTGTTTTGTTTCTTGTGTTTCTTTCCCTGGCGCGACTGATTATTCCCAACCGCGCCATTTTGCCGTATGTCTTCCCGCTTTCAGCGTTTGGGCTGCTGTTGGCTACGCTCTTCGGCCCGGGTGGAGCGCTGATTCTCTCGGTCGCCATCAGCCTGTTGGTGGCCTTTGGCCTCCCCAATGCCCTCGATCTGACCGTTTTCTACCTGATGGTTTCTTTCACCGGCATCCTTTCGCTGGGAAAAGCGCATCGCATCAGCTCTTTTGCCTGGTCTGCCATCGTCTCATCCGTGACCGGGATGGCCATCATTGCCGCCTATCGCCTGCCCGCTGGAAATTTGGATTGGGTCGGATATTTATCCCTGGCGGGCGCATCCATGCTGAATGGGGTGGCTTCGGCCAGCGTGGCGCTTTTGCTCCAATACCTGCTAGCTGAATTTTTGGGATTGACAACCAGCCTGCGACTGCTGGAAATTTCCCGGCCCGACGCGCCCTTGCTGCAATTTTTCCTGCGTAACGCCCCGGGAACCTATCAGCACAGCCTGCTGGTCTCAAACCTGGTGGAGCAAGCCGCCGAAAAATTGGGCATGGATGGTCTCCTGGTGCGAGTCGGCGCGTTATATCACGATGTTGGCAAAGCCACCAATCCCTCGTTTTTCATCGAAAATCAGCTTCAGAGCAATTTGAACCCGCATGACGACGTGGCTGCCGCGACCGCCGCGGCGGGCGTCATTCGCCATGTGACGGATGGCGTTGTGCTGGCGCGTAGGTACCGCCTACCGCGCCGCATCACCGATTTTATGCTGGAACATCACGGCACGCTGTTGGCGCGCTACCATTACAACCGCGCGGTTCGTGAAGCGGGTGGCGATCTGTCGAAGGTCGACTCGTCCCTATTCCGCTACCCCGGTCCGCGTCCGCGCTCACGCGAAACGGCGCTGTTAATGCTGGCCGACAATGTCGAAGCCCGCACACGCTCCGAGCGCCCGCGCAACGAAGATGACATCCGCGCAGTGGTGCAAAAAGCGATCGACGCCTGTCAAAAAGATGGACAGCTGGCTGATACGCGATTCACGCTGAAGGATTTGACAGTCATCACTGACGCTTTTGTCACCACCCTGTCCGGACTTTACCACCCTCGCATTGCGTATCCTGCGGCTGAGGCTTCCGTTTCACCCGATAGTCCCACCACGCCCATCCCGGCCAAAGCGGAGAAAAAATGATCTTCCTGGAAAAAATCGAAAACCTGACCCCCGATATTGACGCCGATTTGGCGGAAAATGCCGCCAGCCTGGCGCTAAAACATCAATCCGCCGCTGGCGTCGATCTGACAATTGTGCTGAGCGATGACGCTCAACTCCACGAACTGAACCGCCAGTGGATGAATGTGGATGCTCCCACCGACGTGCTTTCCTTCCCGTCCGACGAGATCGACCCGGAAACCGGCTCCCGTTATCAGGGCGATATTCTCATCTCGGTCGAGCGTGCCGCCGAACAGGCCAAAGCCGCTGGGCATACGGTGGAAGCCGAAGTGCAACTGCTGGTCATCCACGGTGTACTGCACCTGATGGGTCATGACCATGCCACCGCGGACGAAAAAGCCAAAATGTGGCAGGCGCAGGCCGAGATTCTTGGCCAACTGGGCTTGGCTGATATTCAAGTACGCGAACAGTAGCCGACCAGTAATTCGTGTTCCGGCTCAACCAGTGAGTCAAAACCTCCATGATAGATTTCATCAAGTCCCGCATTACATCTTTCGGCCACGCTTTTCGCGGCTGGGCCTTTGTCATCCACAACGAGAAAAACGCCTGGATTCATGCTGTTGCGACGATTTTTGTCGTCGCTCTAGCGGCCTGGCTGGTGATTCCACTGCGCGATTGGGCCGTTTTGGTGCTGACAATTGCGATGGTCTGGGCCGCCGAATTTATGAATACATCCATCGAGGCCGTTGTCGATCTGGCCAGCCCGGTTCATCATCCGCTCGCCAAAGTGGGCAAGGATGTGGGCGCAGCGGCTGTCCTGATTGCGGCTGGCGCGGCTGTCCTGGTCGGGTTGCTGATTCTCGGCCCGCCGCTCTGGGCGAAACTCGTCCATTAGATATTCGCTTCCATCGAGGAGATTTATATGCCTTTGTCATTTCGCTTTGGGACGGTGGGTTCTCCCACCGGAACGCCCAAAAAGCCCGGCGGCTCCGTCGGTTCGATTCAATTCAGCCAGTCGATTGGCCTGAATGCGCTGGAATTGGGCTGGGTGCAGGCTGTGCGAGTCTCTGTCGAAACCTGCGCACTCATCCAGCAGACCGCCAGCAACGCGGATGTGGCTGTCAGTGTTCACGCGCCTTATTTCATCAACCTGAATGCTGATGATGAAGAATGGCCCAAAAGTCGTCAGCGGCTGATGGATGCGGCCCACTATGGCAACCTGGCCGGGGCGACGGATATTATTTTCCACCCCGGCTCCTATTTCGAAAGACCTGCGGCCGACGTGTTGAAAGTGGCGCTGCCCCGTCTCGCGGGCTGCGTGGATGAACTGCGCTCCGCCGGGAATCCGGTCACGCTGAGGCCCGAGACGATGGGCAAAAGTGCCATGCTCGGCTCGCTGGAAGATACGCTCGAGATGGCAAAATCCATTCAGGGCGTACTGCCCTGCATCGATTTTGCCCATCTGCATGCCCGCCCCGGCGACGGGACGATGAATTCCTACGATGAATGGTCCGCGCGGCTGGCAGCGTATGCCAACGCATTGGGCGAATCTGCGCTCAAGCGTTTACACATCCACCTTTCGGGCATCGAATATGGCCCCAAAGGCGAGAAAAACCACCTGCCCGTGGCAGAGTCAGACCTGAAGTTGCAGGATTTATTCCGGGCGCTGAACGATATCAAGGCTGGTGGGCGCATCCTGTGCGAAAGCCCCATCATGGAAGAAGATGCGCTGTATATGAAAAAAGTCTGGCAGGAAGTCAGCGGAGAGTAAGACGAAAAAGAGCCCGATTTCAGGCTCTTTTTCGTCTTGTCAAGCCGTAAGCCAGCAATCCCAAATTGGCGAACAACGCTGTCAGCGAGATGCCGTTGGCAATTTTTTGCCCGATTGAAAGATTCCAATCAGGTTGGCGGTGGGCCAGAAAATCTTCCAGTTGGGCGCGCTCACTTTCGGGGATGCGGCTCCAGGGGGTTGAGTGATTGGCTTCGGGATAGATCAGCCCGGTGGGATCGGTCATGTTGAAAGCGCCATCCCGCACTTCGCGCGCCGAGCCGGGAATCACCTGCGGTTTAAAATTCCCCTGTTTGTAACCGAAGAGCGTGTCATACGGCTTGAGATTGCTGGTCTGTTGGTCAAAGACGCGCTGATCGGTGACATCGCCGATGTTTTCGATCGGAAAGGTCTCGCCCTGATTAATGCGCTGGTAGATCGTCAGCAGGCCGCTGATATCGTAGTTGCGCTGTTGCAAAGTCTCCAGCGGAATAAGCAGATACGCTCCCAGCGAGGCTAGAACCAGTAAATTGAGCGGCAGAAAAGTTACCAGAATCCGTTTTTCCGTCCATGTGGCGGACCAGCGCGAGAAGATGAAAGCTCCAAGGATTGCCAGCGGCATAATGAATGCCGAGCCAAAGCGTGGATTAACGTGCAGCGCTTGTAAAAACGGTAATTCCCTCAGGGTTGGGTAAATCCATCCGCGCGCAAAGGTAAATTCAAGCGAAATCTCAACCGCCAGGAGCAACAACCCCACAGCCAGCCAAAAACTCTTTCGACGCGGAAAAACAGCGAGGCGTTGGGTGGCGATTTTCCAGAATAGCGAGATCAGCCCGCCGCCCAGTAAAACCCAAATAACGGGACTCATCGCCAGGTCGAGTTCCCATAAACCCACCGCTGAACCGGTGTAAGCCTGGAGCAGGCTGCGAATCAAGGTCATTTTTATGCCAGTAAATGCAAAAATGGGCGCGAAACCCATCACGCCGAACAATTGCAGGAAAAGCCCCAGCGGCGCCGTCAATAAGGGAACGTCGTAACGATCGGCCATGACGCGCGGGAAAAAACGCATGAACGAGTTGACCGCATACAGTTTGCAGAGATTGATTGTCAAGGCCAGCAGCCCGCCGAACAGCAGGATTTTGGCAATGCGCGGCCAGTTGAACGCGCTCGGCCGGATGAGATACGCCAGTGGCAGGCACATCAGCAGCGCCAGGATTGTAAAAACTGTTGGGTAGGTGCTGGCAGAATAAATAAAAACGGCGCTGGTCAGCCCAATCAGGGCCGCGGCGCTTGGAATGGGCAGGCTGGAGCTGAGCAGAATCGCCAAAAAGACCGGCAGCAGCGGAAAAGCCTGAAAATTGAAATGTCCGTTGGCCAGGTGCTCCAGGTAAAAACCGTTGGCGCTAAAAAGCGCCGCGCCCAGGGTGCTGGCCGTCCAATGCAGACTGAGCGAACGGCGCAAAAAAACATACGCCGCACAGTAACCGATCACGGTGTACACAAAATAGGAAAGCAGAACGGCTGTCCAGGGATTGATCATCAGCGCCAGCAGTTGCGGCAGCGAAAACTGTGAGTTGAGCGGGTGCGCGAAAGCGGGCAGGCCGCCGCCAAAACTGGGCGTGTACCACTGAATGCTCAATCCATTGATACGAAAATGCAGGTGCGTGTCAATCAGGCGCGTGAAATAATATTTATGATCCCAACCCACCACTGGGAAGGTGCTGTTGACGTGGTACGGCACATAAAACCCAATCACCGCGCCGGTCAGCGCGGTGATGAGCCGGGCAAAGGAGATTCTTTTCATGGCAATATTTTATCGTCTTTTGGAAAAAACCGCGCGGCAGCTGTCAAGCTGACGCCATATCCCTCATTTTTCTGGCTGATACTTCTTCCCATTTCGTTGGGCGCGGCGGATTTACGCCCCGCCGCCTGGCTTCTGCGCTAATTGCCGATTCTATGCTGAGACGCTGTCGGACCAAGGTCTTCCGGAGTGAGCGCATAAATCACGGCATCATACACTGCGAGTCGCACCACGCAACGATTGGGTTGGATGCTCTCGAAATGTGCGCCCGCCTTTTGAGCGGCGCGCTGACTGGCGGTATTTCCGGTTGCTATGCTAATTTCTGCGCGGACGAGTTTCATGGTTTCGAAGGCGAATCTCGCCGCCAGGCGGGTTGCCCGGCTGGCGATACCCTGTCCGGTACGGCCGGTGCGCACCCAATAGCCGATGTTGCAACTGCGGAGTCTTTCGTCGATTCCATCCACGCCACAGTTGCCGAGATATTGTCCAGTGGCCGAGTCGGTAATGGCGAACTGAAATCCGCTGGAATGTTCCCAGGCCAGCGTCACATGCTCCAGCCAGCGCCGGATGGAATGTTCATTGTAGTTGGGGGTGGCCCAATCCATCCACTGACTCAATTCCGCCAGCGATTCTTGAACCGCCAGGTGAATGTCGGGCACATCCGCGGGGCAGGGCGGGCGCAGCGTGATTAATCCGTCGGTGAGTTGGATATTTGTGTCCATCAATAAAAAGTGCGGACTTGAAAGTCCGCACTCCTGCTCAATTTTGGATGTACTCTTTCAGGTTGTGTTCTACGGCGTAGGCGGCGGCTTCAGCGCGGTTGTTCACCCCCAACTTGGAGAGAATACTGCTGACGTAGTTGCGCACCGTGCCTTCTCCCAAAAACAGCGCCTTGGCGATTTCGCGATTGGTTTTCCCTTCGGAAACCAGCAGCAGAACGTGTTTTTCCTGCTGACTGAGATGGGCAAAAGCGGAGGCTTCTTCTTCCTTGACAGCTTTGCGCACTTCCTGAAAGACACGCTGGGTGACTGCCGGGTCGAGCAGAGCTTCTCCACGCCCGACGGCTTCGAGGGCGCGCACAAGGTCCTCGCCGCCGATCTGTTTCAGGATGTAACCCGAGGCTCCCGCGCGGATGGCAGAAAAGAGCATTTCATCTTCCGCGTAGGAGGTAAGCATGATTACTTTGGTATCTGGAAAGTGTTGCACGATTTCTTCACAGGCTTCAATGCCCGATGTTCCTGGTAGACGGATATCCATCACCACCACGTCTGGTTGCAGGGTGGCTACCTGTTCCAGTGCTTCGCGTGCCGACCCGGCTTCGCCAACCACTTCAAAATTGGGATGACGTTCCAATAAAGCTTTCAGTCCGAGACGCACAACTTCATGATCGTCCACCAGCAGGATACGCTGTTTTGACATATTTATACTCTCCTCCGGATGAATTAAGAGTATAGCCGAGAGATGAGTTGGTGACAAGGGGAAAAAAAGAGAGGACGGCGAACGCCGTTCTCTCCTGGTAAGCTAAATTTCAGCGCTTGCGGTCGAAAATGCTTATTCTTTTCCTTGCCGTCTGAAATCGACAAAACGGTAGCCAACTCCGCGTTCTGTCAGGATGTAGATCGGGTTGGCGGCGTCTTTTTCCAATTTCTGGCGCAGGTAATTGATATAAAGCCGGACGTAATGCGGTTCGTCGCGATATTCATAGCCCCAGACTTTTGCCAAAAGCTGGTCATGTGAAACTACCCAGCCCGCGTTTTGCACCAAATGGAACAGCAAGCGATATTCGGTGGGGCGCAGCTTGACAATTTTGCCTTCCAGCCACACTTCGCGGCGGTCAAAGTCGATTTTCAGACGCTCATCCACTTCGATCAGGCCGTGCATTGAACCGGTTGCGCCTTCGGTGCGCCGCAAAACGGCGCGCACCCGGCTGACCAGTTCCCGCGGGCTGAAGGGTTTGGTGACGTAGTCGTCCGCGCCTTTTTCCAACCCGCGCACACGATCATCTTCTTCGCCTTTGGCGGTCAGCATGATGACCGGGACGTTGCTGATTTCGCGCACCATTTCCAGCACTTCAAAACCATCCAGGTCGGGCATCATGATGTCCAGCAAGATTAAATCGGGGTTTACATCGCGCAGGCGCTGGACAGCCTGTTTGCCGTTAAAGGCTTCACTGACCTGAAACCCGTCATGTTCCAGGTTCAGGCGGATAAAGCGCACCATCCGTTCTTCATCATCAACCACCAGAATGCGGCGACGGTCGAGTTCTTCTGCCATGTGTTACTCCCTTACAAACCCGATGATCTGTTCATCATTTTCACCGGGGATAATTTCTATAAATGCGACTCGGTTGAGCGGCCAGATGACTTCTGTCACATTCGCTTGCAGATAATGCAAGTCCTTCCCATCACGGCGGCGTGGATTTTTGACCTGGATCATCTGGTCGTTCGGGTTGGGCAGGTTTTCCACTTCCCCTAAAATTGGATCTTCGTTGGAGATATGGATCAAAATTGTAGGCATGAGCCACCTTTTAGGATAGGATAATCTGGATCTTTAATTTACCAAGCGCCACAATGTCGCCGTGATGGATAGGATGTTCCATGTTGGGAGCAATCCTGATCCCGTTAACATAGGTGCCATTGGATGAGCCCAAATCTACCAAAGTCACATTGCCGTCGGTGCGGCGAATGATGGCATGCAGGCGCGAAACGCCGTTATCAAACGCCTTGAATTCAGAAAGGTCAATATCTGGTTCGAGCGGTTGATTCTCGCTTAAACGTCCCAGCGTAAACTCACTTCGTTCCCCAATGGGCAGGATATGTCCACTCTCCAGCAAGTGCAGAGAAATCCATGCATTCCCCTGGCTGGGCATATTATCAATATAGACCCCGGTATCGAATTGCTCATCGGGCGCTTGTGAGAATTTATGGGTTTGCGCAGCATCAGGCTGGATCAACTGAGCTCCGCACTCACTGCAGAAGATGGTGCCATCCGGTTCCTGAGCTTTGCAATTTGGGCATGCAATCATGATTTTTCCTCCCCGGGCAATAACAATGCCCGCGTTCCATATTTTATTCGTTTTTCGCCTTGTTCTGAATAGCTTTGATCTTTTTCGATATTTTTAACTTCGAGCATGATGGTTTTTGCAAGACCGGTTTGACCTTGTGCCAGCAAATGCGTGGCCAATTTTTGTAAATGGTCAGCGGCTTTGCTGTAATTACCATCGGCCATCTCATTACGCGCCTTTTCCTGGATGCGGTAAAGCGTCAAGCGCGAAAGCGCCTGGACAATGGCTGGCGGTGGCAGTTCGGGCGTGATTTGTTCCTTGATGGCCAGTGTAATGTCGATCGGGATGGGCAACACCGGTGTTTGCACGGCCGCCGCAGAAATTGTCAAATTTCCGTGCAGCAGATTGACGTTCGCCGCCTTCAAAGCTTGCGGCTGGATTTTAAACTCCACCAGGATGGACAGGGGCACCGTTCGTTGAATTGATCCAAGGTGCAGCGGATTTTCGTTGACGATGTGGTTTGTCTCTGGCTGAAGGCGGTAAATATAATTGAGTTCCACGCCTTCGTCACTTTCATATTCTAGTGTGACGTTTTCGGCAAAGGTCGCCGAGAGATTGGCAAATTTTTCGACGAGCAGGTGCTCAATGTCATTGGGCTGTGAAACCAGCATGGTGTGTCCGCCGGTCAGGCTGGCGAGTTGATCCAGGAAAATGTCATTCCAACCGCTGCCAATTCCCAATCCGCTGATGCTGATGCCGCTTTCGGCGGATTTTTTTGCCAGCTCATAGCTGACTTGCTCATCCCCGTAGGTTTGCCCATCGGTCAGGATGACGATGTGGTTGATGTAGTTCGAATTTCGATAGCGGCGAACTTCTTCGAGGCTGGCTTTCAAACCCTGAAATATTTCCGTTCCGCCGGAGGCCTGCAAAAGCTGGATTTGATTCTCCATCTTGAGCGTATTGGCCTGCCGGGTGGCGGGGATGACCACTTCGGCGCGGTCGCTGAAAGTCACTACCGAGAAGATATCCTGTGGATTAAGCTTGCGAATCAACTGGACGGCGGTCGCTTTGACCGTATTCAGTTTTTCGCCTTTCATCGAAGTCGAGCAATCCAGCGCCAGACAAATGTTTAGCGGAACGGAACTCGACGTTTTTTTGTGTTCATCAACCGGCGAAACCTCAATCAGCGCATAAACGAGCTGTGGTTCGCTGAGTTGCAGCAGTTCTTTGCGGCTCAGCAGGATGTTTTTATCAACAACCGGGGGAATTTTTTCTTCCGGAGGCAGGCTTGCATCGTAGGCTGAACGGCGTGAAGGATCGGAAAGCACCTGGTAAGCCTGTTGTACATCCAGGAATAACTCGGTTTCTCCGGGGGCTTCATTTGTGTCAGGGTGCAGTCGTTTGGCGGCCTGGTGATAGGCACGCCGAATCTCATCCTGTGTGGCCGCACGCAGGATGCCCAGTAACGTATAAAAATTATCTGGCCGTTTCGACATCAAGCCCTTTCAAATATTAGCCAATCAACTGCGCTAGAATGACACTGATGTTATCAGGTCCGCCAGCGGCATTGGCCGCGGCAACGAGCTCCTGGCAGGCGCTCTGAATGTTGGGTGTTGTATAAACGATTCGGAGCATTTCTTCATCAGGGACGACTCCCCACAGGCCGTCACTGCAGATTAAAAGGTAGCCGCCAATCGGGAAGGGGGTGGTCGTAACGTCAGATTCGAGGTTTTCTCCCTGACCGATGGCGCGGTACAGCACGTTGCGCTGTGGATGCACGGCGGCTTCCGCGGCTGTGATCTGGCCCAGTTCTTCCAGGCGGCGCACCAGCGAATGGTCGCGGGTGATGGCTTCCATGCGCTGATGGTTATAGAGCAGGTACGCGCGGCTGTCGCCGACGTGCGCGATGGTCAATTGTTGACCGAGCACCAATGCCGCCGTGACGGTCGTACCGGATCCCGGCGCCTCGCGCAGCACAGCCCGCTGGGCTTCCATGATGCCTGCCTGGATGATTTCCTGTAAAGATTCGTCCACCGGTTGTGTGGGGATTGTGAACAGCGAATTGTGGAATTTCTTCATCACGTAGCCTGAGATGCTGCGAATGGCAGTATTACTGGCTATTTCGCCGTACTGGTGCCCGCCCATGCCGTCGGCGATGATAAAAAGCCCGAGAGGTGGATTGCTGCTGTTTCCGGCGATGACCGTTGCGAAGGTGAAAATGCTGTCTTCATTCAACTCGCGTTGCCGTCCCACGGACTGTCCGCTGGCGACCAGGAATTGCGTCGGTTCAAAGCGGTTTTGCGCCGTAGTGGTGACGATCGATTTTAATTGCACATCAGAGAGCGGGGCGGTCACGGCGCTGTCCACAGATGGTTTGTTATTTTTTTTCCCGAATATATTCCTAAAAAAATCCAACACGGGTTATCTCCTCTCAAGCAGACCCAGCTAAGCCATCAGGGCGTAAAGAAAATGGTCGGTGGAGCCGAAGTATAGAATATCGTCATAGATGCAAGGTGTGCCGGTGATGGGCCCCTTGGTTTCGAATTTCCAGCGTAAGCGCCCGGTGCGGCTCTCCAGGCAGTACAGGTAATTGTCCACTGACCCAACGTAGACGGAATCTTTATAGATGATGGGCGAGCCGTTGACCTGATGACCGGTTTTATAGCGCCAGGTTTCCCGGGCGTTGCGCACATCGACCGCGTAGATGTGACCATCTGACGAGCCGGCATATACCAGGCCTTCGGAAACATACGGCGAAACGATCGAGGCTTTGTCCATGCGGAAGCGCCATACCAGCCAGCCTGATTTCGCATCCAGGGCATACATGAACCCGTCCATGGATGTGAAAAAGACGACATTGTCTTGCACCCACGGCGAGGAGGTGATGGCGCGTTTGGCTTTGAAGCGCCACTTCAGCTGTCCGCGGAAGTCCAGACAGATCAGTTCGCCGCCTTCAGAGCCGAAATAAATCAGGTCATTGACGATGAACGGGGTGGAGCGCACTTCGTCCCCCACTTCGTAGCGCCAGGCCATTCGTCCGGTTGACAGGTTGACGGCGTGAAGGTATTTGTCGTCCGAGCCGATGAAAATATGTCCATCGGCGATACGCCCCGAGGAGCGGATGCGCCCATCCGAATAATACAACCAGGACATTTTGCCTGTGCGCGCGTTGACGGCATGCAGCCGCTTGTCTTCCGAACCAAAAAAGAGGGTGTCCTCGGCGGCAATCGGCCGGCTGACAATTCCGCCTTCGGCGGGATATTTCCACTGGAATTCGCCATTCGCGGCATTGAGCGCGTACAGGTTATTATCGTAGCAGCCCGCAAAGAGCATGCCGCTCCAATAAAGCGGCGTCCCGCGGATTTCGTCTTCGCACTGAAAAGCCCAGACCGGCTTGATGCCGCCTGCGCTGGCGGCCGCTCCGGAGGGTGTCTGGTTGGTGCTGATGCGGTTGAGCAGGCCGGTCTTGCGCGCAGCACCGATCAGGGCTTGCTTAAGGTCTTCCACCGTCTTGAAACGGTTTTCGACGTTGTACTGCAGGGCCGTGTTGATGACGGTTTCAAGTTCCACCGAGATGCTGGGATTAATCTTGCGGATGGGCCGTTCGGCAAACGAGAAAGGCGGTTCCAGGCGCGGATCGCGGCGCGTGGCCAGGTGGTGGATGGTGGCTCCCAGGGCGTAGATATCTGCCTGGGCGTTGGCTTCGCCGCGATATTGTTCGGGAGGCGAATAGCCCTCAGTTCCGATCATCGTCCCTTTTTGACCGGTCTGGAAAGGTTTGGCAATGCCAAAATCCACCAGGATGATGTGGTTGTGCTGATTCACCATCACGTTGGATGGTTTCATATCACGGAAAACGATGGGGTCCGGTTTGTGGGTGTGCAGGAAATTGAGCACGTCGCACAGTTGAATGGCCCAATCGAGGATTTGTTCTTCGGAGATAAAGGTGTCGGCCTGGCTCAGCACCACTTCCAGATCCCGCCCGTTGACAAATTCCAACACCAGGTAAGAGCGATTATCCAGCGTAAAATAATCATAGATACGCGGAATGGATGGGTGGCTGAGCGTTGCCAGGATATTGGCTTCGCGTTCGAAATTTTGCACCACGGTTTGCCGCACCAACAGATCCGGTGCCTGGTTGATCATTTCTTTGACGGCCACCAGTTTTACCACGTTCGGAAAATGCAGGTCGCGCGCGCGATAAACAGAACCCATCCCCCCCACGCCAATCACATCCTGAATCAAATAGCGGTTGACCAGGTTGGTTCCGGGGAGGAGCTGACCGGAATTTGTCCGGTGGTCTCCAGATTCAGGCGATTGATCGATTCGTTGAGTTTCCATGCTCTGCCAATAAACAAGTGAATGGATATACTAAAATAGATAATAAATTATAGTCCATTATTCCCGCTATTTATGTTTTTGCGTCTTGCGTCAGGACTTGTTTTGAGGCAAAATACTTCCCGGAACAGCCAACCCATTATGAAAATCCTTGCCATCAGCGACGAAATCATTGAACGACTGTATACGCCATCGGTTCGTGAAACTTATCCGGATGTGCGCATGCTGCTTGGTTGCGGTGATTTACCTTATGCTTACCTCGAATTTCTGGTTACCGTTTTCAACGTGCCGCTCTTTTACGTCCCCGGCAACCACGATCCGGCCTATGGTTCCCAGGCCAGTTCCCGCGCGGAGGGTGGCACCAACCTGGATGGCGAAGTTACCTACGCCAGAGGGCTGCTAATGGCCGGGCTGGGAGGCAGCATTATGTACCATCCCGGGGCGCCGAATCAATATACTCAGGCCCAAATGTACCTGCGCGCCTATCGCCTTCTGCCTAAAATTCTCCTTGGCCGCATTCGTAATCGCCGCAACCTGGATATCCTGATAACGCACTCTCCGCCCGAGGGCATTCACGATGACGATGATCCGGCTCATCACGGTTTGCGCGCGCTAAACCTTGTGCTACAGGTGGCCAAACCGCGCTATTTGCTGCATGGACATACTTTTTTCTATCGACAAAACCTGAATAGTCATATAATTGACTTTCGCGGAACGCAAGTGGTGAATATATATCCTTTCCGTTTGATGGACATCGAGGAATAAAAATGACAGTTTCTCACCCCCTCGCCGGTATCTATGCTGCCGCCGTAACACCGTTAAAGCAGGATTTTTCGATCGATCCCGCAGCCATTGTTCCGTTTCTGAACTTTCTCGCCGCCCGGGAGTGTCACGGTGCGTTATTGTTCGGCACCACTGGCGAAGGCCCATCCTTCAGTGCCAAAGAGCGTGAAACCGTTTTGCGGATTGCACAGGAAGTGCGTCACACCTACCCGGAATTCCGCCTGCTGGCTGGGACAGGTACGCCCAGCCTGGACGAAACCGTCGAATTGACTCGCACGGCCTTCGACCTGGGCTGCGAGGCGGTTGTCGTTCTCCCACCCTATTACTTTCGAAAGGTGAGCGATGATGGTCTGTTTGAATGGTATAACATGGTCATTCGCCGTGCAGTACCACGGGACGGTTACCTGCTCGGTTACCACATTCCCGGGGTAACGGGCGTTCCCCTTTCCCTTGATTTGCTTGCGCGATTGAAGGATACTTTTCCAAAGAGATTCGCCGGGATCAAAGATTCGTCTGGCGATTCGCAACATGCCATTGCGCTGGGCGCCCGTTTTGGAGATGATTTGCTCGTTCTGAACGGAAACGACGGCTTGTTTTTGCAAGCGCTCGAGTATAATGCGGGCGGTGCCATTACAGCCATGGCTAATCTTTATTCCCCCTTGCTTCGTCAGGTGTGGAATATTTTTATTCAAGATGGTGACGCCATCGATGTTCAGGCGCAGCTCAATTTATATCGACGCGTATTGGATCGTTACCAGCCTTTCCCGCCCATTCTGAAAGCCATGTTGGCCCGTCTCTTTGCTTTTGAGCGTTGGCCCGTGAGACCACCGCTCATGCCGGTTATCAGCCAGATAGAAGAAACCTGTTTCCAGGAATTGCACGGATGTGATCAGCCGGAAAACAGCTAAAGAGGAAAAGAGTGATTCAGTTCTTCTTACACAACCCCATAATTGCAGCTCTAATTTGGGCAGTTCTGTACGCTTTCGATTACAGTTCTACCGTCTGGTTTGCGCGATATTATCAGAAGACTTTATCGCGCCATTTTAAGTATGAAGGCGGGGTAGAGCTAAACCCAATTTTCGAGCTCGATATTGCCCGGCCGCGCTGGATCAACCTGCGTTTCCTGGCTTTGTTGACAATTATGGTGGGTTTATTGATTTTGTTCGGTGTTTTCATCCCATGGACTGTCAATTTCGAATTCATGCTGGGAGCTTTCATGCTGCTCTGGCTGTTTGTGGACTTGCGCCACATTCGAAACATGTATATCCATCTGCACCTGAAAGATTGGCCGGATGCGATGAGTGGTCACATTCGACAATCCTACTGGCTCGGACAGCGCCTGGTTTCATATGACGCGTTTGTATTCGGAATAGTGTACTTTCTGGCCTGGCTCGCCAGTGGAATTCAATTCTTTGCGGGCGGCTCGTTTATTTGTTTTTTGCTGGCAGGGCGGCATTTTTTCCTGGCCAATCGCAAACCGGCTTTGGTTTGTCCCATTGAAATCGAACGCGAACTGTAAAAATAATTCAGGAAATCACATCGGCTGATAAGCCGGTATATTGTAAATTGGGGCTGACGAGCAATCCTCTCTGCGGTAGTTGTTTTGTGAAAAGATTTATTGTATAGTTTCTATAGCGTAACCGCAGGTGTAACTCTCCTGTCGTGACAGATTACGGTTACGGAAAATGTATCCACTGTGGCCGGGCACTTGATTCCCTTTTTATGTTTCATGCTGCTACAAATTCCGGGTTTATATTCAGAAAAAGGAGTGAAACCATGTACTATCCTCCGCAATTTGATAAAGCCAGGGCGATTGAACTCTGCCAACTGGTCGATCAAGCCTATCAGCACTTTGAAAATTTCAAGCAGGCAGTTCCCTGGAAATTGCAAGGGAATTTCAAGCTAGTCGGGGAAATTTTGTATCACACCATCCTGTCTTTTGACGCCCAGGATGAAAGCGACACCACCGTGGTGGATAAGGAAATCCAGGAGCTGCCCGTTTCTTTCGGGCTTTCGCTGGATAGCCTGGTCGGCAAGGACATCCCGATGGGATTTGTGGCCGTGCAGGACAAAACCGTCTTCCTGGTCTTTCGCGGAACGGTGACGCCGCGCGAATGGTTGTTTGACGCCAGTATTGGCATCCAGCCGTATCGCCTGGCCAAATGGGGCAATGTTTCGAGCGGTTTCATGAAGATTTACAATCGCTGCCGCGACAGCTTTATCAAAACTCTGGCCGGTTTTGGCCCGGACTACCAGCTTTTTATTACCGGGCACAGCTTGGGCGGCGCTTTGAGCCTGCTGGCGCTGCCCGATGTGATTAAGTCGACCTCTTTCAAAAAGCCGATCTCCTACACGTTTGGCTGTCCGCGCGTGGGTGATAATGACTTTGCTAAGGCTTATGATGCGCTCCCCAATACCAGGACCTTCCGCGTCGTCAATACTTCGGACCTGGTGACGTCCATCCCCTTGCCGGTACAGGTTCCACTTTTCCCGAGCGGAAATTATACCCACGTCGGCATCCCGGTCGATTTCACCTTTCAGGGTAACAGCCTCGGGTTGAATCATTCCACCGCCACTTATATTTCTGCCCTTAGCGGGTAGCGGTAGTTGGCGCGGGTGGCGATAAAGGAGACGGGCCGTGGATTTTGATCCACGGCCCGTCTCCTTTAGTGATACGCCTGCAGGAATTCCACCAGGTACTGCCAGACCTTGCCCACGGAGGGGATATACATCCGCTCACCGGGCGAATGCGGGTTCTCGATGGTTGCGCCCAGGGAAATCATGTCCAGGCCGCTGTAAATTGCGCCGATGGTGCCGCATTCCAGCCCGGCGTGGATCATTTGCACGCGCGGTGCAACGCCGAAAACCGCCTGATACGTTTCCACGCTGCGCTGCAGCAGCGCCGATTTCATCTCCGGCTGCCAGCCCGGGTAGGCCGGGTTGCTGTGGACTTCCGCGCCAGCCAGCCGCGCCATGGCCATGATGCGCTCGGTCAATTCTTCCATGCGAGTCATCACCGTGCTGCGTTGGCTGGTGGCGATCTTCAGCGCATCTTCGTCAATTTCAAGGTGCGCCAGGTTGTTGGATGTCTCCACGAAACCTGCCACGCTGGCCGACATTTCGGCCACGCCATGCGGCAGCGCCATCAGCAGGCCCAGCATTTTGGCGGTATCGGCTTCAGTAGCGGCGCGCGTCACTTCAACGGGGGTCAGCGTCAGCGTGATGCCGCTTTCGCTGGCGGAATATTCGTTGTTCAGAATCCGCTCAAAGTTCCGTACCACCTCCTCCAGCGCCAGGCCGTCTCCGGCTGCGCAAGCAAACGTGGCTTCGGCGGTGCGCGAAATCGCGTTATGCGCCATCCCGCCGTTCAGGCTCATCAGGGAGAGTGGCGCGGTTTTGTTAAGGTGGAAAAGAACCCGCGCGATGAGCTTGTTGGCACTGGCATAGTGTTTGTGGATATCCACGCCGGAATGCCCGCCCCGCAAACCCGCCACCCGCAGCTTGTATCCCGTTTTATTGAGCGGCACCCCGGCTGTAAACGGCAGGCGGATGTGCGTGCCCTGTCCACCTGCGCAGCCGACGATAAACGTCCCTTCGTCTTCTGAATCGAGATTGAGCAGAATTTTCCCGCTGATGAAGCCCGGTTGCAGCAGGTTTGCGCCGCCCAGACCCGCTTCCTCCTGGACGGTAAAGAGCAGCTCAAGCGCCGGGCGCGCCACAGACGCGTTTTCAGCCAAAGCCAGTCCCAATGCAATGGCGATGCCGTTATCGGCGCCCAGGGTCGTCCTATCGGCGTGCAGCCAGTCTCCATCCACGATGCAGCGGATCGGATCCTTGCTGAAATCGTGCGGCGAGTCGGGTGTTTTTTCGCAGACCATGTCCATGTGCCCCTGCAGGATATTCACCGGGGCGGATTCATATCCGGCGGTTGCCGGAACGCGGATGACGAGATTCCCGGCTTCGTCGGTTGCGGAGGAAAAGCCATGTTGTGCGGCGCGCTCCTGCAGCCAGCGTGAAATCTGCGCTTCGCGCCCGCTGCCGCGCGGAATGGCGGAAAGTTGTTCGAAAATGTTCAAAACTTGTTGGGTTGAGTCCATGAAGTCACCTGTCGGGTAGTTGGATGGGGAAAATCTTTGGGCAAGTATAGCGCGATTTGCCTTTCCATGCTTTCATAAAATAAAAAGCCCCTGAAAGTTGTGAGACTCTCAGGGGCTTTCGCGGTTTATTTTGCTATTGCTAAATCACGATGCTGACAATCGCGTGCTTGACCACGATCACTTTCTTGGGCGTTTTGCCTTCCAGGTAGCGCTCAACCGCTTTCAAGGCCTCGGCCTGGATGAAGTCTTCGCTGGCATCGGCGGCCACGGTGATGCGTTCGCGCACCTTGCCGTTGACCTGCACCGCCAGCGTGATTTCATCTTCCTTGGCGGCTTCCTCGTCCACTTTGGGCCAGCTCTGGGTGTGGATGGAATAGAGCTTGCCATACTCCGCCCACAGTTCTTCGGCGATGTGCGGCGTTACCGGCGCCATCATGCGCAGGTAAATGTCGATGGCCTCGTTCCATTCTTTTGAACCGGCCGCGCCATTTTCGCGCGCCTTGTACATCTCATTCAGCAATTCCATCAGCGAGGAGACAATCGTGTTGAACTCAAACTGCTCAAAGTTGCGGGTGACACGCTTCAAGGTCTGGTGTACTTTGCGGCGCAGGGCGCGCAAAGTCTCGGGGGTGGGACTGCCCGTCTTCACTTCATCAGTGAACAGCGTCCAGGTGCGTCGCACCCAACGTGCCGATCCTTCGATGCCCTGGCTGTCCCAGGGCGCGCCCATCTCCCAGCGCGCAAAGAACATCAGGTAAGCCCGGACGGTGTCTGAGCCGTAGCGATCCACCAGCACATCCGGGGCAATCACGTTGCCGCGGCTCTTGGACATTTTCTCGTTATCTTCGCCCAGCACCATGCCCTGGTTGCGCAGCTGGGTCATCGGCTCATTGCCTTTGGTGATGCCCATATCGCGCAGCGCCTTGTGGAAAAAGCGCGTGTACAGCAGGTGCATCGTGGCGTGTTCAATGCCGCCGGTGTAGGTATCGACCGGCATCCAGTAATCGTATTCGGCCGGGTCAAAGGGGCCCTGATCGTACCAGGGGCTCAGGTAACGCAGGTGATACCACGACGAGCACATAAACGTGTCCATCGTGTCGGTTTCGCGCGTCGCTGCGCCGCCGCACACCGGGCAGGTGGTCTTGGACCAGGTCGGGTGCAGTTTCAGCGGGCTTTCGCCGGTCGGCTTCCACTCCACGTCCTCGGGCAGCGTTACCGGCAGCTGATCATCAGGCACCGGGTTCCAGCCGTCTTTTTCGCAGTAAATCATCGGGATCGGCGCGCCCCAGTAGCGCTGGCGGCTGATCAGCCAATCGCGGTAGCGATAGTTGACTGTTTCCTTGCCGGTGCCCTGTTTTTCCAGCCAATCGATCATCGCCGCGATGGCCGGATTCTTGCGCCCTTTTTCGGTGTTGACCCTGGTTCCGTTAAATTGGGCGGAATTGATCATCACGCCGTCGCTGATGAAAGCGGCTTCCATCGTCGCCCCGTCAGGAGTTGGACTCCCCTCAGCCTGGAAAACCGGGATAATTGGCAGCTCAAACTTCCGGGCGAAGGAAAAATCGCGCTCGTCGTGCGCCGGGACGGCCATGATGGCGCCGGTTCCGTAGCTCATCAGCACGTAATCCGCGATCCAGATCGGGATTTTCGCGCCGTTAACCGGGTTGATGGCGTATCCGCCGGTGAACTCGCCGGTTTTTTCCTTATCCACGGCCCCGCGCTGGATTTCACTCTGACGCGCCGCTTGCGCCTTGTAAGCCGCGATGGCTTCCTTGTTCTCTGGCGTGGTGATTTTGTCGACCAGCGGATGTTCGGGCGAGAACACCATAAACGTCGCACCGAACAGGGTGTCGGGGCGGGTGGTGAAGACTTCAACTGGGTCGCCAAATTCCGTGTGGAAAGTGACGCTCGCGCCTTCCGACCGATCAATCCAATTCGTCTGCAAGGTCTTGACGCGTTCCGGCCAGTCAATGCCCTCGAAACTCAGCAGTTCGTCGGCGTATTTTGTGGCCTGGAAGAACCACTGCGACAGATCTTTCTTGATGACGGGCGTGTTACAGCGCTCGCAGTGCCGGTCATCGCCCCAGACCTGCTCGCGCGCCAGCGTGGTATTGCACTTCGGGCAAAAATCCACCGGCGACAGTTTGCGGTAGGCCAGGCCTTTCTTGTACAACTGGATGAAGAACCACTCGGTCCACTTGTAATATTCCGGTTCGCACGAGACCATCTCGCGCCGCCAGTCGAACATGGCGCCCATCGAGCGCAGCTGCTTGCGCATCCGCACAATGTTGTCGCGCGTGCGCACCATCGGGTGGATGCCGCTCTTGATGGCGGCGTTCTCGGCGGGCAGGCCAAAGGCGTCGAAGCCCATCGGGAACAGCACGTTATAGCCCTTCATGCGCATGTAGCGCGCACGGGCATCGGATGGAGTCATCGCATACCAGTGACCGATGTGCAGGTCGCCGCTCGGGTAGGGCAGCATGGTCAGGGCGTAATATTTGGGCTTCGATGGATCGATGTTGGCGTGGTACAACCCATCGGCATCCCATTTGGATTGCCATTTCTGTTCAATTTCAGCGAAACCATAGGCCTTTGTCATTCTTTCCTCTTTTTTATAGGCTGGATGATCAATCCAGCCTGTTGATTTCATTTTCTGCGATAAACACGCTCAGCGCGGACAGGAATTGGGCGAAGCTCAGGTTGAGGACCAAGGATTCCCGAAAGGATCGAACCAGCCTTTTGGAAAGCATTTTTAATTTTACCGATAATCTTTTTCACACGAGCCTCCTTATATGCTACCTGTAGTCTGAAACTTTTAAACAAAAATCCCTTCATCCACAACAGGGACGAAGGGTTATCTCCGCGGTACCACCCGGCTTGTCAACGTAATTCCATTGACCACTTTGGCTTGCTATAACGGGCTTCCCCGGCGCTGACTACCTGCGGCGATTTTCCGCGTTCACCAGCACAGTTTCCCTCATGGGGTGGCACGGCGAGTTCGGTCTCTTGCCCCGTTAGGGGGTGAATGCGCTCCCGCTGGGCGCTGTGCCGGGCTTCCACCTTGCTCTCCCAACTCGCTGACGGGATGACCTACTACTCCTGCCATAACTTTTAATATTGGTCTGATTATAACACTGATAAAACTTAGCATTTGGGGCAGGTCTCAGACCTGCCCCAAATTTGTGGACCCAGAGGGATTCGAACCCTCGACCTTCTCAATGCCATTGAGACGCGCTCCCAACTGCGCTATGGGCCCTTAGCGACGGGTATTCTACTTGATAATATCTAATCCGTCAACAAGTACCAAAATTTGGTTTCAGTACAGTGGACCTGAGGGGATTCGAACCCCTGGCCTCCTCAGTGCGATTGAGGCGCGCTCCCAGCTGCGCTACAGGCCCAACTTATAACCAGAGCCTAATGATTCTATCTGATGCGGAGGGGAATGTCAAGAATAGTATTGTGGCAATATTTACAGTAAAATCAATTTACCTAGTCTGCGGGAGGAAATAATGTCCGAATCTGGCACTCACCCCATATATCGCATCACCGATTTACAGGAAACAGATCGCCCTCGTGAGCGGCTGGCTTCCCTGGGTCCACAGGCGCTTGCCAATGCCGAGTTGATCGCTATCCTGTTGCGCGTTGGCGTCCCTGGCGAAAACGCCGTCCAGGTCGGTCAGCGCCTTTTGCAAAAATTTGGTGGAATTAGCGGCCTGCACCGGGCACCGTTTAATGAACTTTGCAACCAACACGGCATCGCCGAGGCCAAAGCGGCGCAGATCAAAGCTGCCATTGAGCTTGGCCGCCGCCTGATGTTGGAATCGCCCGAAGAACGTCCCGCCATCAATTCTCCAGCCGATGCGGCTGCGCTGGTGCAATATGACATGGGGGCGCTGGAACAGGAACACCTGCGGGTGGTGCTGTTGGACCGGCGCAACCGCGTGCTGGAAGTGGTTGAAATCTATCGCGGCTCAGTCAGCTCATCCCAGGTGCGGGTGGGCGAGGTCTTCAAGGAAGCGGTCCGCAAAAACGCTTCGGGGATTATCGTAGTGCACAACCATCCAAGCGGGGATCCAACTCCCAGCCCTGACGACGTGGCAGTAACGAGAGCCATCGTGCAGGCCGGGAAGTTGCTGGACGTGGATGTGCTCGATCATTTGGTCATCGGTCAGGGGCGTTGGGTTTCCTTGAAAGAGCGTGGTTTGGGGTTCGGGTAAGACCTCATCCATCATAAAAACGCAGAAAACTGACAGATTATCTTTTCCCAAAGAATTCGTGCGGAAAATAGGCTAAAAAAAGAAAAGCCTGTATAATTATTTCTCGGTTGTTCGAGTCAAACTGGCAAGAATTCCGGTATTGAAATTGTCTGGATGGAAAAGGGAACCCGAAAGTTGCTCAGTTGGGCAGCGGAAATGTGTTTCAGCGCATCAAATGTTCGTGTGGGTTTTAGTGGTAGTCGACAAAATTTTACTTTACGACTTCACATTATAATGGTCGGGGATTGGAGCCATAGTCGGTTCTGCGAGTGAGTCCGGGTGGCAGGTGGAGATCATCTCGAAACCGGATACGACCTGGGCCGTTATTCACGAAAATGCCAACAAGCAGGAGATTTCAGCATGGATAAGATCAACGTTTTGATAGTGGACGATCATCCTTTGATGCGTGATGCGTTGAGGGATGCCGTTGAGACGGAAGATGCCCTGCAAGTGATCGGTGAAGCTATCAATGGCAGCCAGGCTGTGCAAATGGCGGCTGATTTAAAACCGGACGTGATCTTGATGGATTTGTATATGCCCGTGATGGATGGGATTGAAGCCACGCGCGAAATTCTCCGCACCAACCCGGATGCGAAAGTCTTGATTATTACCAGTTCTGGCGAGGATAAGAAGGTATCTGCGGCAGTGCGTGCCGGTGCGATGGGGTACTTGCTGAAAGATGCCTCGCGTGACCAGATTCTGTATGGGTTGAAGCAAGTAGCCCAGGGCAAACGCTTTATCCCTCCGGAAATTGGCGAGAAATTGGCGCGCATCTTATATGCCGAAAAAGAAGAATTAATAACGCTTACGCCTCGTGAGCAGGAAGTGTTGACATTGGTAGGAGACGGTTTCTCGAATTCAGAAATCGCCTTATCCTTATGCCTCAGCGAGGCCACAGTGCGGGTGCATATCTCAAATATGCTGGGGAAATTGGAACTGAAGAATCGCAGCCAGGTTGTCGCATACGCCCAGAAGAATAAATTCTAATGGTTTTTGAGCGGCCGCATCAGTGGGGTAAACAAAACTACACGTAAACGATATATAAAAATAAGCAGGATGAGCGTACCAGATACGTGAGCATTTGGTATGCTTTGGTGATGAATAATACCTATAAGGTTCGTGTTCTCCTTGCAGTTCCTTTGGGACTCTTGGGGAGTTCTTTGCGTACTTACCTCAGCACCGTTGACGAACTCGAATCGGTTGTGTTTGCAAACTCATCGGATGAAGCGTTACACCTGGCGGCTGAAGGAAAGCCGGATTTCTTGATTCTGGATATCCAACTGATTTCGCCTTTGCAAAATTATCAGTGCCTATTTGATTTTTTGAATAATATGAAGAAAGTCAGTTCAAACACACTCCCGATTGTTTTAGTGGATGACCAGATACAAAAACAGGTTGCACTGAATGCCGGTTGCGCGCGTGTTCTCTACAAAGGCGCATTGGGAGACCAATTACGCATATTGTTTCAACAGGCGATTAACCCGGCTTATGGTAATTACCAAGCGCCTTTTTAATCCCTGTTCTAAAATAAATTACTAAAAGACCCAAAAACCTGTATAATATTTACAGGGTTGATTAGTAATGGCTTGAGGTAATTTCAAGATAGGGTCGGGTAAAGAATTAATAGGCGATTCCAAGGGAATATTTTTGTGAGTTTTCACGATTGACGCAATGCTCGGCCGGCTGGTAAAGATCTTGGTATGTTCCACAAGTGAAACTTTCTTTTGTCAAACAGGCTGATCGTTTTTGTAAAGTTCATCCAGAAGGTAAATTGAGAGGTAATCCAAATGATAAGTGTTTTGGTAACCGGCTATTTCTCTTACCCGCTTCCTCGCTCATCTTGCGCAAATATTATGGATATCGGTTTTGGGAGATTCCGTTTCCCTGAAAGGTGGCTGAAATTTGCAATAGCTTGAAAAGATAGTCCGCAGGCAGACAACTCATTTTGATTGTTATTTCACTTATACTGTTAGATCGAGCGATTTACTGACAGGCCTTTATGTCCAATTTTTATTTCACGCCGTCATCCATCAGTTTTTTAGCCCAATTCATCCTTTCGCTTGCGCTGACGGGTTTTCTCGTTGTGCGTTTTTTTTGGCGTTTAGAAGGTGAATCTCACTCAAAATTAGCGGTTTGCTTTTTGTTTATCGCCACAATATTTTCGGGGTTGCTTTTTGCGGATGCAGTTCTGCTGCCGAAGCCGCGCCTGATTGCGGTTTATCTGGAATCCCCTGTTGAAGCGCTTGCGGTCTTAGAACGTGTTTAAGAATTCAATTTGCACGAGATTCTGAGCAATTTTCAGGCAAAAAATTAGCCGAACTGACTTGCCAGGAGCATCAGCCACAACTTAAGAAAATGTTTTGCCATCCGAAATGACCTCCTCTTGGTAT